>CAXTXB010000027.1:12891-22617 GCA_964247965.1 uncultured Dictyobacter sp. | reverse complement strand
AACAATGTTTGAACTTAACGAACAAGAACTTGAGCAGGTTGCTGGCGGTCATGGTGGTCATTATGGAAGTAAGTCAACAGCTGGTGGCGATGCTTCTGCATACATTGGCTTTGCGTCTTCTAACTCTTACGCCTCTTCAAAGGTTACTCAGCATTATGCGATATCTGGCTCAGAGAACGATAGTGCTGCTATTGGTCTGGGTGTCGTAGTTGACAGCGGCGCTGCAACTTCAGCGGGCGCTGGTCACTAATACAACTATAACTTTCATAAAGCGAAGGCGAGGAAGCATTTAGAAAAATGGTTTCTCGCCCTTGCTCTGGTTATTAGTTACTTTTCTATACTATTTAACTCACTCTATCTCTTAAGAAGGGCATATTTCACATGAATAACGATTCTCCATTAAAAGATCTTAGCGATGATCAATTGGCTATAGTCGCTGGTGGACGCCACAGTCATAGTCATGGACACCGTCATAGCCATGGTCGTAGTCATGGCCATCAGGGCGGCAATACATATATAGTTAATAATTATTATGTGATTGATTCGACTGATACACAGATAGCTAGTGGTTCGTCTAGAAACAGTAGTAATAATGGGACGAACGTCTCACTGGGCTAGTGCGCTAGAAAGATAGCGGTTCAGGTGTTCGTCTATAGTATACCTGCAATCGCTATTTTTCTTTATTCTATACTTTGTGGTAAGGATATGGGAGGAGATACATGTCAACTACGGCACCGAAACGCTCTATTTTTCGTGATCAGGCAGTACAAAAATACAGGCAGAACCAGGAAAAGAGCGTGCTTCCACGTATTGTTGCTCCACCTGTTTTCTTATTCTTCTGGATACTCGTTGTTATTTTAACATCAGCCGGAGTTGTGGCCTGGCTAGGGCAGGTGCCGTTGTATGTTACAGGATCAGGAACGGTGCTTGATAAAAATGTTCTTCCTGCTCAGGGCAATGATGAAGCTGTTGCTATTATCATTTTGCCTGCTAGCGAAGTGGCACATATTCGTGCAGGATTGCCTGCACAGGTTCAGATTGGTTCGACCGGACCTCAAATTTCTCGTACTATTGATTCTGTAAGTTCTGTGATTCTCAGTCCAAGCGAGGTACACCAGAGTTACGGTATCGATATGACCGATCCGGCTCAAGTTGTCTTCCTCAGATTAGGTCCCAGTATCTCAAGGCGTGTCTATGCCGGCAGTCCTGTTCATGTTCAGATTCAGATAGGGTCTCAGCGTTTGATTGCTCTCTTCCCTATCTTCAATAATTTGTAGAAAGAAGCATAAGATGGACATAGATAAGCTGCCAACAAATGTTCTGCCAAAGCGACCTAAAACTCAACGACCTAAGCTAAACGTGGATGAATTGCCGACGAATGTTTTACCTCAATGGCCGCAACGTGAGAACCTTCCACAAAATCGCTCTAAAACAATGTCAGAGCTAGATCCTTCCTCTTCAACAATGCTTATAGACCGTCAGCGCACTGCGGTTATGAAGCGTACTCTTCCGCAGGTAGATGCAGACCCTACACAGGAGCTTGCCTCAATATCACCAGAGCTTGCTAAGCTTATTCAGCGCCGAGAACAGGTGGCAAACTTAGAAACGCGTCAGATGCAAGCGCTCATGGCAGCCGCACCACCTCAGGAAAAGGAAAAGGAGACTCCAGCGCCTACGCCAGCAGCAAAAGCTCCAGCAAAGCCGGAGGAGAAAAAGCAGCCACAGAGAAGATCTTTTGGCAAGAGGAAACGGGTGCCGGTGCTGCAGCAGATCAGCATTGTAGAGTGCGGCGCTGCCTGCCTGGCGATGTTGTTGAGTTATTACGGCCGCCAAACCACGATCTCCGAGATCCGTGAACAGTGCGGTGTGGGTCGCGATGGTCTGACCGCCCTGAGCATCGTGAAGGCTGCTCGTACCTATGGTATGCGCGTGCGCGCTCTTTCCTTGCAGGATAACGATTTTCGCTACGTTCCATTACCCGCGATCGTCCACTGGGAGTTCAATCACTTCGTGGTCGTCGAACGCTGGTCCCCCAAACAGGTGGAGATTGTCGATCCAGCCCTCGGCCGCCGCAAATTGACCGCAGCCGCCTTCGATGAGAGCTTTACAGGCGTAGTGATCACGATGGAGCCCGGTCCTCAATTCGCTCTTGGCGTTCATAAGTCTCAACTGACGCTGAGAACCTATGCCCACGACTACATTAAACAGGCTCCCGGTGCTCTCGTCCAGGTGCTGGGTACCTCCCTGCTGCTCCAGTTACTCGGGCTAGTCTTCCCATTGCTCTCGGCCGTGGCTATCGATCAACTGATCCCCGGCAAGCTGGTAAACGCCCTGCAGCTCTTCGGAATTGGTATGATCATGCTGGTCCCCGCTTGCTGCGTGCATGTATTCTGCTTTATCTGCAATCCCGCGTCGATATTACCCTGATGTTCAACTTCCTGGAGCACCTCTTTAGCCTGCCCCAGCGCTTCTTCTTGCAGCGCTCCACTGGCGATATCCTTGCACGCGTGGGTAGCAACACGGTGATCCGTGATACGATCAGCAATCAGCTCTTCTCCACGGTGCTTGATGGCAGCTTTGTGCTGATCTATTTCTTCATTCTGTTGTCGCAATCTCCCTTGTTCACCTTTGTGGTTTTAGGCATCGGCGCACTCCAGGCACTTTTGTTGCTAAGCACTGGCAAGCCGCTTAAAGACCTGAATCAGCGTGAACTGGCCGCAATTGGCAAATCTCAGGGATATATCACGGAAACATTAGCAGGTATAAAGACGTTAAAATCGGCGGGAGCAGAGTATCGAGCACTAGAACGCTGGTCCAACCTGTTCTTCGAGCAGATGAATATTTCAGTGCGCCGCGTCTATATTACTTCTCTCATCGATACAGTGATGTCCGCCCTCAGTGTCGCGGCTCCACTAACGCTGCTATGGCTGGGTACATTACAGGTGATCAATGGTTCAATGCAGATTGGAACGATGATTGCCCTCAATGCTCTAGGTAGCTCGATTCTGGGTCCTCTCTCTTCCTTAATCATTAGTGGGCGGCAGATCCAACTGGTCCAATCACATATGGAGCGGCTGGCCGACGTGATCGAGGCGGAACCCGAGCAAGATACTCAAATGGCAGTTCAGCCTCCCCAATTAAGTGGACACATCACATTACATAATGTGTCGTTCCAGTATGATCCGCAGTCACCAACGGTCTTACATAACATTAACGTGAATATTACTCCAAGGCAAAAGGTGGCTATTGTGGGTCGCACAGGCTCAGGCAAGAGCACTTTCGGTAGCTTGTTGTTGGGTCTCTCAACGCCAACAAAAGGGGAGATTCGCTACGATGGTATTCCGCTACAGACGCTCAACTATCAGGCGGTGCGCTCTCAGTTTGGAGTGGTGATGCAGGAGGCCGATCTTTTCAGTGGCTCGATCCGAGATAATATTACACTCAATGATCCGAGCCTGGGGATGGAGCAGGTGATCAAAGCAGCGCAGATCGCGGCGATCCATGAGGATATCATGCAGATGCCCATGGAATATGAGACGATGGTGTCAGAGGGGGGCAATGCACTCTCGGGTGGACAGCGCCAGCGGCTGGCAATCGCGCGGGCGGTGGCGAATGCGCCAGTAATTATCCTGCTGGATGAGGCGACGAGCAGCCTGGATGTAATGACCGAGAAGGCGGTGGAGGAACACCTGAACGCGTTGGCTTGCACCCAGATTATTATCGCCCATCGCTTGAGTACGATCCGCAATGCAGATATGATCCTGGTGTTAAACGAAGGCAAGATTGTCGAGCGCGGTACCCACCAGGAGCTGCTCGCCCTTGGTAGCTACTACGCTCAACTGATCCAGAGCCAACTAGCCAGTGGAGAAGTGGTTGCAAGGTAATCGCACTGTCATTTCTAGCAGCAGGCTCACCTCAAACCACTACCTAGCTTTACTTACTGCCGTTTTGCGACCACGCGCTAATGCAGTAAAGATGCCGATAGCAGCAAAAGCTGCGCATACGAGTAGTGCTGCATGAAAGCTACCAACAAACATGTTTTGCAGACTTATCACTCGCGCTGACGGGAGATGGTGAGCTTGCGTCGATAGAATGTTACCGGCTATAGCACCACCAAAGCTGGCAAAGACAGTTCCGACAAGGGCAATACTCAGGCTTTGACCAATAACGCGTCCTGTAGCGAGTAGGCCGGACGCTTCGCCTTGCTCGCTCCGTGGTGCTTCGCCCATGATTGTTCGCGTATTCGGCGACTGGAAAATGCCCTGACCAATTCCAATAATAACCAGACGCCAGATGATATCCCACATAGAACTTTGCGCATTAACCTGGCTAAGAAGGAAGAGACCAAAGCAGGCAATCGCCAATCCTACAGGAGATAGCCAGCGCGAGCCCAGACGATCAGCTAATGCGCCGCTGAAGGGGGCCAGAAGAGCAAAGGTGAGCGGCAATGGCGTTAGGAGCAGGCCAGTCTGTACTGTTGAGAAACCACGCAACTGCTCAAAGTAGAATGGCATGATAAAGCCAGGGGCGAATAAGGCCATCATGCAGAGCATAAAACTTATGTTTGCGAAGGCAAAGACACGGTTTTGTAGGAGATGCAGGTCTAAAATGGGATGCTCAACACGCTTTTCAACATATACTGCCGCAAAAAGCACCAGAGCACCAATGCCTAAAGAGCCAAGTGTTCCAGGCGAGAGCCAGCCCCACTCCTGACCAAAGGAGAGGCCTAGCGTAAGTAAAGCGAGACTGATTGCAAGCAACGCGGCTCCTGCAGGATCAAAGCGTCCATGTTCTCCCTCTTGCGGACGCTTTTCTTTATAGAAGTAGAACGCTGCGAGCAAGACAGCAATACCTATTGGAACATTGACATAGAAAATCCAGCGCCAGGTCAAATATTGAGTGATGATTCCTCCAATAGTTGGCCCCGCGCTAACACCGAGTGATACCACTACAGCATTCAAGCCGAGCGCTAGACCACGCTCATTGCCTGGGAAGGCGCTTGTTACCATGGCGATGTTGACAGAGAAAATCAATGCTCCACCCAATCCCTGGAAGAGCCGGGCAATAATAAGTAGTAACAGGGATGGAGCCATACCACACAATGCAGACCCCACAACAAAAACAACCAGGCCGATCACAAAAATTGGTTTACGCCCAATCATATCCGCGAGGCGACCGAAGGTCAAAAGAACTGAAGCAATGACTACAAGATACCCAATGATGATCCACTCGATAGCACCACTGACACCCACATGAAAGGTCTGAGAGATGGCTGGAAGCCCGATGTTTACGATTGAACCATCAAGGGTTGTTATAAAACCACTTAAAGCAGCGAGAAGGAGTATAGCCCACTTATTCGCTAGCTTATCCTGCTGTACCTCAGAAACAGCGTCTGTGTTCGCAGCCTTATCAGCATAAGTTACATTGCTGGCAACTGAGCTTGCTCCACTGGATGAAATGACTTCAAATTTACTATATACGTTTTTACTACGCTCCTCATACATTTTTCATCTCCTCCATGATTGTTATAGGTTAATTTCCCAGGTTGTACCAAAAAAACAAAAAGCCACCACCACCCGTTGCTACAATGCAAGGTGATCAATGAAAACGTTTTCTTTACTATATAACACGAATAATCATGGGGATAGGTCACATAAAAGAGAGGGGTTAGCTTTCTTGTAAGCGAAGCACACGCGTGATCGCAGAGACCAGGTCCTGGAACGAAAATGGCTTTTCGACAAAGCTCGCCTGGGGCGCGAGGCGCATTGCGAGAGCTATTTCGGATGAAGTTGCCGCCGTACAAAAGATGAGTGGCAACTCCTGCGTTTTAGGATTCGACCGCAAAAAGCGAAGAACCTCTATGCCTGTCATATCTGGTAAATGTAAATCAAGAATGAGTACGTCTACGGGCAGTATTTGGGCTTTTGTTTGCAGCGATACGGACGCTGTAGATAAACGCTCATCTCTCTCTGGCAAGAGCGCATCTAAACATTGCTGTGGATGCTCATAAAGCACAACTTGATGTCCTGCATACTGTAGCATTGTTACACAAAGTTTAGCAATGCGCGAGTTGTCTTCAAGCAGACCTATTTGGGCCATAAGATCACGGTATTCCTTAGCTAAGGGCACTTTGTTCAAATTGTAAGGTGTAGATGTATACCTGTCAAGAATCCGTACCACTATCCCCCATCTCGGCTAGCTATTGACATCTCGACGGCTATAAAGACATGGTGTACAATCTAAATGACGAACTTCACTTTTACCAAAAAGAAAAACGGATACTACATGAGTGAAAATGATATTACGAGGAAACAGCCCATTAGTGTTGTGCGCTTTGGGATGGGCAAAGAGATACAGCTCTACTATGATGAACTTGTTGCTACAGGGCAGGAAGAAGATCAAGAGACGCGCATTCAACTGGATGCAATTAAGCGTCTTACGCTGATGCCGGGCGATCCTAATCCATCTAAGCTTATACTGATGGCAGACTTAGATGATGACACAACGATTATCTTTGCTGAAGGTATGACGAACGCGCGTGGGTTTCGTGAAATGCTTCCCCGCATCGTCGAATTGTGCCCCGATTTACAACTTGATCCACCAGATATGGGTGAACAACTGCGTCAGGCACTCAATACAAAGCGAGCCTGGACACTCACATGCTACGGCGCGTTTTTGTTAATTTGTCTCCTCTTATATGGACTCTACCTGCTCGTGGCTTATCTTGGTTCTCTACATCATTAAATTCTTGGTAAGGACGACAAAAATGGTTGATACAGAGCATGGCTTCCTCGTTCCCGAGATGATTGAGGATAAGCGCAATCGAACAAGTAGTATTAAACTTTTTACATTTTTTGGGGGTTTTTTTTTTTTTTTTAGGGGTGGGAAAAAAAATTACAAAAACGCAAAAAATGTAAAAAGTTTAATACTACTTGTAAAGAGCAGCTAAGCTGCGAATTCATAGGGAGCAGTGAATGTTGCCTACCCTTGCCAGTTAGAGCAACAGATCTATCTCTTCACCAATGCCATGCTGGCTTGCTAGATAGTAGACACGGGCAGCGACCGCAATGTCTTCCAGCGCGATACCCAGGCCCTTATAGAGTGTGATCTCCTCTGGCAGTTCGCGTTGCGGCCCTTCGCCACTGACCACCAGTGCAAGCTCATAAACATCATCCCAGGTGAATTCGCCCTCGTTAGCAGGGATGATGAAGTCGCCAGCCTCTTCCTGGGCTTGAGCAAGAGAATCTGTTACGATGAGCGAGCACTGGTTTAGAGTGTCACAATCTAGTTCACGCCGTTGTGACCAGTTAGAGCCGATGGCATTGACATGGCAGCCGGGACGAAGCCACGCACCCTGGAAAACCGGTTCACGCGCTGTAGTGGCCGTGATCAAGATATCGGAGGCTTCGACAGCTTGCTGGGCAGTATCGACGGGATATATATTGAGATTGAGCACATGCGACATTTCCTGGCAGAAAAACTCGCGTTCCTCTCGTCGTCGACTATAGACGAAGATATCTGTAACCGAGCGAACGGCGCAGATGCCCATAAGTTGAGTAACGGCCTGGTTGCCAGAGCCAATCAGGCCAACCACGGCCGCTTCACGACGGGCGAGGTATTTTGTAGCCAGCGCGCTTGCCGCCCCAGTACGTACAGCACCAAGCCAGTTTGCCTCGATGAGCGCGAGTAGTTGCCCATCCGATGAGCTAAAGAGGACAATCATATGGCGCAGGCGCTCACGAGAGGCCGTGTACGTTTTATAGCCAAATACTCCATAGACAGGAGTGGCGGCGGCAAGATAATTCAGCACTCCATGAGGAAAGCTCAATCTGCTCCGTGGCTGGTTAAATGCTGTACCCTTAGCAAGCGCTACAAAAGCATCCTCTAAAACTACAATAGCATCCTGCATACTTAAAAGAGTACGTACGTGCTTCTCTCGCAATAGTAAGGCCATCGACGACGCTCAGCACATGAACTAATCTACACGACGCACTATGCGGCGAACGACCATTATCGTTTCCTGCATTTCGTACCCCTTTGGCATCTTCCTCAATTTATTGTTCTGAGGAAAAAGGATATCCTTTATACCCGTAAGCGCCGGCAGTGATTGCTCTACCGCACGATTCGTCTGTAAGCGAGCAAGCAGATTGCGGCGCAGTAATTCTATACCCACACCAACGGCCAGAGCGCCAACTCCTGCCGCAACATTGCGCGGCACAGGTGACTTATAAAGCAGCGCGGGCAAGTTTGATTGTGTAGATATCACACTGGTTGATGCAGGTACCAGATCCGCTCCACAATTACGACAATAGGTATCCTCTGCAGTATATTTTGCATGACAACTGGGACAATACATTTCTACCTCCTGGAAAGTCTGATATGCTAGCTAGCATTCTTCTTGTTTTTAAGTATATCTACAACAGCATCTATAATGACGGCATTTTCTTCAACGGTATTATAAAAATATGGCGAGATGCGCAACAAGCCAGGACAATAATCGGTGACGATATTGCGCAGCAGTAGCTCCTTCACCATGGTCTGTGGATCTTCAAGTTCCAGTGTTACAATAGAGCTCCGCAACTCGGGTTCTTGAGGAGCCAGAACGCTCCATCCATGCTCACGGGCTCGTGCAATTAAATCGTTTGTCAGATAGCGCGAACGCTCGCCAATACTTTCAACGCTGGCTTCCTGAACAATATCCAGCCCACCATGCGCGGCGTAGATAGCGGCCATTGCCGGCGTGCCCGCCTCTATGCGCCTGGCATCAGGGCGGAAGTCAAAAGATGCGGTCTTCAATTGGAACTGCTCGCGGTGACCGAACCAGCCAGCAATAGTAGGCTCCAATGTAGGAATCAAGCCTTCGCGAATATAGACAAATGCCAGTCCGGGACCACCCATGAGCCATTTCAGCGTCCCGGTAACGAGAAAATCGATATCCAGGCTTACAACATTGATGGGTATCTGCCCTGTACCCTGATAGTCATCGACAAGGATATATGCTCCATGCTTGTGCGCAATATCGGCAATCGCACGAATATCCTGGATATAGCCGCTGCTATAAAACACTCGTGAGGTTGCAACCAGAGCTGTCTGATCATCAACCAGCGAAGCGTACGCGTCAACAGGGACAGAGACTCGGTCAAGGCTTTTGACAAAATGGCACTGAACACCCAGGCGATCTTTTACCAGCCATTGATATGCCAGGGTCGGAAAATCCATATCTGCTAATACCACGTTTTTGCGGGCCTGATAGTCGAGGGCAGAAGAGATAGCACTAAGCGCGCTAGACACACTTGGGGCAATAGCAATCTCATGTACCTGAGCTCCGATCAAAGTAGCAAATTTTCTGCGTGCCTGATCAACTTCCGCCATCCAGGCCTCATACCATGAGCCAGCCCCCCACTCATTCCAGGACAGCATAAAACGTTCAACCTGCTGCATCGAACGCTGCGAGAGCGCTCCTAAAGAGCAACTATTCAGATATGTCTTCTTCTGTAAGATTGGAAACTCCTCACGATACAAAAGAAGCTCTGGATGTTCGAGGGCAGGTGGCACGGGAAACTGCATTCTGGACTCTCCAAGCGCCATAGATGCACACTCCTTCGACGATATGCCGTTCGTTTGGCTGATTATACCATAACTTTCTCTATTGTAACGCCTTTGGCGAAGGGCGTCTACCCCCCCATTTTTTTAAAAATATAAAAAAAGGTGTTTTTTGGGGGGAGT
>CAXTXB010000027.1:5021-12881 GCA_964247965.1 uncultured Dictyobacter sp. | reverse complement strand
TTTCCCTCCCTTTTTTACTCCCTTTGGCATAAAAATGGGCTGGTAAAACACGATGTTCAGCATTTTTCAAAAATTCGGGTAGAGTCATTAATATCAAAAAGATGGTCAGTCTCCGCGAGCGATGACAATATCGTTTTTGGCGGCCCAGATGGCCAGATCTTGCTTTTGGATCGCCGCAGCCATCAAGTCAGGGAAGAGATCTGGAGTGCAGGCGAATGATGGAATACCCATACGAGCAAGCTCCGCTGCGTTGTTCTGATCGAAGCTGGGTGAGCCCCTATCGCTGAGCGCGAGCAAGCAGATGACGCGGACGCCGCTGGCAGTCAATTCAGCGGCGCGACTCATCATTTCACGCACATTGCCCCCTTCATAAAGATCGGTGATGAGCACCAGGATGGTCTGAGCAGGGCGAGGAATGACTTGCTGACAGTAGGTCAGGGCGCGGCTGATATCTGTGCCTCCACCTAGCTGCGTGCCAAAGAGGAGATCGACCGGATCTTGCAGATCATCAGTCAGATCGACAACTGATGTGTCGAAGACAACCATACGCGTGCTGACAGCTTTGAGGGTGGCCAGGACAGCACCGAATATGCCCGAATAGACGAGCGAAGAGGCCATTGAGCCGCTCTGATCCACGCACAGCACAATATCCAGCAGAGACGAGCTTTTGTGGCCATGACCGACGAGACGTTCGGCGATGATGGTTCCCTGCTCCGGCAAGTAATTTTTGAGGTTGAGACGGATAGTGCGGTCCCAATCGATTTCATTGGCACGTGGACGGTAGTTACGGGTGGCGCGGTTGAGGCTGCCACGAACGGCTTGTAGCAATGGATTGGCAAGCTTGCGCTCCAAGTCATCGACGACCTTGCGTACGACCTGCCTGGCCGTGTCCTTCGTCTTCTCAGGTATCACGCTGCTGAGCGAGAGCAGGGTAGCAACGAGGTGCACATCAGCATCGACCTGCTCAAGCATCTCGGGTTCTAAGAGCATGCTCTTTAAATTGAGGCGCTGTAAGGCGTCTTCCTGCATGACACGAACGACGGAAGAAGGAAAGTAAGTACGAATGTCGCCGAGCCAGCGTGTCACGTTGGGGGACGAGCTGCCTAATCCAGCCGAACGGTTAGAATCGTAGAGTGCCTCAAGGACCTCGTCCATGCCCATATCTCTGCCACTTAAAGAGACACCGCCTTCGCCCGCAACCCCTCCACCAGCACCACCCATGCCCTCGGCAGAGTCTTTGCCAAGGACGAGACGCCAGCGGCGCAAGCGCTCAGTTTCATTAATGACCATCTTCTACTCCTCCCATAATCTGTGCCAACAGAGGCAATATCCGATCAGCACGCGTGGTATCAATATTGACAGTCGCACCAGCTTGTTGCCCTCCGCCTGTTGAGGGCGAGTGCAGATTTTTTACCTTCTCGCCCATTTTTCTACGCTCGGGAGCTTGAAAGTTGGAGAAAGCTCGGCGCAGGATGGGAAGCAGGGTATCGAAGACATCCGCA
The DNA here is from genome assembly GCA_964247965.1 of uncultured Dictyobacter sp. Lineage (GTDB taxonomy): Bacteria > Chloroflexota > Ktedonobacteria > Ktedonobacterales > Ktedonobacteraceae > Dictyobacter. The sequence continues at coordinate 11,379 of CAXTXB010000027.1, read as the reverse complement.
GGCAGCTCACTCAGCCAGCGATCGAGCGCGCGCCAGAGGCTATCCTGATGCAGAACGAGCAATCCGCTCCCTCCCAAAACGCCCTCAATCCAGGCAGCCGACTCTGGTGCGGGCGCGACGGGAGAGAGTGCAAGACGCGTGAGGCGCTGCAGTGATGTTTCATCCAGCACATTTTGCTCTAAGAGTATGCGGCAGCAGCGTCCGCGCAGCAAGCCATGCGCGCCATCTCGCTCGGCCAGTGTCCGGAGCGTTTTCAGCCACCCGACGCGCTGATCTTTATTATCAAGCAGGTTCACACTCTCCTGCACCTTGTTTATGCTGCTGACCATCTGCTGGGCGGCATCATCGTCTAACGAAGAGCAGGCCCCGGGCAGGCTGATAATTACCCGTTCAAAGAGGCCATCAATGATAGGAATAATATGTTCAGTTTTTGTCTGGCGCACATTTCCATAGCGTGCCACCCGGGCGAGTGGCAGCATCGCTCCCATCAGATGCTGTACATCGGCCGAGACGGCTGCACGCTGCTGAATAGCCTGTAGAAGGTCATCGATGGCTGCGGGCAATTCAGCTAGAACTGCTGCGTCTAATAGCTCGGTCAGTGCAGGCAGGTCTTGTGTTGTGGTAGCTTTATGATGGATTATGCTGGTGGAGGCGGCCTCCACGGTATTGCCCCAGATGTTCGCTTCGACGATTGCTACAGCAAACTCAACCTGCCATTTTATCTGCCAGTGCTCATGAAAGGTTCCTGTTTTGCCTCTAACCTGCTGCAGTTCACCCCAGGGAATATCTAGCAGGCGCAAACGGTGAAAAAGCTGGCTGCGCATACGGTCGGTGCCTTTGCGTAGATCAAGTTCGAGTCTGGTAATTTCCGCCGATGGCTTGAGGCGCACCTTGCGCTGTTGAGCCTCCAGGTCGCGCTGCAGTGGGACGGCTGGGGCTTCGGCAGGCACCTGGCCGAGCTTCTCGCCAATCTCTAGCTTCTCACGAATAAGATCCATGGGCCTAGAATTGCCGTGGCAGAGAACCGTCTCGATAGATTCGTGCAGTTCTGCAAGACCGGGCATAGGCAGATCGCGCAAAGCAGCTAGTGAATCGCCGAGACGCACAGCCTCGATTACGCTGGCTGACGAGGTATCTAGACCCTGCTCACGCAAGAGGTGGGCCGCGTTTGCAATCCAGCGAATGGAGATCCGGTCGGGAGCAGTCCAGAGATGTTCGTACCAACCGGGCGATGTAACTCCTGCTCCATACCCGCTGCGATATGAGAGCCGCGAATTGGTCCAGGGAATCCAGGTGGACTCAACCTTGATACGCTTGAGCCCATGTAACAGGGCGGCATCATCCCCGGAGGAACCGGGCTCAACCAGTACAGGTGCATGCCACGCCCCACAGACCACGGCGATGCGCTGAAAACCCTCTTTCTGGGCAGCACGGATCGTCTGACGCATATGGGCCTCGCGCTGCGCCTCTTCCTCGTCCTTCGGAGGCTTGCCCATGCGCAGCTCGGTCATCGCCTCCATAATGCTCTCAAAGAGATTGGTAACATCGTGGCGTTGCTCAATCTGCTCCTCCCACCAGCGCTCGTAATCGCTGTAGCCCGCCGCCCGTGCAAGCAGTGCCAGAGGATCATCTTCAAGAGCTCGGGCTGGAACAGATTGTGACTCAGTATCCGGCGAGATAGGTGGCTCGGTAGGGGATGGCGACGGCACGTTTACAGCAGCAGCATCCGGCTGTTGCTGATCAGCTGGTACAGTCTCGCTCTCCCTTTTTGCGAGCTGAATCGCTTGTGGCAGATCCATAAAACGCGTGGGTATAGTGTTCTCAAGCGCATAACGTAAGGCTTGCCACTCAGGTGAGAAGTACGTGAATGGATAATAGACGGCATGCTTAGGGTTGTCCGGTGCATAGATGAGAAGCGCGACGGGCGGCTGCATATCTTGATGGGTGATCAGCGGCAACACTTCCTGCGCGTCTGGTGGACCCTCCACGAGTATGATATCAGGCTGAAGGGCCTCCAGGGCGGCGCGCAAACTGCGCGCGCCCCCTGGTCCATGATGGCGGATGCCAAAGACATGAATTGACATATTTTAGAGTACCTCATTGCAAGCACGATAAAGATCTTTCCAACCATCACGTTCACGAGCAACGGTTTGCAAGTATTCCAGCCAAACCACGCGATCCTGCACTGGATCTTTCACAATGGCTCCCGTCAAACCCGCCGCCAGGTCTGCGGCACGCAGTTCACCATCGCCATAGTAACCGGCCATAGCTAGCCCACTATTCATTACAGAGATCGCCTCGGCCGTCGAGAGCGTCCCACTGGGCGATTTCAATTTTGTCTTGCCATCAAGCGTCATACCCGAGCGTAGCTCGCGGAAAACAGTTACCACGCGACGAATCTCTTCCATAGCAGGCTTCTCAACCGGCAACTCCAGGGCCCGGCCCAGGCTAGCCACACGACGATCAACAATATCGATCTCCTCGTCGATGCTGGAAGGAAGCGGCAGGATAACCGTGTTGAAGCGGCGCATCAGGGCGCTTGAAAGCTCGTTGACGCCCTTATCCCGGTTATTAGCCGTTGCGATAACATTAAAGCCTTTGTTGCCCTGCACTTCGGTGTTGAGCTCCGGAACAGGCAGCGTTTTTTCAGATAGGATCGTAATAAGCGTATCCTGAACTTCGCTCGGAATACGCGTCAGCTCCTCGATACGAGCGATCTTGCCATCCTGCATCGCATTCATCATAGGACTCACAACGAGTGCAGCAAGAGAAGGTCCTTCGGCAAGCAAACGGGCGTAGTTCCAGCCATAGCGAATAGCACTTTCATCCGTACCAGCCGTGCCTTGAATGAGAAGGGTTGAGTTGCCGGAGACTGCGGCAGCTAGATGTTCACTTACCCACGATTTTGCTGTCCCAGGTAAACCATAGAGGAGTAAGGCACGGTCGGTGGCCAGGGTGGCCACGGCAATCTCGATCAGCCGAGGGTTACCGATATATTTCGGGGTTACAACAAAGCCATTGGGTAGGGTGGTGCCCATCAGGTATGCCCGCACGGACCAGGGCGAGAGCAGCCAGTTGGGAGGCCGCTGGCGCTTATCTGCTTTGGTCAGTTCGACAAGCTCCTCAGCATATTGCTGTTCCGCGTGCTGACGCAGGACTGTGTTGACGGTTGCATTGATATTGAATGTCTCAGGTCTTGTGGCCATTATTTGATCTCCTCTATTAAAGTTTTACGAATACTAATTTTTTGCAAAAATGTATGCAGCTGCGTGTTCCAGTAGTGAACATAGCCATTGCCATCCTTGAAGATATTCCAGCCAACTAATGCCGCATCGAGACTGGACGGAGCAAGCGAAACAGCAGCGGTACTTAGAATTGAAACCCACTGATCCCCCACCGCCAGGCTCTCACTGAATGCGTGATAGTGATCTTTCAAGCTTTGTAAACAATCTGCGCTAAACTCGTCGCTCCAGGAATGCGAAAGTTGCCGCGTTGATTGTAGTGAATAATCTTGACGCGCAAGTTGCCTGCGGACCCTGTTCTCGGCCTCTTGTTGAGGCAAATGATGCAGGAGAGTATAATAGTAGGCAACTTCCTGATTATTTGTTGTGCCTGCCTCCACTTTATGTGTGTACCAGTCCATAAGTGGAATAAACCAACGGGCGTTGGCATGAAGTATTGCTGCATCAGTCAGTGCGTTCACCACTTCTGAAGACCACTCGCTATCATCAATGGCTATAAGAATTTGAGCAGGCGAAGCGGAGAAGCGCTCTTCCCAGTGGGCGGGAGGTACACGCGAAAGAGCCTGTTTCAGCCAGTAGGATTTGGATGTAGCAGTGTTTTCAGTAGGGTTTAGTATAGAAACGTCGTGCATCCATGCTTTGTCCATGGAAGCGGGGAATGCTACTGTAATCTTACCATCTGTATAGTGCAGCAAATCATCGGCGCGCGCCTGTAAACGCAGCGCCTGGGGTGATGTCGTTAAACCTATCAGTAGCTGTGCGGCTGCTTTGCGTACGGTCTCGCCACGGTCATTCAGCGCGCTTTCTAGAAATGGCTGGTCTGCCAGAGAGAGGCCAGTGGTCAGGGTCAAAAGAAAAGCTGTGCGTACATCAACTTTCTCCTTCTTCCAGACAGCTTTCAACCACTCAAGCGCCCTGGATGGATCAGTGGCGCGCAGCTGGCGTAACACCTGTGTGCGCTGTTCCACAGTCCCCTCCTGCCACACGGTCTCGATATCAGCGGGCAAGATGTGCTGCGTTTCCAGGTGAAGCTGATTGACCCAGGACCAGGCTGTATTGAACTGGCAAAGCCAGTAGCCGCGCTCACCAAGAACGGGAAGCAAGCGGATGCGAATACGTGAGTCCCGTGTTCCCTGAGCGAGTGCCGTTGACAACAGCTCAAATGGAAGGCGCAGCTGAGCTTTCTCCAGCAGCGCATACGCCTCAGGAAGCAGATCGTTGTGCTCACTTTGCAGTAAGTCTGTTAGGACCCTAGCAACCTTTATAGAGCAGGGTTGTAGGGTCTCAGGCGCAGCCGCTTCTGGTAGAGCCGGGGCTGGAACTGCAACCTGTCCAACCTGGCGATAGAAGGCTAATGCGCCCGCCATGAGTAACAATCTTCGTTCGACATCCTCATCCGTAAGACGTGCCGCTAGAGGGTCGATAGAGGTCCCGGTTGTTATATCGGGGGTACCTTGTTGTCCTGTGCCAATGAGCGCAGTCGTAACAATTGTGTCCATGCATCCTCCAAGTGTATTTTGAAGAACAGATTCCAGCAAGAGGGCTATACTCTGTTCAGTTTCATTACGTGATACTGCTGATCCACGAGGAAACCGAGCGGTAGCAGGGCAGAGCCGTTCCACTCAGCCGCGAAATCCACCGGCCTACCACCCGAGAGCGCCAAAAGCTGCCAATACTCGCCCTTGACAAGGGGAAGAGATTGTCCATCCTGATCACGGACACACCAGCTATTGTTGGACAGGTCATAGATAGGCACAACAGTATTTAGCGTGCATAAAAAATGCTCGCGCCAGGGAAGAGATGCAATGGTAGTTGCAACAGCATCGAAAAAGGATGCGATGGTTGCGTAACCGGGCAGGGATGATTGTATCGTTTGAGCGTCATCCATATGATTCAAAATGAGCGCGCGCTGAGATTGCACGCCCGGCCAGAAGACCAGCTCAGCTTGCTGACAACTACCGAGCAGGTAATTTTCGGTAAAAGCAGCTCCAGCGAATGCAAACTGTATAATCTGGGCAGAGCGTCCGGTCGTGGTGCCAAGGAGCCAGGTATTTTGCATCTGCCCGCGTTCTACAGCCTCGAAGGACTGACCCAGGATCAACCACGCGTCAGTGACATGTTCACCACGCTCAATGACCTCCTCCTCTTTGAGATTCCAGCCAATCAACTGGCGAATATCCTCTTGTAAGGGATTGTCGAGTGTATCAATGCAATGGAAAGCCTGAGTCAGCAGCGCAAGCTGACCAAGCTGCGAGAGCAACCGGGCAGTCCAATCGGGCGAAGAATTGGGTATTATGGCCAGGCGACGAACGCGCGAGGCTAGACCTGGGGCCTGCGCATCTATCATCCTGGCAGCCTGAGCCTCCCAGAACTTAGAGGGCTGAGATTCTAATGCTCCAAGACCATTGCGAATCAGATCATTGAGCCAGAGATCGAGTTGATCCACACCAGCTTTTACCTGAGTAAGACGCTTATCGGCAGCCTTAGCCTGATTAGCTGAAGGAGCATCCTCTGACTTCTTTTGCCTGGGTGCCTCTTTCCGCTTAGAGACAGACGCCCGCTTAGAGAGCCAGCTCGTGATCCAATCGGGCTGCTCAGTCAGCGGAACCGAGTCGGGAGCGCCGGTCGCGAGTAAGAGCAGGCCAAGGCCATGTTTGCAAGGTTGTTTGCGACTTGGGCAGCTACACTGGATAGTAAATGTGGAAAGGTCAACCTTCACCTGGTAGAGTGCGCTGCCCTGGCACTCGCCCCAAAGTGCTTCAGAACTTTGCCCCAGGTTCTTCCAGTTCTTCGCGCTGGCAAGCTTCCTACCAGCAGCAGCGGAACCAGAGTCGGGGGCCATTGAGATGATCTGGTCAGGAGTGTATTGTATTCCCAAGAGCATATCTCCAAGGTATTTAGTCTTTGGTTATCTACATAGATATTCCTTCGCAGTATAGACAAAATGGAAATATTTGCATAGCAAGTAGACAAATGGGCAATCCTTCCATCTAGCCTGCCAGGAGCATCCAAAGTTAGCAGAGGAATTTTTTCGAATGAATGATCCCGAATTTTTGAAAACTGAGTCCCATCGTGTTTTTAAAAGGGAGGTTTTTTTGGGGAGGGGGATAAATAGG
>CAXTXB010000027.1:3297-5011 GCA_964247965.1 uncultured Dictyobacter sp. | reverse complement strand
CCTTTTTCTGCCTCTAGCAGAAAAAGGAGCCTGTAAACACGATGGGACTCAGTTTTCAAAAATTCGGGATCATTCATTCATGACCATAAGATAAAACGTTCTGAGCGATGAGCGCGGCGGCCCGCTCCACCTCTTCTTCGCTCGACCAGAGACCAAGGGTCAGGCGCAGAGCAGCTAGAGCACGCTCACGTGACATTCCCATTGCAGTGAGCACTGGGGATGGCTCGGTACTCCCTTCATGACAGGCCGAGCCCGTAGAGCTAGCAATTTCGGGTGTGGCTGTGAGGATCTCCTCGCCAATAATGTCGTCAATGCTGACATTTAAGGTGCCCTGCGTTCTGATTCCTGCCCGCCACCGTAAATAACAGGCTCAAGTCTTAGACCCTGCTTCACATAGAGGACCCCGATGCCTTTTGGCGCGTAGAGCTTATGTCCAGCGACCGTTAACAGGTCCACGCCGAGATTTGCAACGTTTGTCGGTATCTTTCCCACAGACTGCGCGGCGTCCGTATGAAATAGTACATCATGTTGATGAGCAATCTTGGCGATCTCAGCAATTGGCTGCAGCGTGCCTGTCTCATTATTGGCATGCATGATGGTAATCAGGATCGTTTCAGAATCTATAGCGGCCTCGACATCCGCGGGGCTCACGCGCCCAAAGCTATCCACGGGCAAATATGTAATGCGAAAACCATGAAGTTGGGCAAGAGAACGACAGACGTTCAGAACGGCGGGATGCTCGGTTACCTGCGTGATAATATGATTGCCACGTGAGCGATATGCTAACGCGACGCCACGAATAGCCAGTACATCACTTTCTGAACCACCACCTGTAAAGACAATCTCGGCGGCATCACAGCCTAACAACTGCGCCACCTGTGCGCGAGCGTCATCCATCGCCTGGCGGGTGGCATGGGCGTAGTAGTGAGAGCTCGAAGGATTGCCAAAGTGGGTCGAGAGGTAGGGCAACATAGCATCCAGCACAGCGGGATCGACAGGAGTTGTCGCATTATAGTCCAGGTAAATCGGGCCAACTTGTAGCCCTGCATGCATCGTCATAGAGAAACCCTTCTTTACTGCAATGATGGTTCTTTCTTCTGCCATTATAACGAATCGCAGTGAAAATACAATCATGAAGAGTGTGTTTGATTCCCATCACGATGGGTTGCTCTCCTCGCTCATCCATTCGTACGCCTTCGGCGTGCCCATTTTTTAAGTAAACTTTTTTCATTTTTTACATTTTCTAATTTTTTCCTCAATTCGCATTGATTAAAAAATTATAAAATTTAAAAAATGAAAAAAGTTTACCATTGCGTAGAAAGAGCAGCGAAGCTGCAAATTCGCGGAACACCAAAAGCGGAGGGAATAAGAGCCTGACACTCTCTAACATGGTAATCTTATTCATAAAAAAAGCTCCTGCTTTTATTTCAAGCAAGAGCTTTAACGAAGAGCCGCACGCGTGGCAAAAGGTTATGCAGGAAATTTTGCGGCAAGTTCGCGCGCGCCGGGCTCAACAAGAATTGAACCATCGGGGAAGATAATCGTTGGAACGCTACGGGAGCCACCATTTACCTTCATAACATACTCTGCAGCGCTTTCGTCCTCTTCAATGTTAATATATTCATAGGGGACTTTGTGCGCATCAAACCAGCGCTTTGCCGCGCGGCAGTCGCCACACCAGGTCGTCGCATACATTTTAATCTTTGGCTCTGTT
>CAXTXB010000027.1:0-3263 GCA_964247965.1 uncultured Dictyobacter sp. | reverse complement strand
CCTTGATATTCTTGAAGTAATCTTAGATTATACAACTATAGTCTTAAACAACTAGCTAGAATAATCTATTCCGTCCTCTCTAATTTACCTAAAAAAGGTGGTGAATCATGATGCATCCATTCTTGTCACGCGTTGCCGCATTCCCTAAATGTTATATGGACGAATTATGCGTCAGCCATACTCTCTCTCTGACCCGGTGGATCGATATGGCGTCTACATTAGGTGTGAATGGGCTTGAGTTTTATCCTGGCTTCTTCGCGTCGTTTGATACAACATATTTGAAAACAATACGGGAGCAGATGAAAAAGTACAACCTGCTCATGCCCATGCTGTGCGCTTCTCCAGACTTCACTCAGCCGGACAAAGAGGGACGAGCGGCTGAAATCGAGCGCTATAAACGCATGATCGATCTGGTTGCGTTCTTCGATGCGCCAGCACCCCGCACCTGCCGGCTACTCTCGGGTCAACGCAGGCCAGACATTTCTGAGGATGAGGGGGTAACAATGGTAGTTGAGTGTATTGAACAGGTGCTACCCTACGCAGCTGAGCGTGGGGTGATCCTGGCGCTGGAGAACCATTACAAGGACAACTACTGGACCTATCCCGAGTTTGCGCAGCATCTATCCGTCTTCTTGCGCATCATCGAAGCCATCAACTCGCCCTGGTTTGGCGTCAACTACGATCCATCAAATGCGCTCCTGGCTGGTGAAGATCCACTGATCGTGCTCAATGCCGTCAAAGAACGCGTCGTCAGCATGCACGCCAGCGACCGCAGTCTGGAACCAGGATATACATTGGATGACTTGAGAAAACAGGAAGATAGTATTGGATACGCAAGTATTCTCCATCATGGCGAGATCGGAACCGGTCTCAATGACTTCGACACCATTTTCCGTACACTAAAAGCAGTAGGTTTCAACGGGTGGATCTCAATTGAAGATGGAATGAATGGGCTCGATGAAATACGCCGCTCAGCAAACTTTCTGCGTACAACACTTGCTCAGGTTTGAACTTAAGAGATAGTGTATTTGAGCACTATCACGATAGGTTTCCCTCCTCACTCTACGACGTGTCACTGCTTCGTCACGTTTTTATATTCTTTTAGCTGTTGTACATATGTAAAAGATGTACAACAGCTAAAAGAATATAAAAACGAGGATGATAGATTTAGCCTCGGGCAGCCGTCATAGCGGGCTTATTGATGCGTTCGAGCATAAGGTCGAGGAAACGCTTGCCGCCGGTGGCAAGGAGGGAAGGATTGCGTGCCAGAATGCCCATCACAAGGCTCGCTGTAAAATCGCCACGCAATGTCTGTGCCGCCTGGGCAGGAGTCAGGCGCTTGAGCAGATCGAGCGAGCTGTCCCAGTGCGCATCGTCATAGGCGGCGATATGCTTATTAACCATGTAGGCGATATCCATATCGCGACCAAAGCGGGCACGCCAGCTACGATCAAAGCGGGAGAGGGACGTGGCAGATGTATCACCAGTTTTTACTGCCTCGGCAGCTACCTCACCAGCCATTTGTCCTGAGTAGATGGCAAAACGGATGCCCTCGCCCACCAGGGTCGAGCCATGACCCCCTGAATCACCCGCCAGCAGCAGGCCATCACGTGAGAAACTTTCCACCACGCCTTCTGAGGGAAAGAGACCTGTATGATACTCAAGCGGACTTGCACCCTTAAATTTGCTGGCAAGCTGGGGGATATCATGCATAACGTGGTCTAAATAGCTGCGGGCGTCGTCTTGACTGTCGGGGTGGATGACGCCAACGCCCAGCCGTACGCGTCCATTGCCGCGCGGGAAGACCCAGGCATAGCCACTCGGGGCAAATGCGCTCCCCATAATTAGGAATAGCTCGTCCTGCGGATAGTTAGGGGCATAAAGATCATATTCGGCACCGAAGCCGTAGCGGCGGAAAGCACCACCCATATCGCTACGAATACCAATATGACGCGCGAAGCCTGAAGCATCGATCGTTACGTCAGCGCGCACATCCACGCGTTCACTCACGTGTGTCTTCGCTGTCACTCCAACAATCCGATCATTTTCGAGCAACGCCTGTTCCACAGTATGCCTGACACGAATCTGAGCTCCGGCCTTGACTGCTCGCGCGGCCAGGTGCTGGTAGAGGCCGCGCACATCCACAACACAGGCGACGGCGGAATCATAGTGAAATGAGACCTCACGATGGGGGGAAAGAAATATTACATTTGTAACGGGATGATAGAGCTGCTCGGGAATATGCAGCGCTTTCATATCCTGGACCCAGCTTCCTCCACTGGTATGAATAGGATAGCCAATCTCATTTTGACGCTCAAGCAGTAGGGTGCGTGCGCCTTGCTTTGCGGCAGTCTCTGCAGCGGCCAGACCAGCAGGTCCTCCGCCCACAACGAGCACATTATAATTATCTGACATGGAATTCCTTCTCCAGACGGGTGAGTGATAAGATACCTGGCTTGCATCCAACATCATTAGATTTACTGAATACGATCTGTACTTGATTATTTTTTGCTAGTATATTCTAATGGCAAGGTACTGTCTACTACGATAAACCTGAATACTCTAAAGGATTGACGCCATCCCAGGTCCCAAACGCAGCGATTGGACGGAAACGGGCAAAGAGTTCTTCACGGTACCATTGTTCTTGCCGCGTTCTACGCACCACCTCAACGTGTGGAGTAGGGCTATAAGCAAACTTCGTAACGGCTGGGAGGGTGCGCCAGATGCTCAGTGTGGCCTGAAAGAACAATGGAGCCTCCCCTACGCCGACCGAGTTAATGAGCTCGTCCTGCTGCAAAAGTTGCTCAGCCACGGCTGGCACGGCACCAAGAAACGCGGGCAGCTTTGTCGGTTGAATCGTGGCACGTGTGAGAATAATCCAGGGGCCAGGCTCGGGAGCCGGAGCGGCCATCACATCAGAGAACGGATCACGCCCCCCCCACTTGCCATGCCAGCGAACTGGTAGCATATGAACAGTCCAGGACTCATCAGCCCGACGGTGAATCCGGCGCATAACTGGTGAATGCACCTCGAAGCGCCTCAGATCCGCCGGCGAGTCCCAGACGGTGAAGAGAGCATAGCGCTGAAGGTCGGCATGCGGATCGAAGACCCTGCCCTTCCCAACGCCCAGAAGACGCCAGAAACGCAGCCCGGACGTGTGAGAAAGAGGCAAACGATCCAGGCCTAGATGCGCGAGGCCAGAAAGACTATAGTGTTGGGGATAATGTGCCAGGGTAAAGGCTACAACTGGCTCATGCTTATGC
>CAXTXB010000026.1:20919-23754 GCA_964247965.1 uncultured Dictyobacter sp. | reverse complement strand
GTGGATAACAAGCCATTTGCATCAAAAACCGTTTAGAGAGCCACTATAATTTTTGTTATTCCGCCATGACAGGCTCGTTTTCCTCAAGGTCGTCTTCGCGCAACTCGCGCAGATCGTCAGGGCTGTCGAGCCGGTCAATAAAAAGGACGCCATCAAGGTGGTCGATCTCATGCTGCAGGATACGCGCAAACCAGCCTTCGGCATTGACACGAATAGGCTTGCCACGTGCATCCTGGCCCTTGACCAGCACTTTCGTTGCACGGCGGATATTCTCACCAACATAGCCCGGAATGCTCAGGCAACCTTCAGGGCCACGCTCCTCACCCTCGGCCTTGACGATCTCGGGGTTAAAGACGGCAATCTTGCGGTCCTCGTACTCTGCGACAAACACGCGGATTGATTGGGCAATCTGTGGTGCCGCCAGGCCTACACCATTGGCGGTGTGCATGGTCTCAAACATATCGTCCACAAGCCTCTGTAACGATGGATCGAAGCGGTGAACCTTCTTCGCCTTCTGACGTAGTATGGGATTTTCAGTGGTAATAATTTTGCGAATGGACATAATTCTTTCGGTACCCCTGCACAACACTGAACAAACTATGATCACACAAATGCTATAATTAATTTATATGGTATCATACGAGATTAAGCGGTCGCAAACATTTTGAATATTCTCGATATCGTGACTATGACAATTGAAGAGTATCAGCTTATTCCTGAATACGCACGGGTTGTGGTGGCCGTTTCAGGAGGCGCTGATTCGCTCTGCCTGCTGCATCTCTTGCACCAGTTATGCGGGCCTGGAAAGCGCTTTCCAGGTGTACAACTTCACATGGCACATCTCGATCATCAGCTGCGAGGGCAGGCGAGCGAGCAGGATGCAGCAGAGGTTGTACGGATTGCACAGGCATGGCAGCTTCCTGCGACGATTGATCATGTAGATGTTCAGGCTTTGGCACTCAAAGAACGACGCTCACTAGAGGATGCGGCCCGTACTGCCCGCTATCGATTTCTGCGCGAAGTGGCTCATGGAGGACTCATTGCAGTCGCGCATCACCAGGATGATCAGGTCGAGACGCTGCTGCTGCACTGGTTGCGCGGCGGAGGGCTTGCTAGCATGGTTGGCATGCAGCCGCGCCAACAAGATATCATTCGGCCCTTGCTCTCTGTTTCACATACACAGACACTGGCCTACTGCGCGGCACACCGGCTACCAGTACGAGAAGATGCCAGTAATAACGACACACGCTTCTTGCGCAACAAAATTCGTCACGAGCTGCTACCACTTCTAGAGGCTATGAATCCGGGGTTCCGCGAGACACTTCTACGTAGTGCGGATGTTCTTCAGGTCGATTTCGCGTGGATCGAAGAACAGGTGGCACAACATTGGTCAACGGTTGTCGAGGTCATCGAAGAAAGAAAACTTGAGACCGCCTTTCAACTTCGTGTACGCGCCCTGCTGGCGCTTCCGCTTAGCCTGCAGCGTCACTTGCTACGCTATGTAGCCGCTCATCTGAACGCAGGTCAATCTCCTTTAGAGCTGCGTCATTATCGATTAATTGAAGATCTTATACATAGAGAGGCGACAAACGAGACCCTAACTCTGCACATGCCCCAACATATCCATGTTGTACGTACAGATGATATACTTGTGTTCAAACACACATGGTCCGAGCAGTTTGAAATTGTCGAGCCAGATGCAGAAGAGGCTGAGCTCCCGCTTCCAGGCCGCGTGAGGGTACCCGGGACATCATGGACAGCGCTTGCGGATAAAATACCAGAGGAAGTGCTACAACAGGTCTATCCAGCATTGAAGGGCCAGGACTGGAAGCAAGTATGGAGTCTATTACCTGTTACACGCTATACTGTGTACGCAGATGCTGATAAGTTGGCGGGCACTACGGGCATTATAGGAGAGGCACTGCGCGTAAGGACAAGACGCGATGGCGATCGCCTTCAACCTTTGGGCATGAGATATGAAAAGAAAGTACAGGATGTGCTTATCGATAAGCATATTCCGCGCGAGGAGCGGGCACAGATTCCACTCTTCTTCTCGACTGCCCATTGTGTCTGGCTGGCGGGTGTGCATCTCGATGAGCGGGTCCGCCTGACCTCAGAGACGAAGAATATTGTACGCCTGGCCATCATTCAAAACGAATACGAGAGAGGGCTACATGCATAAAGATATTGAAGAGATCCTTATCACCGAAGAGCAGATACGCGCGAAAACCGTCGAATTAGGCAAGCGGATTACCCGCGACTACTCTGGCAAAAATCTGCTCCTGCTCGGCACATTGAAGGGTGCGGTCCCCTTTATTGCCGACCTGGCACGGGCGATTGAGTTGCCGTTAGAGCTTGATTATATGGCGGTTGCCAGCTACGGCGATAGCACCCATTCCAGCGGCGTGGTGCGCATCATTAAGGACCTCGAAGGCCCTATCGACCAGAAACACCTGTTGATCATCGAAGACATTATTGATAGTGGCCTCACCCTGCATTACCTGGTCGATCTCCTAAATCGCCGCAATCCGCTCAGCTTACGCGTCTGCTCACTTCTCAATAAGGACCGCGAGCGCGTGAAGAATGTTCCGATTGACTACTATGGCTTTACCATTCCCGACAAATTTGTCGTGGGTTATGGGCTGGACTACGCCCAGCGCTATCGCAACCTGCCCTACGTGGGCATCCTGAAGCCCGAAATCTACTCGAATACAACCAACCCGGCCACAGCCCACAAAAGCCCGGCCGAGGAGCGCTCAAGCCAGTAAGCGTTCATTTTAATTTAATTGTGTTTTTTTTTGGGGGGGGGGGGGGGGGGGAGGTGGGTGGGGCGGG
>CAXTXB010000026.1:14778-20909 GCA_964247965.1 uncultured Dictyobacter sp. | reverse complement strand
CCCTTCTAACACTGTCCCCCCAAAACAAAAAATCACAAAACCCCCCAAAACAGAAGCAATGAATTAAAATGAACGCTAGAGACATGATTCCTTTCTGCGTTCGATACTTTCCCTCCTATGCTACAATGGCTTTGTTCACAGCGGATTGGATAGAGCCAATAAGCTTTAAAATCCAGCATAGGAGAATTTTGATGGGAGCAGTTGGTGTCATTGGTAGCGGCGCATGGGGAACAACCCTGGCCCTACTACTGGCGCGTAAAGGAATTACGACAGTGCTTTGGGATCATCACGCCGAACGTGCCGCATCTATGCACAAGCAACGGGAGAACTCCGCATTCCTCCCTGAGCTCTATTTTCCAGACGCACTGCAGGTCACTTCATCAATCACAGAGGCCGTACGAGACAAGGAGATGCTCCTGCTCGTCACCCCGTCACAGCGCTTACGTGAAAATCTGCGTCTCCTCGCGCCTCACCTTATGCCGGGCACGATTCTTGTTAGTGCCTGTAAAGGCATTGAAATAGCCAGCTTGAAGCGTATGACAGAGGTTATTGAGGAAGAACTACCGGCCTTCCGGAACTCTATTGCAGCCTTGAGTGGCCCTAACCTCTCACGTGAGGTGGCCCAGGAGAAACCAACGGCAGCCGTTGTCGCCGCCCATCAACATACTGTTGCCGTTGAGATACGCAATGTACTGAGCAGTAGAGCTTTCCGCATCTACACCTCAGAGGATATTGTTGGTGTTGAACTGGGTGGTGCACTCAAAAATATTATCGCCATTAGCGCGGGCATCAACGATGGGCTAGGCTATGGGGCGAACGCAAAGGCGGCAATGATCACGCGTGGCCTGGCCGAAATATCACGGCTAGGAGTCGCCGCAGGTGCCAATCCACTGACATTCGCAGGCCTGGCAGGCCTTGGTGATCTCGTTGCTACCTGCACCAGCTCGCTCAGTCGCAATCAGCGGCTGGGCCAGCGCCTGGCGGCGGGCGAAAAGCTGCAAGATATCCTAGAGTCAACGCACTCGGTGGCTGAGGGAGTTTCTACCACACAGGCCGCACTTCAACTAGCTGCACGCTATAACGTTGAGATGCCGATTGCCAGGCAGCTTGGCCTGGTCCTTTTCGAGGGACTCGATCCCCACAAAGCCGTCCCTGAATTAATGCTGCGCGATCCAAAGGACGAGCTGGAAGGCATTGTCTGATTGAAAGCTCTCAATTTGAAGACCTCAGGAGTTTATAAAAAGTGAGAGGGAGTTCGTAGAGATTCACTGAGCCTATCGACCCGGCACGCCACAAGTGCATGAAAGGATGAGAAAAATGCCATCGCAGGCACAGATACAAACATATACAACATACACACAGGCAACATTTCCAGAACTACTCCAGCGTTTTCGCGCCGCCTTAGTCCGCCTGGGTTGTGAAGATCAGCAAGTTCTTGATTGGGTAGTCTCTATCACGCTCCCAGAATCAGAGGATGACAGCTTCGGCGATGTCTATGCCTTGCCCGTTACCCTGAGACTCCCCGGCTTGCAAAATATCGTGTGTGAGGACATCGAGATAGCGCTCTACACACAGTTAGCGGTTCCTAGCATTGAAGAGTTACCCACCTGGGTGGGCTTTACCTTGCCAATCGAGACCACAGAGTTGCAGACCAATCCCGTTGCTCCCTACAACGCGGAGGCAGGGCGCGCCATCTGGCACATTCTTCTTGAGCTCGCCTCCACTTTTCCGGAGTTGGGGGCCTACTTCACAGACGAATGGCAAGAAAACCAGGTCTGGCGCACTATCGTTGAAAAGGCAGGCGATCCATGGGTATTCGAAATGGGCATCTTTCCGCGCAACCTGGCACAATACTTCGAAACAGTACCCGATGGCTATAAGGGCACCGTCATTGATGGTGGCTTTGGCTTTGCCCAGAGCAATCGCTGGCAGCAACTCCCATGGGCTGTTGCGCAGAGAAAAGAAAAGAACGGAAAAGTGTGACATTTTTTCACGTTTGGGAGTCTAATAGTTCATAGCACAACGTTTCAAGAATTCGCAAGGATTCGAAGAACTTTGGCAAAGGTTTTTCACGCACTAGTAAGCTGATGTGTAATCAGCTTGCTATGCTATACTAGAAGTAACAGCAATACATAGTACATCTCCTAAGGAGACACAGGAATGGGGAAGAAAATCCTGGTGGTCGATGATGATGAAGGAATAGTAGAGGTCGTGCAAATCGTCCTGGAGGGCGAGGGCTATCAAGTACATACAAGCATGGATGGTGAAAATTTAAATCACATCAACCATGATGCGCCCGATTTAATCTTACTTGACGTGTTATTAGCAGGAATCGATGGACGTGATATTTGTAAGTCGCTTAAAAGCAATGAGGCCACACGGCACATCCCTGTTATTATGCTCTCTGCACATTCGGATGCCAGCAAGGTGGCAGACACAGGCGGGGCCGACGATTTTCTAGAAAAGCCCTTTGACGTTGATGTTTTGATCGATATCGTGGCAAAACACCTTTCATCGGCAGGATCAACAGCTATTTAAAGCAAGTATGCTCATACAAAAACGTCTCTGACCTGTTTGAAAGAGGTCAGAGACGTTTTATTTACCTCCCTCTGTAGAAGACAGAGCAAGAGGATCTAGACTAGTGGGTGGCCTCCTGGCCGTGTGTCCAGCACAAATTTGGTTTGCGGGCAGCGAGGGCTTGATCCAATCTACCAACCACAGTCGTATGCGGTGCTGTCCTGACAATTTCGGGCTGCGTATGCACCTCCTCTGCTATCTGATGCATGACATGCACAAAATTATCTAGCGACTCGCGCGTCTCAGTCTCAGTTGCCTCGATCATCATCGCTTCATGCACGATCAGAGGGAAGTAGATGGTGGGGGCGTACATCCCAAAGTCCAGCAAGCGCTTGGCGATATCTGTGGCTGTTATCCCGTGCTCATCTTTCTGCCGCTGTGCTGTGGCAACGAATTCGTGCTGACATGTTTGTGGATAGGCAATCTCGTAGTCTGGCGCTAGCTTATGCTTGAGATAATTGGCGTTGAGAATCGCGCTCTCGGAGACATGGCGCAGGCCATCGGGACCATTGAAGCGAATGTAGGCATACGCGCGCACCAGTACGCCGAAGTTGCCCAGATTGGCGCGCACCTTGCCAATGGACTGTGGACCCGCTTCCTGCCAGTAATATCCTTGCTCATTCTTCGCAGGCAGAGGGCCAGGGAGGAACGAGACCAGGTGAGACTTCACGCCGATCGGACCCGCTCCAGGGCCACCACCGCCATGTGGTGTGCTACACGTCTTATGCAGGTTGAAGTGCACAACATCGAAGCCCATATCGCCCGGCCGCGTAATACCCAGTACCGCGTTTGCGTTCGCCCCATCATAATAGAGCTGTCCACCCACCTCGTGAATCATACGCCCGATCTGCGCGATGTTCTCGTCGAAGAGACCCAGAGTATTGGGATTGGTCAACATAATGGCCGCGACATTTGATCCCTCGGCCTGCAGCACTCTCTTTAGATAATCAATTTCGATACCGCCAGTCCTGGGATCGCTCTCGATCTCGACTGCTTTGTAATCAGCCAGGGTTGCGCTCGCTGGATTGGTGCCGTGAGCGTTATCTGGAATGAGCACGAGGTTGCGATGCCCCTGGCCCTTGCTTTGATGATAAGCCTTGATGAGCATCAGACCCGTCAATTCGCCGTGCGCGCCGGCTGAAGGTTGCAGAGTTACCCGCGTCATGCCAGAGATCTCTGCCAGATAGCGCTCTAGCTCATAGATCAACTGGATTGCGCCCTGGACAGTCTGCTCTGGCTGCAATGGATGAATGTGCGCGAAGCCCGGCAGGGCAGCCATATCCTCATTTAGCTTGGGATTATACTTCATGGTACAGGAGCCAAGAGGATAAAAACCTGTATCGACGCCGAAGTTGCGCTGCGAAAGATGGGTGTAGTGACGCACAACCTCGATCTCGCTCACTTCTGGCAGGGGAGCGGGCTCTTCGCGCAGCAGGTCCGCCGGAATCATATTCTCTAGCGCCTCGGTTGGCACATCCATCGCTGGCATCGTTGCGGCACGACGGCCAACTGCGCCCTTCTCAAAAATCAATGACTCAACGCTCATGCCTGCACCTCTTTCAACACACCAACCAGTAGATCAATATCTTCTTTTGTACGCGTCTCCGTGACACAGAAGAGCATGGCGTTGTCCATTCCCGAATAGCTCTCACCCAGTGGATAACCGCCGATAATACCAGACTGCGTAAAATGCTCTTGAAGCTTGCCCATGGAGACCGGGCATTTAATGACAAACTCGTTGAAGAAAGGGCCGCTAAACGCTGCTTCGAAGCCAGGAATAGCGGTGATCTGACGGAATGCATAGTGCGCCTTTTGCACGCAAAGCTCGCCCAGCTCAGAAAAACCCTGCTTGCCGAGGGCGGCGAGGAAGATTGTGGCTCCAACTGCCAGTAGGGACTGATTGGTGCAGATATTTGACGTAGCTCGCTCGCGGCGAATGTGCTGCTCACGTGTCTGCAGGGTAAGCACATAGCCGGTCTGTTTTTTCTCGCCCTCCTCAACGGTCTGTCCAACCAGACGACCAGGAAGTAGGCGCATAAACTTTTGCTTCGTTGCCATAAAGCCAAGTGCGGGCGCGCCATAGCTCATGCTATTACCGAAGCTCATCATCTCACCAACTGCAACATCGGCATTATATGCTCCGGGTGGAGCAATCAGGCCAAGCGAGGCAGGCTCTGTAATGACTGAGATAAAAAGTGTTTTGCTCCGATGAACTATTGGCTCGATGGCGCGTACATCCTCGATACGACCAAAGAAATTTGGCTGCTGTACGATGACGGCCGCGGTGTTGCTGTCAATGGCGGAGCGCAGATCCTCTAGCGAGGTTACGCCGTCCTGTACAGGAATCTCTTTGATGCTGAAGCCGCGCGCAAACGCGTATGTTTGCAGCACACGCCGGTATTGTGGATCGACTCCTGTCGATATAACAACCTCGCCACGCCCACCGGGTCCAAGGGCCATCAGGACGGCCTCAACCATCGCGGTTGAGCCATCGTAGAGCGAGGCATTAGCGATATCCATGCCGGTTACCTGGCAGACCATGGTCTGGAATTCGTAGATGGCCTGTAGCATGCCCTGGCTCACTTCTGGCTGATAGGGCGTATAAGATGTGACGAACTCAGAGCGGCGCTGTAGATGCGGTACAACGCTGGGAATTGAGCGGTCATAAGTGCCTGCACCCAGGAAAGAGATGGTGCGGTCGAGGTCCTGGTTGCGCGCGGCCATCCTGCTCATAATACGTTTTAGATCTGGTTCGGAAAGGGCGGGCGGCAGATCGAGCGGAGCCTGAAGACGCACCTCGGCAGGTACGGGTTCCAGCAGATCTTCTAGCGTGGAAAGCCCAATGCTTTCGAGCATGGCTTGCTGCTCTTCCGGTGTATTTGGTACATAACTCATTCGATGGACTCTCCCCTGGTAATGACTCATCCCGAACTTTTGAAAAATAATGTAAATCGTGTTTTACATTATTTTTCAAAAGTTCGGGATGAGTCATTGACTTTTTTAACGGCCCTCAAGATAGGCGAGGTACTGCCTGGCATCCATAAGCTGATCGAGCTGGGATACATCAGCGAGTTTTACGACAAACATCCAGCCTTTTTCGTAGGGATAGTCATTAATTAGCTCGGGATGCTCTTTCAGATCGGCATTTGTGCTGGTAATTTCGCCGCTCAGGGGAGACATAAGCTCAGATGTAGCCTTGACTGACTCGATGTCGCCAAACTTCTCGTCGAGTTTGACTGCCTGTCCAGCGTCCCATGGCAACTCTACGTAGACGATGTCTCCCAGTTGGTCCTGTGCATAATCAGTGATGCCAACGGTCGCCTGATTGCCCTCCACACGCACCCATTCATCTGTTTTACTATACTTCAGGTCATCAGGATGCTTCAGACTAGCCATTATTTCTTGCTCCCTTTCTCGTAACAAAGTCTAATCGATGAAGTAAAATACTCCGCCTTCGGCGTGAACATCTTTTTTGTGGGTCATCCTGAAGTTTTCGAAATTCTTAATATCATGTTTTGCCTGTTCTCTTTTTTGCCTCTTGTAAAAAAGAGAAC
>CAXTXB010000026.1:12227-14768 GCA_964247965.1 uncultured Dictyobacter sp. | reverse complement strand
CCCTCCAAAAACAAATCAAACACAAAAAATATTTTATAAAAAAACACCCAAAAACTTCAGGATGACCCATAAATTGCTTTCCGTTTGTAAAAGGGCAGAGCCACGATCTGGGCGGCGCTCCGCTTGCCACGGATCTCCACCTGTATTTGTTTGCCCACGACGGCTTGTGAGGCCTCTACGTAGCCAATACCGATATGTTTGTGAACGGTGGGGCCAGGGCCACCACTGGTCAGGCTGCCAATCTGCTCTTCCTGTACAAAGAGCGGATAGCCGCCGCGCAGCACTCCGCGCTCAAGCAGCTCAACCCCAACCAGCAGACGCTCTGGCCCATGCTCTTTGACTTGCTGCAAGGCTTCGTACCCGATGAAATTGCCCTTATTGAGCTTTACAGTCCATCCGAGCCGTGCTTCGAGTGGATTAGTCTGTTCGTCCAGTTCGTGACCGTACAGGCATAGACCGGCCTCCAGGCGTAATGTGTCACGTGCACCCAGGCCTGCGGGAACAAGTCCGTGGGGTTTGCCAGCCTGGAGCAGATCGGTCCAGAGCTTGACCACATCGGCGGAGGAACAATAAAGCTCAAAACCATCCTCTCCTGTATAGCCGGTGCGCGAGACGATACAGTAAATACCATCCACTTCGTCTGCGACAAAGCGGTAGTAGCGCAGCTCTTTGAGATCGATCTGGGTGAGAGTCTGTAGTATATCCTGTGCCAGAGGCCCCTGGATGGCGAGCAGCGCTGTTGTGCCCGATTGATCTGATACGGTCACGTTCTGGAAGTGCTGTGTCTGTTCCTGTACCCAGGCGAAGTCTTTGTTAATATTGCCAGCATTCACAACGAGCATATAGTGCTGCTCCGCCAGGTGGTAGATCAGCAGATCATCGATGACATTTCCAGTCGGGAGACAGAGTTGGGTATAGAGCGCCTGCTGCACAGCCAGGCGTGCAACATCGTTCGGGACCAGGTATTGCAGAAAGGCCTGAGCATCGCGCCCCTCAACCTTAAATTCGCCCATATGGCTAACATCGAAGAGGCCCGCACGCGATCGCACAGCATGATGCTCATCCAGAATACTGCTGTAGTGTACTGGCATTTCCCATCCACTAAACTCGACGAGGCGGGCACCAAGGGCGCAATGCTGCTCGTAAAGGGGAGTGTGTTTCAATTGAGGAGCTGCGCTGTCTTGTGTTGTCATACGAATACTCTCCAATAATGGTTTATTACAAGCCACCTCCTACCACATTATCCACATCAGGGCAATCCACAAATCTATATCAGTCTCATTATTGTTTATGATACCAGATTTGAGCAGCAACGACAATTAGCATAATGGCTCATCCCGAATTTTTGAAAAATGAGGAACATTGTGTTTTACCTGCTCTTTTTACTGCCAATGGCAGTAAAAAGAGCAGGCAAAATAAAATGTTACTGATTTTTCAAAAATTCGGGATGAGCCATTATATTGTCAAGCAGCGAAGCTGCGAGGAATTGTCGCTACGCGGTTCAGGGAACAGGTGGGGTTCTGCGAAGAGCTTCTTCGACCATTGCCAGCGTGGGGATACCTTTTATGCCTGGCTGTGTAATCGAAAAGGCTGCGACACGATTGGCAAAATCGACTGCCTGCTCGGGGCTAGAGTGGCGATAGAGGTGTGTGAGGAAGGCGGCGGCAAAGACGTCACCTGCGCCCGTAGGGTCTACCTCTTGAATGGGATAAGCGGGAAAATGCTGTATCTTACCACCCTTGAAGAGGGTTGCGCCGTGTCGCCCATCGGTCGCGACGAGCAAAGGTACCAACGTGCTCCAATGCTCTAGCAGGGCATCGGCCTCGCGACGCTGACCATTGGCAAAAGGGAGCAGGTCATCGTGGCTCAAAACCAGCACATCAAGGGTAGGCAGCACTCGCTCGGCATCCTGCCATGGCGTGGGCCAGACACGCCCATTGGAGTCCCAACGCCGCAGCCAGCCTTGTGGAGTTGCGGCGAGAATCGTGCCGGGGCGGCGCGGGAAGCCCAGCACAATATCTGCGTGCAGTTCCTGGGCCAGTGGACCAAACAGGACAATGCCAGCATCCAGCCAATTGGTAGGAATATCAGTGCTTTGCAGATCGTCAGCCTTTGCGTAGAGATACTGCGTGCGAAACCCATCATGATACTGATTGGCAAAGGTTGTTGTTTGGGCAGAAGGACGAATGTGTAAAGCGACGGGAGGAAGCAGGTCCGGCAGAGTTGCGGCCAATTCTGCATCTGCACATGTTACAACACCAGCCACTAATCCCAAATGATAGGCGGTGACAGCAGCAAAAGTTACAGTACCGCCGGGCGAAAAGGACCCATCCGGGCGGACATCACGCGTGACATGACCGATCGAGAGGAAGTCAAGTTGCGGATGCTGAGAGTGCTGAGAGCACATAAAGAGTTCCTCAACCTTCTTTAATTCGCTACTAGTTTCTCTAGTTTTCCATTTTTCAAACTATCACATAAGAAGTGATATTTTTTAAAATTGAAAAATATAGAAAATAGTAGAGACCGCTTGATTTAAGTACT
>CAXTXB010000026.1:8915-12217 GCA_964247965.1 uncultured Dictyobacter sp. | reverse complement strand
AAAAAATATTACAACCTCTTTTTTTTATAAAAAAATTCAAAAACTAGAGAAACTAGTAGCGACCGCTTGATTAACGTACTAACGTACAGCGCGCTTGAGAGAGATGACCACACGGCGCTCCTCACCCTCACCAATACTTTCCGTACTGATATCCTTACTATCGGATAAGGCTATGTGTACGATACGTCGTTCATGGGGAGGCATGGCCTCCAGGGCGATTGAACGACGATAGCTGCGTACCTGCTGCGCAACGCGTAATGCCAGGGAGCGCAGATTTTCCTCGCGTCGTTCGCGGTAATTTTCCGCATCCACGATGATCCGCATGCGATGTTTCGTACGATGGCTGACGATCAGATTGACGAGTAACTGCAACGAGGCCAACGTTTCTCCACGCCGACCGATCAGCAGACCCAGGTTCTCGTTGATACCGCGAATATTCAGTGTAAGAGGGCTGGTTGAACGCACCTGGACAGTGGCATGGATATTCATGTAACGTAAAATATGTTGGAGCACATCAACCGTAATCTCGACATCCTCACGCGAAGGATGCTCTACATCTTGCAAATCGTCGCTGCCAACGGCCTCCTCCGTCTGCTCAAAAAGAGGCTGGAGCGGAAGATTAGTTGAGGTAATGAAAGGAACTGACTCTTCCTCGTCCTCTTCTAGCTCTTCGTCCTCATCCTCATATTCCTCATCCTCATCTAAATACTCTTCATCATCCTCTTCTTCCTCATCCTCATAGAGATCATCCTCTTCTTCAGGGAGAGGAACCTCTATACCACCAGGTCCAAGCATTGCATCAGCCATCTCCGGCGTAATTACCGCACTTGGAACGCTCACACCTGGGACAGCGGCACGAGCGGTCACCCGAACGCGCGCATCCCGGCTCCCGAGTCCAAAGGCACCACGGCTGGGTTCCTGCAACACGGCAATATCGACTTCATCACGGCGTTTGCCCAGACGCGCCAGCGCTTGCGTGATTGCCTCTTCAACACTTTTGCCACTAGCCTCTATGCTTTCCACTGTTTCCGTGCCTCCCTGTAAAATTTATCGACAGATCGCCCTGCCGGATTGACAACAGGGCGATCTCAAGCAAAGCGATCTTTCTATACTATCGTCTTGATCTTTGAGCTCCACCACGACGCCGTGCTGAAGAGCTCCCACCACGTTGACGACGCGAATACTGTGCGGGACCACTGCCAGCAGGCCTGGGGGTTGTACGCAATTTCCCTTCAATAGGCCCACGACTCTCCTCCCTCTCCTCGCTCTCCTCCCTCTCCTCCTCACCATTGTCATCCGCCTCAACAATCTCTCGTGATGCAGGCACAGCTTTTATAGTCTGAGTCTGACGACGACCAGGCGCAGGAACGGCATTCACTATCTTGCCATTTGACGAGCCGTTTGACGAGCCATTTGACGAGCCATTTGCGGCTACCACACGCGCCGTACTTCCCGATGCTTCCTTCTTAGTGAGCGTTGGCGCTCCCGTTAATAAAGAACCCCAACCCGTAACAAAGAACTGCTGCATAGCCTGGAACATGGAAGAGATCGTCCAATAAAGGGCCAGGCCCGCAGGGAAGCTCCAACCGATAAACACAGTGAACAGCGGCATAATATACTGCATCGTCTTCATAGTCTGTGCAGTAGGATCAGGCTGACCCGGCTTGGCCGACGCCTTACTGTTCGCCGCCGCCGCCGCCGCATTAGGCTGCGACATACGCAACTGCACGAATGTAGCCAGGCCTGCAATAACCGGCAACACATGCGAAGGATCAGGAGCGTTGAGCGGGAACGTCCAGCTCCAGCCCAGGTGAAAGAGCGGATTTAAAAATGAGAGCCATTCAAACCAGCGGAAAGTGAGATTGGGAAACCGCGTAAAATGTGGGATAAATGGATAAATGTGGGCGTTAACATCGCTTAGCTTACTTGTACGTACTACAGTACTTAAAGCATAATACAAACCATAGAGCACAGGAAGCTGAATAACCAGAGGCAGACAACCAGATAGTGGATTCACGCCGTACTCTTTGTACAGAGCCTGCGTCGCCTGCATCTGTGCCTGTTGATCGTTGGCATACTTCTTGCGGATATCCTGCATCAAAGGCTGCAACGCCTGATTAGCCTTCATGGATTTAAGTTGTTGCAGCGTCAAAGGGAACAGGACCAGCTTAATGATCAATGTCAGAACTACAATGGAGAGACCGAAGTCACCGAAGAGGTGATAGAGCACCACCAGGCCATTGAAGATCGGAAATGTGAAAATGAGATTGAATAAATTACCTATCTCGCCCACGAATACTCTCCTGCCTTCCTTGATCTAATTCCCAAGTTGCTCAGGAACTGGATCATAGAGGTCACCGTTATAGAAAGGATGGCAACGCCCAATACGCTTGATTGCCAACCACCCGCCACGGAAAAAGCCGTAACGTTCAATAGCCTCATATCCATAATGTGAACATGAGGGGTAAAACCGACACGATGAAGGCAGGATCACCGACAGCGTGTGCTGATATATGCGAATTAAAGCAAGTGCTATATATTTCATGAGAACCCTCGCGCGTCTTCAACTACTCGCCTTCACTATTCGGGGAAGCTCAAGCAGCCGCGCTCGCCGCAACAGTTGCGAAACATCCTGTGCAAGGACAGGAAGGCCAATACCAACAACCTGACTTTTTGCACTGAATACTACATCCCAGCCTGAGGGAAGATCAGAGAGGACAGGCCGGACTGCCTCGGAGAGTAACCTTTTGATATAATTCCGTTCTACTGCGTGCTTTGAGACTCGTTTGCTTACCACAAAACCTACACGCAGCACTGCTTGCTCATTTGGTTTCCACGCGAGGATAAGCAGCCGGGAAGCTGTACTCCGCCCCTGCTGCCTTACTCGCTGGAAATCGCTATTCTTACGTAAGCGTAACGCACGATTGAGTGTCACTATATTGTCTGTTTTACTAGACTGTCAAGCTCCAGCGCCCTTTGGCGCGGCGAGCTTGAAGCACACGTCGTCCATTGCGTGTGGCCATGCGCTTCATGAAGCCATGTTCACGTTTACGCGGAATGCGTTTTGGTTGCCAGGTACGTTTCATAAGACCTTTCTGTAGCCTCCACTAAAGATATCCCGTAGGTTAATCCCGTAGATTATAACGAGTATAATACGTACTGTCAATTCTACTTGGCGCTACGATTACTGGACCGACGGACTTCATATAACCGGCCAACCTCTGCGACGCGCAGGTCGACGGTTAAATGAACCGTGCCAAAGCATTACTCATTCTATAAAATTATACGTGGCGACAACCACA
>CAXTXB010000026.1:0-8905 GCA_964247965.1 uncultured Dictyobacter sp. | reverse complement strand
GAGATCACGCAGCTTCGCTGCTCGATACACTTCTTGCATCTTTTTGCTTTTATACACTTTCCAGGCTCTGCCCGGAAAGTGTAGAAAAGCAAAAATATGCAAGAAACTGAAAACTATGAAGTCTTGAAGCGCAAGAGAACCCGACCAAGCCGAATTTCATCATTATCGTTTAATGGTTGAGGGGTCTTGCCTGTAAGACGTTGACGATTGAGGAATGTAAAATTGGTACTATTTTCGTCCTCCAGCATATACTGGCCGTTCTCGACGAAGATACGCGCGTGCTGACGGGAGACGCCACCCTCTTCACCACCATGTGGAGTGAGATCTACATCGGGATACATATTGCTCACGGCGTCTTCACGTCCGAGGATAATATTATCTTTACCGCTGAGATCAAACTCCTGGTTATCGGCCTCGACGATCAGCCGAGCCTGCAGAGCTCCGTGCTGCCCTGGCTCTGCGGCAGGGGATGCAATTGGCTGCTGCGCAACGGGCTGGGCAGGCACGGTAGCTTCCACTGGAGCCGGAGCACCTAGAAGACTGACACCGCAGTTTGAGCAGAAAGCCTCACCTGCGGGATTAGTAGCGCCACACGATGAGCAGATCTGGGTGCCTGTCGCATCGTGCTGGGTTAGCGCAGGTTCCGCAACTTGCTGAACAGGAGGAACCTGTGTCGCCACGGCCGTCTGAGCCTGTGCTCCACCACCCAGGGGCTCGCCGCACTCATCGCAGAACGCTGATCCATCAGGATTCTCGTGACCTAACGAACATCTTACTGACATAACAATCTATCCTTCCTCTGCATTATAGGTATTTACTAGATATCTACAATGAGCGTAAAAAAATTGCTCTATTACCATGATCTGAACAAAGTTCAATGTATTGTGTTTGTGGAAGTGCTTATATCTTTTAGGTATTAAGGCAGCAGATCATCTAAACGCTGTGTCAATTTACGCGTTTTATTGCCAATCGATTTTACCTGCTCTTGCGAGATTTGCTGGCCCTGGTTGATCTGCTCGATTGCACCCAGAGTCTCCGAATCAAGCACGCGCGTTACATTAGGGGCGAGTTTTGTCGTCGCCTTGCCTGTACGCTTGTACTCGTCCAGGATACGAGTCACCAGGCGTTGGGCATTGGCCTTTTCAGCAAAGTTCATGACCAGCCCATTGACCTGAGAGGTCTGATTTTCATCACTACTGAAGGTAACCTTGATATCTTCGCGCAGCTTTTCGTTCGTCAACCCCACAACAGGCACATCGTAGGTCAATTCAGCCTGCGCAATACGGAAGAGGCCGGCGGGTCGAGGATCAATCATCAACTCCACCAGGACCGACTGCGCGGCATCCTTCTCCAGATCGCCCAGCGGAATTACCACCTGGCGGTCGGACAATGACGACGCGTCCACATCACGAATAATGGGCAGCACCTTCACAGCCTTCCTTGGCGAAACGCCGGCAGGCAAACGCAGCGTCAGGTTCGCATTACGCACAGCCACCGCGACCGCGCTCTGCAACTGCTGCTCAAAGATTAGCATGGCATCAGCAGGAGACTTGATGAACTCAGCCGGCATACCGCCGCTTAGCTGCCCGATATCATCCAGCAAATTCTCATCCCAGTCGGAGCCAATACCAAGGGGATAGATCGCGATACCCGCCGCTGCTCCATCGCGCGCAAGTTGACGGCAGCGATCAGTATCACCGTACGTTACACCGTCGGTCAAAAGGATCATACGGTTAATGGCATTCGGAATATTCCAGCGTCTTAGCTCACCAAGCCCCTGAATCATACCCAGCGACATCGTGGTGCCACCGGCATCCTGAATACGATCGATGGCCGCCTTCATACCAGGCTTATCGTTCGCGGGCATCGACGGAATGATCACCTGAGCACTATCATCAAAAATCACGACCGAAATGTAGTCGGTTGGCTCCAGGCGATCAATGACCATTTTCACGGCCTCGCGCACATTGCGCAGTTTCGCGCCCTTCATCGAGCCTGAATGGTCAATCACCAGGGCAAAATTCAATGGCATACGCACTTGAGCCATCAAAGCAGTTGGTTTGGCCTCTAATAAAACGTATGCTAGCTGGCTTCCACCTGTGACGGGCATATAATCTTTTCCCAATTGGTGGGCCAGGGTTACCTCTCCGGGCATATTAGATTAGCTCCTTTCGCATTCGCTTGGTCCCCAGTGCAAAATTAATTGACGTATTTGGTATTTCACAGTATATTCTTTCTTGCAGCGCGGCGCTAGAGGATCACTGGGCTCGGTTTTCACAATCCGCAACTAGAATACTGCAATCAATTAGAACACTGCAACATTATATGTATATTAACGCACAAAGACGACGACCGCGCTGACATTGTCTTCGCCTCCGTTAGCGTTGGCGGCCTCTATCAACTGTGTACATGCGGTTTGCGGATCGGTCGCATGATTCAAGATATCGGTAATCTGTGGATCTCGAACCATCTCCCATAGGCCATCGGAGCAGCTCAGCAGAATATCACCTGGATGTACCTGCTGCTTAAAGAGATCGATCTGCACATTGAGTTTATCACCAATGCTACGGAAGATTTGATTGCGCTGGGGATGCGTGTAGACATCTTCAGGCTCAATCAGGCCACCAGCCACCAATTGCCCGACAAGAGAATGATCGTTCGTCAACTGATAGAGTTTTTCGTCTCTTAGCATGTACGTACGACTATCGCCAACGTTGAAAATGTAAGCATGATCTCCGACCATCATAAAGCCTGTAAGTGTTGAGCCCATGTCAGTTTTATCACGCTGGTTGATCTGGCAGAGGGTGGTATTGGCATCCTCAATTGAGCCATTCAGGAGTGATAGCAGGCTATCTTCGTCCAGAACTTTGCTTGCCTCCCCGGACTTTTCGGCACTCAATGGAGGCATGATCAACTCACGTACAATCCGTTCGGAGATAAGGCCGATAGTTGCCCGGCTCGCGCCCTGACCATTCGCATGCCCGCCCATGCCGTCGGCAACAACAAAGATGCCATTGGGGACCGAGACCGACTCGTGCACACGCTCAAAGAGTAGGGCCAACGTGCTATCTTCGTTTGGCTCATTACGCCGCACGGTTCCTGCATCCGAATCACTTGACGCTAACAGGTGGACGCCGTAGGGAAAGACGATCTGGGTAGTCTGGGGCTGCTCGATGACATAGGTCTGTCCTTGATCGACGAGGGTATTGGCTATGACACCCTGTAGCATACGAGCATCGCCGCCCTGATTTTCTACCAGGGGATACTCATGCATGATGTAGGATGCATTAAGCAGCTCAGCACCACAGTCATTGCAGAATTCGTCGCCCTGCGCGTTCTCTTCCGAGCCGCAATTCCAGCAGTGCTGATAGCCCTGGTGATCGGTTACCGTGTAGATATGTTCCTCAGCAGAATCGCTGACTACCTGGTTGACCTCGTAGCGTGCCCCGACTAGCGCGCCTACAGCCAGGAGAGGAAATGCTCCCGTTGTCACTGGGGACTGCCCTTGCGCGTTGTCTCCACCTGGAGCCTGCGCCGTATTTACGCTCGTGTTTACAACCTCTGGTGTATTCGTTTGCCCTGGTGTCGTCTCTTGGCCAGTTGTTTGCTCCACAGAACCCTCCTCGTCATTAGTAAAAGGCGCCATCTCTTGCGCCTGCTCATTTGTAGTCTCTTTTTTTTGTACGATGCCAGGTACTATGCTAGACTCTACATGGGATGCCCCCTCCACCGGTTTCTCTTCCACTATCAGGGGAGGCCTCTCTCCAGACACTTCTGGCTGGACTTCTGCTGGAGATGAAGACGACGCGGCACTATACGTAGCCGTCTCTGGAGGTAGGGCAGAACTTTGCTGGCTAGACGGCGTAACATCGCTCACAGGTGACATCACGATGGTCGGGTAGTCGGCCATATTTCGTCCTGGCTCTACTGCGGCGGGCTGCGTTATAGGCTGCGCAATCGTCGGCATATCGGAAACATCGCTCGAAGCTGTTTGTCGCTGCTCACGCTCTAGCTCCTCTTGCCAGCGCCTTTGGTGCAACGCAAGCATCTGCTGCGGCGTTAAAATTTGTGTTGGTGCAGCACTTATATCCTCGCTTGTATACGCATCAGCCGGCAATACAGGGTCAACCGGTGCGGCAACAGGATCGGCAGCTTGCTGAGAAGGTGCAAAGCCCTGCCTATAAGCAGCGTCTTGCGTCCCCTGCATA
Source organism: uncultured Dictyobacter sp. (assembly GCA_964247965.1). Classification (GTDB taxonomy): domain Bacteria; phylum Chloroflexota; class Ktedonobacteria; order Ktedonobacterales; family Ktedonobacteraceae; genus Dictyobacter. The sequence continues at coordinate 4,697 of CAXTXB010000026.1, read as the reverse complement.
GGTGGTGGAGGCGCTGCCTCATGAGCTTGAACAGATTGCGCCGGCCCGACATCTACTGAGACTGGTTGCTCGGAAGCAGCCCCCTCTTCGGCCAGGATACGCCCGCAACCTTTGCAAAATTTAGCGTTGTCTCGATTTTCTGTATGACACAACGGACAGAGCATTTCTGCCCTCCTTTAGGTTTTGTTTAGATTTGTTTTTGTAAACGAATCGCCTCAGCATTTTGTGGATCGCGTTGCAGCGCCTCGCTCACCATCTGCCGAGCTTCCAGTTTTTTATTCATTTTTAAAAAACATGTTGCCATCGCGCTGTAAATTTCAGAGGCATGTCCATCTGCCTGACGAGCCCGTTCTAATGCACTCAAGGCATACTTCCATTCTCTCCCTTTCATATGCGCGCGCCCCAGCTCGTACCAGGCCTCCCATAACGCAGGATCGACCTGCGTAGCGCGACGCAAAGAACTAACCGCGACAGGAAGCTGCTGCTTGCTCTCGGTGAGCAAGCGGCCAAGCGCCACAAGAATTAACGCGTGATCGGGATTGATTTTCAAGCCATCCTGAAAGTAGGTTTCAGCCTCACGATTCAAACCTTGCTCTACGGCAACCAGGCCCAGTTGATAATAGATCGCGGGGTCCCGAGGGGCCAATGCAAGCGCTTTCTTAAAGGTCGTTGACGCCTTGGGAAAGAGAGCCAGGTCACGGTAGCACATACCAAGCTGGAAGTAAGCATCGAACGCATCAGGCTTGAGGCGCACAGCCTCCTCAAAGTATTCGGCCCCATGCGTCAAATTTTCAGTGAATAGCTTCTGATCCTGCTCTCGCACAGACTGACCATACTGGCGGTACGCGCGACCCAGATTGTAGAGCAGATCATAGGAAGAATTGCCCTGCGTTTGCGCCAATTTAAACTGATTGATAGCAGCGGGAAAGTTCTTATTCGCCAGTTGCTGCAAGCCTGCCCGATAGGCAACCAGCGGATCAGCCGAACTGCTGGTGACAGGGCGAGCCTTAATTGGCTGTGCTACGCGTGTCTGTACACTTGCACTCTGCACCGGTCGGGCCTTAATTGGCTGTGCGGGGCGTGACTGGATGGGCACCCGCTGAGCACGAATCTGTGGTGGGGCTACAACGCCTGCCACCAGAGGCTGACCGTCACGCTTACAAAACTTTGCTCCCGGCCGATTCTGAAAACCGCACCTTGGACATATTAGCCCCGTGTGGTACACTGCCACCGGCAGGAGACACGACGATTGTTGCATTTGCAGTCATGGCAGGGATCTGGATCGTGGTGGGCGCAGCATTAGGGAGACACTGCTGTAAAGCCACACGCATGGCATCGGCACTCTGGAAGCGTTGCGAGGGCTCCTGCTGCATGGCCTTGATGATTACCTGCTCCACAGGACACACAACCCTACCACCCACCTGGATTGTGCGTAGACGTGGATTCTTCGCCAGAATGCTTCCCGGCGTGGGCGTCTGAATTGGGTCAGGCTCATAGTTCGTTAAAAGGTGATACATGGTCGCGCCCAGCGAATAGATGTCGGAGCGCGCATCAGTCTGAACCAGCTTGCCCGGATTCTGGGCCGTACGCCTCTGCCCTGGCATGGTGATTGAGCCTAGATGCTCTGGCGATGCATATGATATTGTGCCCAGGTTTTCGGTGTTCGTACGTTTGTTAGGGTCAAAACGACGCGCAATACCGAAGTCTATCAACTGTACCTCGTCGTCCGGCGTGATCATAACGTTGCCAGGCTTCAAGTCCCGCAAAATGATGGGGGGAGTACGCGTGTGTATATAGCTCAACGCCTCGCAGACCTGAATCATCCACTTAATCACCTGCTGCTCTGGCATTGGGCCTTTGGCGTCCTCCAGTCTCTTTTCTAAACTACGACCGGGGACAAACTCCATCACAAAGTACGAGTTTCCCCGTTCCTGAAAGGGAAACATCAGTGCGGCAATGTGCGGATTCTTCAGGCCGCGTAACAGGGCTATCTCTTTATTGAAGCGTTCGATAGCAGCTTCGCGGTCCTCTCGACTCGTATTGGGACTGATCAGCAGTTCTTTTACAGCATAATAGTACGGAGGAGTGGTGCCTATTTGCTCTACTTTGTAGACAGTGCCCATACCACCTTCGCCAAGAACCTGCACAATCTTAAATTTTCCGTCAAGGATCGTACCTATTGGGAGAGCCATACAAACATCTTCTCCAAATGTGCTCAGCTAGCTCAGTGGGAGCTGACATGAACAACAATAGCAGTGATATTGTCTTCGCCGCCATTTTCGTTGGCCAGCTTGATCAATGTGTCGCAAATCACCTGCGGGCTTATCTGCTCAGTAAGCGTATTGAGCAGATCCTCATCTCGTACCATTTCCCACAACCCATCAGAACAGAGTAACAGCTTATCGCCAGGTTTTAATACCTCATGGAAAATGTCCACCTCAATATTCTTATGGCCCGCGCCAAGCGAGCGATAAATCAGGTTGCGTTGCGGATGAGTGTAGACATCCTCAGGCTCGATCTGCTTCGACTCCACCAGCCTCGCGACTAGAGAGTGATCCTTCGTCATGGGGGTTAATTTGTTCCCTCGTAAGAGATACGTGCGACTGTCACCAACGTTGGCAACGTACGCCTGTTCGTTTTGAATCAGGACAGCCGTGACCGTACTCCCAAGGCCGCGTGCGGCCGATTTCTGTTCGCCGTAGCGTACTATAGCTTTATTCGCTTGCTGAATAGCTGAGGTAAGCTGGTCATCGATTACAGCTAGCGCCTGCGTCTCGGACAATTTCTGGGTCTTCTGTGTTCCCGGTGCCGTAGAGGAGGAAGAATTGGCATTGCTCACTTTGTTGGGATCGAGGGATGCTTTATCTAGCTTCACAGTTGGTTGATCATGTACAGGCTTGAAGAAAACATCTAATGCTTTACTAATGGTCTCAACGGCTAACCTACTCGCCACCTCTCCTGCCTTATATCCACCCATGCCATCAGCCACAATAAACAGGCCACGGTCGCCATCATCTGCAGATTCTACTCGTTTATAAGCAAAGTCTTCATTTTGCTCACGTTGTTTGCCAACGTCAGTCTTATCAGCAGCAGTTAATTTCAACATAATAGTTCTACCTCACCCAAGCAGGAGACTCCTCTGTCAATTTTATGCTTACTATAGCATATAGCAGTATTCATGACAATTGTAAGGCGCTGCATTCCATAGGAATATGAATATAACATGTATATTATGTACATTTTAATAGTATGTGTTGTATATACGCACTCTATGTATACGTTCTAAACAGCGTTGAGGTTGTGAATGCACCTTTGCTCCGTATAGATCTATACTATAGATACTGACAAGCAAGCACAACAGATACAGACCACCCCTCTTGTTAACCCAGGCTAACGTCCCCGCTCTCCCCGCTCTTTTTCGTCTTTAGAAGAACGAGGCCTGAATTGCAGGCGGACTGCAGTGCCTCTGAAGCTAAATGCATCCCGCAGACGATTTTCCAGGTAACGCTCATAGGAAAAGTGCACGGCATCAGGATCATTCACAAAGAAGATGAAAGTGGGTGGGTTCACACGCGCCTGGGTCGCATAGTAGATTTTTAACGGCTTGTGCTTGAGAACCGTCGGACTATGGCGTCGAGTCGCTTCTTGTACGACCTCGTTGAGCCGAGAGGTGGGCACGCGCAGAAAGCGCATCTCCGCAACTTTCAAGGCCGCCTCCAGAATCGACTTTACGTGGTAGCCAGTCTTGGCTGAAGCAAAAATGATGGGTGCATACGGGATAAACTTGAGCCCTTCGGCCAGGATGTCACGATACTCTTCGGCACTGTCGATCTCATCATTTGGATGGGCAAACTTGCCCTCACGCTCATCCTTACGCTGCTCCTGGGCGAGGTCCCATTTGTTGACGATAACAACGACACCTTTGGCCTGCTTATGAATTTCGCCGGCGATATGGGTATCCTGGGCAGCCAGGCCTTCGCTGGCATCAACAAGCAAGAGCGCGACGTCACAGCGGTCGATGGCGCGTGTAGAGCGCAGCACGCTATACTTCTCAACCCCGGGGCCAACGCGACCACGACGGCGAATACCAGCGGTATCAATTAGCTTAATCTTACGTCCTTCGAACTCGACCTCGGTATCGATTGCATCACGGGTCGTGCCTGGCTCCGCACTGACAATTGAGCGATTTACCCCCAATATAGAATTGAGTAGGGACGACTTTCCTACGTTTGGTCGACCCACAATGGCTATACGTGGTTTCTCTTCGTCTTCCTCATCATCCTGTTCATTAGCGGGCGGCAGCTCCTCGACGATGCGGTCCAGCAGATCGCCGGTACCAACTCCCTGAATAGATGAAATGACGATCGGCTCACCCAGGCCCAGATTATAGAACTCGACGGCATCCATCCGGCGATCTTTATTATCGGCCTTATTTGCCGCTAGAATGACTGGCTTCTTCGTGCGACGCAGCAACTGCGCAACATCTTCATCGGCGGACGTAATCCCGCTGCGCGCATCGACCATAAAGACGATAACGTCCGCTTCCTCCATAGCTAGCTGGGCCTGTGACATAACATGGTCCATCAGATCACCCCGCTGCCCCGTCAGGCCAACCTGTCCAACAGGACTATTGGTTCCTAGCTCTAGCCCACCAGTATCAATAAAGGTAAACACACGCCCATTCCAATCTGTATCAC
>CAXTXB010000025.1:18344-24741 GCA_964247965.1 uncultured Dictyobacter sp. | reverse complement strand
CAGTACATGCTGGTCCTCGGTTTTCAAAAATCCGCGATGAGCCAGTATGCTTATGCCGCAGGCTCAACGACAATGTATGTACGACTTCCTGTATCTTGACCAGCAATGCGTTGAAATTGCTCACCATATTTTTGCTCTAATGCTGCAAGTGCCTGCGCTTTTTCCTCAGAAGTCTGGGCCTCTTTCGCATCCCCAGCAACCTCAGGCTGGCCTAGTAGATTGCCCACGCGATCAGAAGGCGTCATCTGTACACGCCCGTTGTTGCGCACACGCTTGATTTTACCGGCCGCCGTGTTCGTTGTGATATATATTTTTCCCCGCTCGTACGCAAACCAGACCGTAGTTGGGACAGCGATACCATTTTTACGATAGGTGGTCAGGACAAGAAATTCCTGTGGCGCCAGATAGGCAAATGGATCATTTGCCCGAGATTGATTGCCTGTCATAAAGTAACATTGCTCCTTCATGGAAAATAGCAAGTATACAGAAAAAAGCTGTGTTCATCAGTATCTTTGATGAACCACTCTACTTTCAGATACTCTGCATTCAGTCTAGTAAACGAAGTAAGCCCCACTAAAAGCGCTCCCTTGCATATTACCTCATTCTACAAAGTGCCAGTACTTCGGGTCAAGGGCAAACGAAACTTCTCTCGGTCATAGAGTACTTTTTCTGTTAGCACAAGGTTTCTCGCGCACTTTATGCTAAAATAAGAGAAAAATAGTACGATCAGGAGTATTTTATGTCTAAGTTAGATGTCGCTACTCTACCGATAGCTTCATCCAGTCTTGCCAGTCGAAAGAGCTGGTTGAGCTTCGCAAGCATGCTGAGTCTTCTTAGCGCTTTTAGCATTCTGAGCGCACTGGGCGCGGGCAGTATCCTCAGCATTGGCAGCGTTGGAAGCATTCTCAGTATTGGTAGCACGGGTAGTGTTTTGAGTATTGGCAGCGTCGGTTCCATTCTGAGTATCGGCAGCGTTGGGAGCATTCTCAGTATTGGTAGGACAGGAACGATACTGCGCACAAAAGCATAATAATCGTTCCGCCACTAGCTTGATCATTTCCCAGGTGTAGAACTGGTATTGATAGCAGCTAGAATAGCCGCACTGGTCTTAATACCTTGAAAGAAGCGCCAGATCTCCATATTTTCATTAGGCGCGTGGTTGGCTTCATCGGCATTAGCGTAGGGTACGCCGAAGACGGGCATGCCCAGCGTTTTTGTGAAGACATACTGCGGTAAGCTACCGCCTAGAGCAGGCACTAATAAAGGCTCTTCATCCTGTGCGAGGTGTATTGCTTGCCGAATCGGGAGAGCATAGGGCGAATCGAGCGGCGTCTTTGAAGGATCCATAGCCCCTTGATGGATAATCTTCACGTCCGGAGCATGTTTCCGTATATGCTCCTGCACACGTGCGAAAATGTCGTCGGCATTCTGAGCTTCAACGAGACGTATATCACATTTGGCAACCGCTTCACCTGGTAATACCGTCTTTGAGCCAGGGCCGCCATAGCCACCATGCAAGCCATTGATAGTAAGTGTGGGCCAGGCTGCAAGTCTTTCTGTTACAGATCGCTCACGCGGCTGCGCAAAATATTGAATGCCCAGATCTTGTTTAATCGCAGCTTCATCCAGTGGAAGTTGTGCCAGGGCGTGCCGTTCCTGTTCCGTCAAAGGCTGCACGTGGTCGTAAAAGCCGTCGATAGTGATCTCACCACGTTCATTCCTCATCGTTGCGAGCAAATGCACCAGCGTCCACAACGGATTTTCGGGCACCTCGCCCCAGTTGCCAGAATGCAGATCTCGGTTTGCTCCCTTTGCTCGCAGTTCAAACGAAAGCATGCCGCGTACACCAAAGCTCACAACCGAGCGTCCACTGATATCTACTGGACCATCACTGATCACGACCAGATCAGCCATGACCTCACTGCCGTGCTTGCGTATAAAGGCCGGCATCTGCGGGCTCCCAATCTCCTCTTCGCCCTCTAATAGTACCTTGACATTACAGGGCAACTCGCCTAGACAGGCAAGTAATGCTTCAAGCGCGAGCAGATGAGCAAAATGCTGTCCCTTGTTATCTCCTACGCCGCGCGCATAGAGCCGTCCAGCACGCACTGCCGGTTCAAATGGAGGTGAGATCCAGGCTTCAAGCGGATCGGGCGGCTGCACATCATAGTGACCGTAGAAAAGTAGCGTTGGCTTCTCTGGGCGATTGAGACGTTGCCCCACGACCATCGGCCAGCCAGCAGTAGGCATCACCCGCGTCCGCAGGCCGATTCCCGTCATAAGTTGCTCCAGGTATGACGCTACCTCACCAATTCCCTCTCCATATGCACTAATGCTAGGACGGCGTAGATAATCAACTAATCGCTCCAGGTACTCTTGTTGATGGCTATCGATGTAAGAAAAAACTCTCTGTAAGTTGGTTGTATCAAAGTTTGTCATAGAGAATTCGGTATCCTTTCTACCTTCTGTCTACACAGTATAAAATATTAGTCTTCACATTGATATATAGTTATCTTTTTCAAACATCATTCTCGTTTCCATCCATAAGAGAGTGTTTGATCCCCATCATTTTCACCTTCTCGCTCTCTGACGTATCGCGGCTTCGCCGCTTTTTACGAGCCTTAAGAAACTTTTTGCATCATAGACATTTTTACAATTTTTTGCTGAGCGCAAAAAATTGTAAAAATGTCTATGATGCAAAAAGTTTCTTAAGAATAAGGGCACGCCTTCAGCGTGCAGATGGGCGAGCGAGGAGAGGTACACAGCATGATGAGGATCAAACGCTCTCTTGTGGGTGTGCTTCTTCAAATGGCGAATTAGAATATGGTTAGAGTACTAGACAAAAGGGGACAGATTGAAACTGCTTCTTACTGTGTATCGTGTTCCATTCAGATAGAGAAAATCGATCTGAATATGAGCAAGTCTTTTATAGTTCCAGAATACGGACTTAAAGAAAGGTTATAGAAAATGGCAAACTTTATACGTAACGTTTTGATTGGAGTAGGTATTGGCCTGCTCGTAGCGCCAATGCGCGGCGAAGAGATGCGCCGTATGATAGCTGAGCGCTTTCAGCAAGCTCAGAATTCTCTGCCTGAGAATAGCCAGTTGAAACAATATACGCAACAGGTAACCGATCGGGTAAGTCAGGGCGCGCAGGGCCTAAAAACCTATGCACAGCAAGCAGCCGGCGAAGTCAAAAATTCAGCCAGCAACCTGAGCAATATTGCGAGCAATGCAACTAGCGAAGTAAAGCAGACTGGTCAGGATGTCGCTGATACAACCAAACAAAATCTCAATACTCCTAATATTAACACTCCTAAAACCACAACAGCTATCAGCCCTGATAATGTAGACCTCGGTTTGCCTCCTACAAACCCGACGAACTACTAAGTTGCAATACAGTCAAGGCTTGTGAAGAGGGTAGTTTAGGTTTAAATCCAGGTTGCCCTCTTCGCTAAATAGGTTATCCCAAACTTTTGAAAAATGAGAAACATGGTGTGTTTACCTGCTCTTGTTTTGCCTGAGGCAAAACAAGAGCAGGTAAACACACGATGTTTCTCATTTTTCAAAAGTTTGGGATAACCTATATCTTCGCTAATGTGACATAATTCTTTATAGCGGAACGATAAATACAAAGGAAAAATAACGTAAGGGACAAAAGGAAGAAACGTATCTATTTGTACGATATAGTTCGTACTCTAGTATAGAGAGACTTTTCAGAAGTCAGGGACCTTGCGCAAGTAAACAAGTAAGAAAGTTTTTGTACTATGAGTACTGAATGGATAGGCCGACAATTAGGCAATTATCGCCTTATACGTCTCATTGGTCACGGTGGTTACGCAGATGTCTACCTGGGTGAGCATGTCTACCTCAAGACAAATGCAGCCATCAAAGTACTGCATACACAGATAACTGATGGAGATATAGAAAATTTTCGTACGGAAGCACTCACAATCGCTCATCTTATTCATCCACATATCATACGCGTCTTCGACTTTAATGTAGTAGATAACACACCTTTTCTTGTCATGGACTATGCCCCAAATGGAACATTGCGTCAGCGACATCCGAAGGGTGTACCTCTGGCTCCAGTAACTTTCTTACCTTATGTCATGGATATCGCATCTGCTTTACAACATGCACACGATCAGAAGCTGATTCACCGTGATATAAAACCCGAAAACATGCTACTAAGTTCGAATAACCAGGTGATGCTCAGCGATTTTGGCATTGCGGTTGTCTCACAAAGCTCGCTTTCACAGACGACTGAAGATATGGTTGTAGGAACGATGGCTTACATGGCTCCAGAACAACTACAAGGCAAGCCACGCCCAGCGAGTGATCAATATGCCCTGGCAGTCGTAGTTTACGAATGGTTGAGCGGCACACGACCCTTTAGTGGAACCTATGTAGAACTTCTCACACAACATTTATCTACAGATCCCCCACTTTTAGATGAACAAACGCTTTCCATTCCACATGCGGTTCAGCAAGTAATTCGTAAAGCGCTCGCTAAAGATCCACATCAACGCTTTGCCCGCGTGCAAGATTTCGCTAACGCTTTAGAGTGGGCCTACCGCTCTTCTCAGATAGCAACTCCAATAGCACCCAGCGGGAAAAGAGATGCCCGACCAGTTGTAAACTCAACAACACAGACGACACGAACGTATAATGGTGCCGGCCAGACACCTCCCACACCAAATCCACCGCCACGGACTTACAGTAGTGCCGGTCAGACACCTCCCACACCAAATCCACCATCGCGAATATATGAAGGCGTTGGCCAGACGCCTCCTCCGCAAACTCCACGCTCCGAGCCGGGACCGATGCTCTCCTTTGCGGCAGCATCCGCACCCCAGCTGACAACTTCGGCAAAAAGCATAGGCCGTGGTTTAGGACGGCTGACACGTACATTTCTTCTCGTCGTATTGCTGGGAGGTGCGCTAATCTGTGGTGGCGGTTATACAGCTTACAACTACTTTTTTGCTAATCAAGGCAATCAGGACATACCATCAGGTCCCGTAAATCAATCGGGAGCCACTGCGCTGGCTGATAACTTTACACAAGCTATCTCTACGCAGAACTATGATCAGGCCTACAGTGATCTTGGTCCGGGTCTAGCGGACAAAAATCAGTTCAAACAGGACGCACAAAGTGAAGACCAGTGTAACGGTCCTATTACAAATTACAAGAGTATTAGCACGACCTTACACGGCAACACGCTCGTTGATACTTATCAGATGACACGCAGTAAACTTGCACAGAGCTATAATCTGACGTTGACCTTACAAGGTGACAGCTCTGGTCGCTGGCAAATTACAGACTATAACAGCGGAGCGCCTGCATGTCCTGCCTCTTAGTTCAGCCGCCCATGTAACACGTCCATAAGCTTACCGCTAATTCTTGCGCGTCTGCCTCAACTCCACAAGGCATGAAGCAGTGGCAGACGCGCTCCACGTCACGAGCAAAGATCGTGAAGACTTCATCATAGTAGGCGTCAACGGCCTGTGCCAGGTCAATAATCGTGACGTTGTCATACAAGAAACTGAGTGAACAGATGTGTAAATATCTGTTCACTCAGTTTAGGATAGGGACCTCTGAGAACCATTGAACTAGTCAGTATTGTTCATGCCCTTGATAGCTTCGAACAAAAACCATTTGCGGCGTTCGGTCTCGTCGATAATAGTTTCCAGCACGCTTGAGGTGGCAGGATCGTCGTTATCGTCGCATAAGTAGCGGGCAGATCGTTGCGCTTGCGCAATATGTGTATTGTCATCCATAAGCCGGCGCAGCATCTCTCCCGGAGGCACAAACTCGTCGTTATCATCCTGGATAGTCTGTAGCTGGCTGACATGGCTGATGCTGCGGATAGTCGTGCCGCCAATGCGACGCACACGTTCAGCCAGGAGATCAATAGATGCAAATATACTGTCAGCCTGTTCATCTAACAGCAAATGATAGTCACGGAAGTGCGAACCGGACAGGTGCCAGTGAAAGTTTTTCGTTTTAATATACAGCGCAAAAGCGTCTGCAACAAGCGGATTAATGGCCTCAGTGATCTTTTGCACCTGTTCTGGCTTCAAATCTGTAGGCGTAGCCAGTTGCGCGGGGGCTGGAAAAGATTTGATTGCTTTCGCAGCCTGGCTCGTTGTCATAAGTTTACCTCCTGATACTCAAATCATTTCAAACATATCTAGCATCACTTTTACTAGGTAAAAGCAAACCTGTTCTTATTTCTCTTGCAAACAAGCATACAAGATTGCTGATGTACTGCTCTGGCACAGCTCTTTTGACGGCTAAGGGTGACAAGCTTGCTCCACGTAGCGACAACCCCCTTCCGGTGGTGGAATGGTCGGGGGGCAAGGTCACCGAGCCCCCCCAACCCAACGGGGTGTCG
>CAXTXB010000025.1:0-18334 GCA_964247965.1 uncultured Dictyobacter sp. | reverse complement strand
GCTAGGCACGACAACCGCAAGGGGTTGTCGCTACGCGGCCTTTAGAGAGCTGGCACGACAACCGCAAGGGGTTGTCGCTGCGTGGCCTCTGGAGAGCTAGCACTACGCGTTATCACGTTTCAGCCATGGCGAAAGTTACGTGACCAGGAAGCACGAAGCAACGAAGATATCGCATGCTTGATCTTGCAGCTTTCTTTTAGCGAGGAACATATCTTGTATCAGCAATGCGTTTGCCAATACTCGCGCTCGTATCGAACCAGTCGCGTTTACCAGGGTAATAATATTCAACACCCTGCTCTGGCATCCATTTCCAGATGCGCCGCAGGTCTTCCATCGCTATATTTACAAGTTTCGTAGCGCTAAAAATATCCGACTGGTCATAGATAAAGTGCCACAAGGCATCACCTTCTATCGTTGTCTTTCCTCTGTTCACAGCCGGTTGAGTGTAGCGAGCATTATAATCGATCAAAGTTAGAGATTTGGGCAGTAGTGCCACCGTGCCAAGACCCAGGGGTTTACCATAACCAAGTTTATGGCGCATAGACTCCTCTAAAGCGAGAGCGAATAAGAGTGCAGAAAACTCATCACCTTCTAGATTAGTAAAATCGATGCGAAAATGAAACACTGTTCCATAGTCAAGCGGCTGTATATATTGGTTGGAGCGGCGACCACTCCTATTATAGAGAAACTTTGTTTCTACCTCTAGCGGATAGTCTGGAGAATGATGGAAGTAGTATTTGCGGCCAGCAATATATCTTTTACTTTTATCGAGATAAAAACTAGAATGATGAGGTTTAGGCTCCATAAGTGGTTTTGTGTAGATAGGGTCATGCAGATAGATTTTATCTGAGTAGACGACCGCATCACCAATATTGATTTTACCCAAAAAAGTTCCTCCCCTCCCATCGCGCCCACCTAACATACCGAAGGTACGACATGCGATACAAAGATCGGTATTATTGCTACAACGAAGAAACGGAGAAGAAACTTGCTCATTATAATCTACATTTCGGCGTTCATAATCACCATCGAAAACGGTCAGACAGCCGTTGCCCAGGGTTTCAACCAGGCAACGCAACATACCTTTGAGAGAACTTCCAGGGATGATATACTCTCCCCATGCATTCTGCGTAAACAGAGCCGGCTTTTTAGGATCACTTGGAATCGTGCGCGGATTACCAATAAAGAAAGCAGTCTCTACATAGACATCTACGTCTAAATACCCAGAATAGAGGCGTTGCCCCTGCCACCCAAACAAGTGATGATGCCAGATTGGTGTATGACGCTCAGGTGGCCGGTTCCAGTCGATGCGCACAAAATCATAGGGGTTCATAGTACTCTAATGCTCCACAGACGGTTCTAGAGCCTGAAATCGAAAATACTCGACCTGACCCGTTTCTTTATAAATATATTCGCGTACAATCAGCTGCACATATCGAGGAGAACCTTGCACAGGATAGTACAAGAGGCGTGGGATACGTAGTTCGCCAAAGCTTTTGCCACGTGTGGTTTCGGCATCTTCTCTTTCCTTATTTTCTTCCAATTGTTCGCCAAACAAGTAATACTTTCTTTCCCGATATGTTAGATTTTCATCCTTTACCCTGCATAAAAAGATCGTGTCCTCCCTCAGCTTGTAGTCATACAATACGGCCTTATTATGGTCAGAGCCCAGGTAGACAGCTTGAAACAGAGTACCTTGCCTCTCCCAGCGAAGTTCAAAGCTACCCTGAAATAGACGTCCGGATGTGTACGCAGCCACATCTATTTTTGGACTATAGGTTTCGAACCGTAGCATGTTCCACCGCTCCTGAACATTAACGACATGCGCCGGCAGTTGTTCAGCCAACAACAGCGTCTCCTCTGACATTCGTGACTCCTGACACTTATTGAGGAGTTGTACTAAATCAAGCGCATCTACCTGCCCGCTACACAATACTTCAGTCATCAGGCGTTGCTCCTTATTAGTAAATAGACAGAATTAGCGTGGCGTGGCAAAGGTATACGTCTGCTCGGGCCAGTGCTGCATACGCGAGATAAATTGTTCAATTGAAGCCTCACGTAAGGAGCTTAAAGAAGGCTCATCAAAGACACGCTGGCTGCGAATGCCACGTGTATTGCGCTCAAGTTGTTTTGGAAGTGAGACTTTATCGTCTTTCCATGTACCATAAACACCATAATTTTCGCCCTTCCAATTTCCACGGTTATCGTAAGTTTCATCTTTGAGCCAGCAGCCCAGGCCCCACAACTCATCTGCAGGCTCTTCACTTCCACGTGGGATACTGGTAACAAAACCACCGGGGCGGCCATTACGAGGTGACTCACTGATTTGTGCGACAACCTTACCTAAGCCGCGTGAACGCCCGGAGCCTATGGAAATCAGTTCGTCCTCCATATCTTGCAAAACAACGAAGAGCATGCCGAGTTGCCAGATTTCAAAGTTGCGCAGATGAATATTAGCCTCAAAAACTACACCCGAACTAATAACCTCCAGTTCAAACTTAGCTGAATGGCTTGCACCTCCAGTAAGACGATCGATACCAACACCATCCCGTTGCTCGGTCGTTGCGGCCGATACAAGATAAGCATCGCTGATGGCGATGCGACCGATAAATCCTGTTGAGCCAAAGAGGCGGCAGGTGGGGCAAGAGTCCTGATAGACGAGGTCTGTCCTGCTTTCTAACTCCTTGCGCATCTCTCCACTCATTCGATTGAACATTTCGCTACAAGAATCGCGGTAGTCACGACGACGCTGCACCAGATCAGACTCTCGCTCTTCATGACCTGAAAATGGGTAACAAACGACGCGCGGCTTTATACTACACACGATTTTTTCTATATGACTGCGAAAGATTCCTTTGAGAGAGCTCCCGGGCAAAAAGACCTCTTGCTGACCATTGCGAAAGGTTAAGACTGGTGTCATATCTGGACCACTTACAGTGGCGAGGCCGGATTTGATAAGTAGTGGCCCCATCGTAGTAATACGCAAGGTGCAGTAGGCCTCATTCATCAATTTTTTCAACATCACGCTACTCCTTGTGCGACTTTGCTAAATTACGGGTATGGAATTCCACTAAATAGAGTATTGATATGCTCGTTGAGAAAATCTTCGCCAGCGAAGTGATTTGAAAACTCACGCCTGAGTAAATAATTACGCAAACGCACACTACGCTCTTGCTCCCCTATACCCTCTAGTTCGAGGGCGGCAATCTGCAGATTTTCGAGCAGGCAGACTCCAAGCCCACGCGAACGCTTTCCACCAATACGACCAAAGCCATGAATAAACTCGCTCAGGCCGATACTAATCAATTGTAAATCCTGTTGTGTGACATTTTCCACAATAATCTGTAGCTTGAATACCGTGCTGGCTGGCACAACTTCAAAGTCGTACTTCAGATGATCCCTGGCCTTCTCGCTATCACGATCAATAGCGACACCGTCACGGCGCTGGATGATACTTGCCCACTCAGAATTGATAAGAGAGAGGTCACTAACATTGATGCGTGAGGCAGCATAAGGAGAACCAAAGAGCTTACAGGTATGGCAGAGGTCTACGCGCGCTTGATCAAGGATTTCCTTTTCCCGCGTGGGGTACTGCAGCTGCAGCGCAGTTATCTCTTTCTGCCGCTGCGTCGAGCAGAGCTTTAGCGTGCTATTTTTAAGCCGTTCTCGCTCCTGATCACCCAACTCGATTAAGCCACAAGTATATAACGCAGCCTCTGCGGGTAAGCCTGGTACCAACTTTTCGACGGTGCTCCTCAAAGCACCTTTGAAACTTGAACCGGGAATAAAAGGTTGCCCCTCGGGTGTCAAAACAACCGGGTTATCGCTGTTGCTCAATGTTCCCTTTCCACCCCCAATATGAAATGCTGTTTGCATAATGACTTGCCCGGTCAGCATGTAGCGATTGCGCAAATCGTAGTGGTTCGAATGATCCGCCATAACCTACCTCTCTCTACCTTCTCAATCTCGACCGTTGCGCCATTGCCCTCTCGGCCACAAGTAGTGCATTCTCGGCTAAAAGATGTTGAATAAATTCATAGGCTAGCTGTGCCATCAGTTCGTCGATCTCACGTACCCTCTCTGTACTGGTCAATTCATTGGTCAGCAGTTGGAACTCCTGCTTGAGGCGCTTATTTTTCATAGTAGTAAGTAACTTTTCGAGTTCAGTATAAAATGTTTTGAGATAACGATTTTTCACGTTCCAGTCACGCTGACGTTGGTGCTCAATATAGCGCTCAAGCTCATTATATTGAGAAGCCTTGGCTATATTTAATAAACCTTTCACTTGACTGTTGGGGAGAGGTTGACAATCTTCACGCTTGACTAACTCATGGATAAATAGTACCGCCTCACCATAGAGCACATCATCGCTCAGAGACCACACGCGCTGAAATTGGGCTGGAGAAAGCATTGAACGCTATCCTCTTCTCTCTTCAGATGGCAAACTAATACGAAACTCATATTGCACCGTCAACTGACGAATGCACTGCTGAATAAGGAGTAGATAGACACGACGGCGCAATTGCTTATCCAGGTCGCTTTCGTTGCCAATATTTAGTCTATTTGGCGCACAGAGATTATCTCTTTTCTTTGCTAGCTCTTGCTCTAGATAATTCTTCAAGCGCAATCCAAATGCCTCATTAGAATGACCAGGAAACGATCTACGCCAGTACTCAAACCTTGCCGTTTGCCTCTTGATATAGTCGAAAATATCCGTGGTCTTGAGTGCACTCTCTGTAATATTCTCTAAGCCAGCTAACTGAGAACGATGAGACCTTTGCAGGGCATAAGCAGCATGATCGCCAAGCTCTACAGACATAGTATAGAAAGCTTCCGCCTCATCATTGACCTGGCGAACTATTTTTAGCTCCAAATTTGTTTTTTGCGTGCCCAATTGTAATTCATTCATCTTGGTACTACCTCTTTGTGAAATGGATCGGATATACATATCCGTCCAAAGCCTTCTGCTCGTCTTTTACCAATTCCTTGCTCCTCTAGCCTGAATAGTGCATCTACAACTCTTTGATCAGGTGCGCGAAAAAGGAAAACTGATCCAGTATCGACAGCGTACTCATTCGCACGAGGCATGCCCCACAATTCCTGCCAACCCATTACGCGTTTGATACCAGCACATTGATAAACTTGCTCAAGCCCTTCCAGGGGAACTCCAAGCAGTTCACTCAACGTACCCGCGTCAATCGTACCGCGATAGCGCAAAAATTCATCATTTAAAATAAGTGGAGAGTGCAGCGTTATGGTAAAGAAATAATCATGAAGGAGATTTTCTAGCCTCCTTTGGGCAATGTTTTTAACCAGAAGTGAGTTGAAGCTTTGCAAACGCACTGCAAAATTAGCCTTACGCTCTTGCACTTCTTCTCTTGACTCGATGACCTCAATTTTGATCTTTCCCATACCACGTGTGCGACCAGTTCCCATGCGTATTGCCGCGCCGGCATCAATGATAAAATTCTTAAATGCATCCACCAAATAATCTTCTAAAAGCTTTATCTCCCCCCAGAACACCATACCTTCATCAAACACCTGCCGATTATAAGAACTACCCTCTTGCGCAGTTCTTGATTCACGATCGATGCCGATACGGGTCTGCAGACGAGTTGCAGGTGCATTTGTAGCGATCATTTCTCGCAGGGTGTTGCTACGGCGATAGTAGCCATTAAAATGATCCATAGGCTCCTTGCAAAGGACGCATCTCTTGTGTTCGAGCAATACATCCAATGATTCAGAGCCCTGTTTTTCCGCATCCCTATCTAATTTGAACAATGCCCAGTCGATCACAGTATCACGCACGCCATGTCCATCATTCATCTCAGCCTTTGGATAGAGGAAACCACTACATCGCTTACAGCTCTGGGCAGTCTTTGGCACTGGATAGACAGGCGCGTTCTGCCAATCAGCATCATCGCTATCTATGACGGCGGGATAGAGATTCGGATAGAGGATGTATCCTTGCAAAAAGAATTGCTCAAACTCATCTTTTTTGTCAGGATAAAATAACCGATGCACCGCCGCCAGGCTTCCCAGCAATGTATTCCCTGCAATATAGCTAATCATATCCACACCAATAGCAGCATGATCAGCGCGGGTAGAGAGTGGTGCCAGCGTCTGTAGCTTTATAGAAAGTCGCTTCACTATCCCTCCTCTTCTGAACCGACATTTTCGGAGTAGAACATGAGCATATCTAAATGCTCAAGCCAGGATAGCCAGGTAGCATTCGGAAATTCAATGTTATTGATGGAAAGCCCCGTAATCTCACAGGCACACTGACCCTTCCCAGTTGATTTACTACCCCCCAGCTGATCCAGCATGTATAATCCCGCGAGCAAGAGCAGCAAAGAGTAACTGGGCCCGCCCTCAATACCTTCTATAGCAGTACAGTTTAACCAACCAGAGATATTGCCATAGAACGTCAAGTTCCTCAGGCCAAACTCGCTCGTGTAAAATACATCACTTCCAGTAGTCCGTGTCCGCCGGTCCAAACGAATCTGCATATGTAAGTCTGTCTGTTCAAGTCCATCTCCACCCTCATCATATCTCCACTTCCTGTTATCAAATCCTTGCGGTCCTGACTGTCGCGCATCATCGAAGGAGAGCAAGCCAGGCCGAGTACGCGACCCAAAGATGCGCGTAATCATCGTCACAGGACCATATATAGCTACTAAAGCCTGCTTTCCATCATGTGGGCTAGCAATAGACGTGCGCATCTCGTTATCATCCTTGAACGTATAGAGACGTGCCAGTTGTTCACAGTTTGCGCGTATGATTCCTTTAAATGTTGAACCTGGAATATAAAGGTAACCATCCGCATCACGCACCACAGTACGATTAATAATTCCTGAGCTTAAACCCGCTCCACAATGGAAGGGAGTCGTAAACGTAATCCTGTACCTGAGTTGAATACGATCAGTTTTTGCCATCTATTCCCTCACCTTCCATAGAGACAAAGTCATAGAGTTCGACAAAATCGAGGAGCGACGTACGATAGACAACGCGCTCGCTCCCACCCTTCTTTCCAAAGGTATCATCAGCGAACCAGGGGAAGGTCACACGAGGGAAACCTTTGATGGGATCATGTGCATTGCTTTGAGGCATCTGATAGAGGCCCCCGAACTGATAGACGTGACTTACAACCAGCCTCCGCTGCGCGTCCTGCCAATTTCGTAAAATGGCAAGCCCATCGAAAACAGACTGAGTTAGATTCATCTTGAAAACAGCCTCGCGTAACTGATGCAATCGGCTGCGGCCCAGGTTCAGCCTATTTCCTTCGCGAATAGCATCCAGAAGATGTTTCAGGTTGTCGGGAGTATATGGACGTAAAGTAGCATAGAACTCTGTATCTTCATTAATTTTGCGATACAGCTTGTTATAAGTTGCATCAAAACTATTCAAACTTCCATCCACCACCGTCATGAAGTTGATATAAGTATCGTCAGCATCGGGGAAAGACGCGCGCGCCTCAGCGCTCTTCTTTTTTGCAAATTTGAGCGTGCTCTTAACTAGATCCAGCAATAAACCAAAGGGATAGTTACTGGGTGCGAGAACAACACCAACTGACAACGAGTGATCTTTTTTTGTAAACCTGCGGAACTCTTGTGCCAGCGCCAGTGCAACATCCATTGCCCTGGTCGCATCCGTGACAAGCATAACATCATCGCCTCCAAGCAGTAAGATATCGAAAGGGAAGAGCGGAGTTTTATTCATCTGGCCTCCCGAAACCATGGAGATTGGAAGTTTGCTTTCAATTGCCGAACACGTTGCGGCATAGATAGCCTGATTGACAGAGGTTGCAAGGTCTTTGATCTCGGCCAGCGTTGTTAATGCTTCGATCTTTGCGCCTGTATTATTAACGTCCGCATAGATCAAACCCAGATACTCTTTCGAACGAGGAAGATAACGAAACACAGTAAAATCGCCGGGCCGCTCTGGTATTTGTTGAGTATTATCGAATAAACCTTTGTAATCAGTCTTTTCCAGTGAAACAAGGATTCGATCCCACAGAAATTTTTGCCCTCGCTCCTTGGGCAGTGCGGAAGGAGAGATCGCCCGCTGACTCCTCTCTTCACGAAGAGCTTTTATGGTGCTCTCAATACTCTCTTCTACCCTCCCATCCTCATCATGTTTCTCTTTACAGCTTGCACAATAGAAGTAAGTTCTCCCGTGATCAGATTCTTTTTCCTCGGCATATTCAAGGCCACATGCGTCACATGGACGCAAAAATGGATGTGCAGGGAGAGCTAAAAGTGTATCCGCGCGATCCTTTTCTTCGCGTAACTTATAGCGTACCAGTTCAAGCTCTCGACGAACATCATCTATCATCAGCTTCTCAACGTCCTCAGAAACATCAGCCGGCAAGCGCTGCACTGCATAGATAATCGAAAAACCACCTCGACTAACTTCTAAGAACGTTTTTTGGACCCTTTTACCAAATGCATCGGCTTTGTCTTCGTCAACAAGGAAAAGGCCAGAACCACCATGCGCATAAATAAGAGAAGCAGAAGATTCGCGGGCTATCTCTACCATCGTCACTCGGTTTAGCCTGTCAAAGATCGAGCTCGCCCCACGAATCTCTCGCAACGTATCCGTCTTAAAGACATACCCCTTCGGGTCATTCGTGTCGAGCGCTACAAGTGATTTTTGCACCAACTTCCCACCTCCAAGTCTTTTTATGCCTACCAGATCAAAAGTAGCTCAGGCACCATGAGTATAGCATAGATCGGAATGCATGACTTCAGAAGTGCTCCTGAATTTTTTCAGGGGTCCTTCTGAATTCGACTGAAGATCCTTCTCATAGATTCATTACTTTTAGAGCATAGAAGTATATTTTTGCACATAAAGAAGAAATACTACAGTTATTACCAGTGTATATTTTTCCCGGACATGAACAAAGAAGGCAGCAACTTTTTATACAAGACGGGTCTGCCCCATACCCATCGTCGTTTTGTAACCAACCCCGCAATAAAATGCCAGGTAAGAGAGAAGAAAAATCTGTTGGCGAATGGTGAGGGGAGCAGAGTCAGTAGGTGGGTCGTCGGGACCATAGAGGGCATAGCTGCAGGTACCGACAAAGCCAAGTTGCACGTGGGTAGTGAATTTTACCGAGTGAGCCTTGAGATCATAATCAGTGATGAAGATGGCATCATTTGAAACATACTCTTCAATGCGTTCGCGCTGCACCCAACTAACATATTCGGGGGGGGCCAGCTCGGCCCAACGTTTTGCCAGACTGGGAAAAACATAGGTTGGAAGCGGGAGACGCGCATAATGATTGCCATAATCCTTCTGTTTCGCCGACCCCCGGCTAAACGTCGTAAGCGAGTCAAATTCCAGTCGTAGATGCTCAATCTTGCCCAGACGCAACACCTTGACTCGCTCAACAAGACGTTGGAACGTGCTGAACCCTATCCAGCCAGTTCGATCCTCTTCGCTCGCAATAACTTCTTCCAGCAAAAAGGTTTGTTTGCTCAACTGGAGAAACGGTGAACTTTTCGCTCCCAATACGGATACATCTTTGATGTTCATCAATGTTTCTTCGAATATAGGAAAGAGCCGATCAGAGAGCAAAGTAATACGTATGGAATAAGTTTTTAGTGGATCTAACGGCAAGTGGACGTTACGACGCTCAGCGTCTCGCATCTTCGCAGCAGGAAAAGGAAAGATTAGACTGGAGCAGGTAAACAGGCGTCGCTTATTCCCCTCATGCAGCCATGTCGCAACATCTGGAGCGGCCAAACGCAGCCAGTCAAGCCAGGCAGCATGTACAAGCTCTCCATTGAAGGCCATAAGTGAACCAGGTTGAATAGGTCGTAGTTTTAGATAGAAGGCATAAAGATCATTCAAGCCAGTATGAGATGATTGCATCATTCTTTTCCTTCATACTCTTTCATACTCTTTCGTGCATACACGGGACGAGTTCAATCGTGCTAAGTAACTCAGAATTGTGATCAGTTAACACTATACATCCACAACTCGCTCTTGAAATCCGAACAACCCCTGAAAAAATTCAGGGGTTGTTCGGATGATTGTTAGCTTACGAGCAGGTACAATTCATGCTAGTACGTGAGTGTGTAATCTTTCCCGGCTTAGACATCAACATTGTATGCAGATACGAAGAACGTGAAAGCCACTTCCTCTTCAAATTGGTTCGTCGGCGATTGAGGTAGTGACAAAAAGAACGAAGAAGCGGTAGTCCAGTTTTTTGTGTTCAGGCACATTCCAAATGTTGCGGCTTTCGCGCAGGAGAACAGTGGTATGGCTACTCACCGTCTTGATGGAGATTCTTAGCTCGCTGGCAACCTCCTGAGGGGTTAATCCACGCACAAAGAGTTGGAGCACTTTGCGTTGCATGAGCGTTACCTTTGCAAAGAGCTCATGGCTACGACGCTGCTGTTCTGCCTTCTCTTGCTCTTCCCGCATATTGATTATCGTCCTGGCATTGTCTGGACTTAGGAGGCGCGTTAAAACAGGTTGTGCGAGGCGTGCGAAGGGTACTTCTATGAGATGCACATTGTCATCAGGCCCAACGTGCATGCATGCCCCATCGCGCACACGCTTCTTCACATCTTCTGGTGTATGGATGTGCCATAGGCGATCCATATGCTCGAAATTGAGCAGGGCGGCGGAAAAGGAAAGAAAACCCATCAGGCGGCGGCCACCGGTGATTGAGAAATGGATGATACGTCCCTGGCCCTTAAGGTCACGAATAAGCTCATCCATTGCATTAAGTGCTCCATCTGCACTGCGATCATCTACTATATCATCAATTGGAGTCTTGTACTGTTCCAAAATATGGCGGCGAAAACGAATAGGCTCCCCCGTTACAAGGTAACGATCGCCGGGGAATTCTGCGCTCAAGCGAGCTACGGCCTGCTGTAAGCTGCCGTAGGAAGCGGGATGAACGACAATAACTTCACGTATAGGGATTCCACGTTGGAGCAGCAGATCTAGAGTGAACGTTACAACTTGAGGCTGTCCACCCAGTGTTGCCAGAAGGGTATGCGTAGGTTCCAACCCTGTCATACTTTTCCTCTTTCCAAAAATAAAAGGAGTTAATTGGTCATGCTTAATTTACTACCTGCGGTCCTGATTGGTGGACCATCACATCTAGAGAAGTCAGAGCTCTTTTATAGCCTGACAAAAGCGCTTCGTGAGCGTCATATCTTGCATCACGCGCTTCGGGTTCACGCAGCTAGCGAAAAGACTCGGCTGTTAACCAGTGAGCGGGCAAACGTGCGTTTCTTGCCCATTGATGATAGCTGGAATGACAAGCTGACTGCGCATCTCAGCCAGGATCTCTCGCAACGTCTCGTCCCTCTGCTGGTTGATATAGGTGCCGACAACCAGCATCTACAAGCTTGCATTCTTCAACAATGTACACATTCGATTCTCTTATTCCACGAGCACGATCAGGTAAGCAAAACCTTCTGGTTCCAACTTGGTGAACGCTATGGCTTGATACCATTAGCCTGTGTCTCTTCTTCTCTTGAGAACAACATTTCAACCAGTACGATACAAGAGCCGATGATCACCGGCACATTTATGAGTTTAGAACACGACGCACTTGTACAGGATCCTCTCTTCCATTGCCTGGTCGAGCGTATCGCGAGCCTCTTCGACTCGTATTCGCAGGAAGAGTTAACGCGTATACATTTACGTCAAGCACCTGGCGAACTACCATTGCACTTGTCTATGCTCTTACACACTATTGCTCCCGGCGTTGAAAGCTGGGAACCATCTATGCTTTGTGCTCTATTTGAATATATCCCATCACATATATCGCTTTCTGTCTATGGACAAGGCCCACAATGGCTCTATGCCGCACTGGCCGCATATACTCAGGCGGATGAGTTTTATCAGTTCGACCCATGCTTACTGTCAGGCGAGATAAGCTCTGGTTGGATGGCATCTCCTCCTCTTCTACTTGGCACCACTACTCGACTTAGCACCACTACTCGACCTGAAGTACATATAACTTATATCAGGGAGAATGAAAATGGCTGTTTGACGGTGAGGGCCACGGGACTCGACTATGTACAGGCAACAACTCTACCATCTCTACCATTTCCTCCACTTCCATCCCATCTTGGTCTCATCCTGGCTGGAAGTATGCCCACCTGGCTGCTTACTGCATTAGTACGGCTTTACATCCGTGCGGGTGTAATATGGATCGCTTGTCATCAAGCACAACAATGTAGGGCTATTGTAATCTTTTCACAGACAACACGACATTTTGTGGGTGAGATCATCACGACTCTCTAACACACTTCTTTTTATGTTAACTGAAGATCTCTCTGTTCGTCTATAAAATAGGCAGAAAGTTCTATTCGTGTTTTATTATGTTACACTTACAAGATCTGTATAAGAAGAATAATCCTTGATTAGCTGCTTGTTAACCAGGCAAAACCAGGTTCTTACTCCATGGCTGCTTTCATCTTTTCCCTGGCATTCGCTACTGCATGTTTGTGAAGCTCTTAAGAGGAGAGTACCATTTGGATAACAAAATAATATATAGGATTTCCTGCCTGACTCGACTTGTTTCTTACGTATATTTATAGAAAGTAGAATAGATTCTCATGAGAGCAGGTGTTCCAACGAGGCATTACCACCACAAACTATGACACCGACTTTCTCATCTGGAGCTGGTTTATAGAGACCTTCAATCAGAACAGCGACAGCAGCAGCTCCCGATGGTTCAGCGACAATACGCAGGTCACTCCAAAGGGTTCGCTGTGCGTTGCGAATGGCATCATCGCTAACGAGGATGACACGTTCTACATATTGACTGGCAACCGAGAAGGCAATCTGTCCAACGCGCCTGGCTCCAAGTGCATCAGCAGCGATGCCACTGACTTCGACATCTACCGGGTGACCAGCACGCAACGCCTCAAACATACTGGCAGTGTGCTCAGATTCGATCCCGATAACGCGTCGTGAGCCCCTAAACCAACTGGCAATCCCACTAATCAAGCCGCCACCGCCGACTGCAACAAGCACCGTGTCAAGATCTGGTAACTGCTGCTCAAGCTCGTAGCCAAGTGTACCTTGTCCAGCAACCACTTCCGGCTGGTCGTAAGCATGCACGACAAGCGCGCCTGTTTCACGAGCACGTTGCTCACTCGCGAGCAAAGCTTCTGCATAAGTAGCTCCCACGATAGTGACATGAGCCTCATACCGACGTAGACGCTCAACTTTCACCAAAGAGGAGATCTCTGGAACAAATATTTCTGCACGATGACCTAGCTGACGAGCGGCATATGCAACTGCCGCCCCATGGTTTCCTCCCGATGCAGCAATAACGCCGGAAGCAGGGATGTGTTGTGTCAGGAGCCGATTGAAGGCTCCGCGTACTTTAAATGATCCAGTATGTTGCAACTGCTCTAGTTTAAGAGTGATGAGTCCGGATGTACCCCATACACCCCTTTCAAGCGTCATCACTGGTGTCTTTCTTACATAGCTTACTATGCGTCGACTAGCGTCCTCTATCTCAGTCTGTATCTTCATGAGTATCTTATTCTCGCTTTTTAATGATAACTTTATTATAGCATTGTTATTCAATAATATATCTTGACATGGAGAATAACTATCTTTTTTGAGTTCTTTTATAGAAAAGCATGGAACAATTGTCTGTTCTCAAACGTTTTATAAAAAACTACACTAAGGACAACGCTTTAGATAATGGCGACGATAACCAGCAAGATAAGATACATCAGGAGTGGTATATCTCTCTCCTTTCGGTTGTCAAGATAAGATGACCTTCAATAACTTTAATGATTCAAATCAACTTTGATAAGAGGAATTTCTTAGATGTCTATAAACATAATTTCTCTATCATCTGCTGATTTCCCAACACGCAACATTGGGTACCGTTTAAGTTGTACACGCGGCTGCACCGTTCGCAGAATAGGCTAGCACATCGCTTCCTACATCGTTGTATTTCTTGATCAATGAGACCGAGTACCAACCAAAAATATCCTCTTGTACTAAATGCTTTACAAATAAGAGACATTGTTATACAATGTTTGCATGCGAAACAAGCTAATGGGAAATGTTTTGCATCTTTTACTATTGCCCAAGCATTGAAGATGTTGACTGAAAACATTACACAATCTATAGGGCATCCAAGAAGGGAATTTAAACATGAGCGATTTACTTACAGTGTCAGAAGTTGCCCAGATCCTGCGCGTAGACGATACAACAGTTCGCCGCTGGGTGAAACAGGGCGCGCTTGAGGCAGTTGTGCTGCCACACGTGAATGCACGTCAGGCCTATCGTGTGCGCCGTAGTACTTTAGAAAAATTAATGGGATCACCTACAAAGTAGGTAGAGGTTGAGAGCAAAGAACCTCTAGGACGATGCCTTACCTAGAGTCGAAAGACAAAGGGGACAACAGCATGGCATTAAAGCGGGAGTGCTTGAAGGTATGTAAAGTAATGACCCGCAAGTCCTGTGTGCATGGTGAGACTGAGTTTGTCAAACCCTAGTTTCCGGTGGTGAAAGCCTGCACTCATCGCAGCATATCTGAAGCGATGTTACCATAATACGCATCATATACGGTAGGATGTGAATACTAGATGGAAGAATCTATAGTCCATCAAAAGCTCTCTATGGTAAACGGGGAGAAATAATCTCTCTTAAGGAAACGAACGGGCACCTAAACACACTAAACGTCCGACTAAAGAAACTACGGGATGATCTACTGGTGGCGACACCTATGATCACGGAACCCCCATAGTAGTCTGAGTGTAGGAAAACTACATACATGGCGAAGGGGCACCCCTCTAACGAGGGGGAGAGCTTCCCACCGACAATGGGGAGCAGGGTAGGTATCGACGAGTCTACAGTAGAAAAGGTACGTGAGATGCGAGACGCCAACACTATCCAAGGACTCATTCAAGAACGAGGCAGAAAAGGGTTGCCATTGGAGCGAATCTATCGACTCCTTTTTGATCCCGAACTCTATCTTACCGCATATGGAAAGATTTACCGAAACAAGGGAGCCATGACACCAGGCACCACAGAGGAGACGGCAGACGGTATGTCCATGGAAAAAGTAACGACCATCATAGAAGCATTGCGATATGAACGGTATAACTGGAAACCAGTGCGGCGCGTTTCCATTGAGAAGAAAAACTCAACGAAGAAACAAGCGCCAGGCATGCCAACATGGTCAGATAAGGTGGTGCAAGAAATCATGAGAATGATCCTGACTGCCTACTACGAACCGCAGTTTAGCGAGCATTCACATGCATTTAGACCACAAAGAGGATGTCACACGGCACTACGGGAAATATATTACACATGGCCTGGAACGGTTTGGTTCATAGAAGGGGACATCTCACAGTGCTTTGATCAGTTGGATCACGAGGTACTTACTAATGCACTGAGCGAGAAGATCCACGACGGTAGGTTCATAAATCTTGTAAAGGGACTCCTTCAGGCAGGATACATCGAGGATTGGAAAATGCATGAAACCCATAGTGGAAGTCCACAGGGAGGAATTATCAGTCCAATACTCGCTAACATCTACCTGGATAAACTTGACAAGTACGTAGAACAAGAACTTATCCCAACTTACACCAGAGGAAAAGGAAAAGCGGCAAACGCTGAGTACAACAAATTGAACTGCAAAGCACACTATCTTCATAGAAAGGGAAGAACGCAAGAGGCAAAGGCAGTCAAAAGAAAAGCGCAGCACATGCCGAGCAAACTCACTGATGACCCAAACTTTAGGAGACTCAGATATATCCGGTATGCTGATGATTTCCTCTTAGGATTCATAGGAACCAAGGAGGAAGCCGAAGAAATCAAGGAAAAGATCAGAATATTCCTCAAGGAAATGCTCAATTTGGAGCTATCCCCAACGAAAACGCTGATTACACATGCCCGAACGGAACCGGCAAGATTTCTAGGCTATGCAATGAGAACGACTCAAGAGGACACGTACCAAGATAAAAATCGACGTACAATCAACGGAAATATCTCCTTACGAGTACCGGAAGATATCCTAAGGGAAAAATGTCAACGATACATGCATGAGGGGAAAGCGGTACAACGAGCAGAATTGATACATGATAGTGACTTGACTATTGTGAATATCTATCAATCGGAGTACCGAGGGTTTGTAGAATATTACAGACTCGCAAATAACCTTCACAGTCTTAACAAACTGAAATGGATCATGGAGCAATCCCTGACCAAGACGTTGGCAAACAAGCATAAAATGTCAGTGAAAGCCGTCTATACCAAATACGGAGCAACATTCGAGGTTGACAAGAAGAGGTTAAAAGGGCTTCAAGTCATAAAATCGAGAGACGGAAAAGACCCATTAATAGCGAAATGGGGCGGCATACCTCTGGTATGGGACATAAAAGCAACTCTGAATGACCACATTAAAATGACGGCATATGTCAGAACAGAACTCGAACAAAGGCTACTTGCAAATGCCTGTGAATACTGTGGAGACACAGAACAGATCCAAGTACATCACATTCGAGCAATGAAAGACCTCAACAAATACCCAGGAAGGGAAAAACCAGAATGGGTACAGATAATGGCAGCCCGTCAAAGAAAAACAATGGTCGTCTGTCGAACGTGCCACGAAGATATTACTTATGGACGCCCAATGAGAAAAACGAGAAAAGATGACAATACCATGAGGAAACGTCTAAAAGCACGACAAACGTCAAGTTCATGAAAGATCGATACTGGAGAGCCGTATGCGGTAAAAGCCGCACGTACGGTTCGGAGAGGGGGTGCCGGAAAAGGATCAGCAACGATACCTCGCTGGCATCCTACTCTACATTAAGCGCGAGACGCTAAATAAGGTTTTAGGAGCTAATGGTACTATTCTTCAATAGGAATAAGCTTATCTAAGAGCAGAAATGAGGAGAGGCTGCACAGACTCTATGAGTTGTGCAGCCTCTCTAAATAACTTATTACAGAATCGCCTTAGAGAGAGAAAAACTCGCCATGGAAACCTTGCGGTATATGATGAGGAACTTCAGCTCGCGCGGTCTCTTCAAAGGTGTGAGCATCCAGGACAAGTAAGAACGAGTTGCCCTTGTTAGCGTTTAGCACGACCGAGAGAACTACACCATCATCCTCAGCTTTGGCATCTGGGGCTTCAGCAAAGACAGCCTCACCGGGATAACAATTTTCTTGTCCCCAGAATTTTGTGTTCTTCCCTCTCTCACCATTCGCATCAACCCTGATCAATCGATTTGCAAACGCTTCCGGCTGTCGCTTGTCGGTGCTGACACCATACGCCACGCTATAATCACGTGTATTATATCGTCGATAGTTGATCGTGGGCAACTCAATCGTCGCATCTGCTAAAAGCTCATGATAGACAGCCGGGCCGTCGAGCGGAATATGATACCGGCGCATCTCACCCTCTGATGCGGCATTTGGGGCCGCAGTCTCACCTTGCAATTGATAACCTGGCTCGCTTCTGAGCTGATCGAGGTACAGCTGATTCACCACTCCGGGAGTAGAATAGGTCGAGATGTCCACAATGACTTCACCAGTACGCTCGAAGGCGTTGATATGGTGAAATGAAAAGAACGCTTCCGTCTCATAGGTGCCAACAATCCTGCCATCGTCTTTTCTCATCACGACAAACTTCGCAGGCTCCTGTGGACGCCACTCGTAGTTCTCGATGAAAGGCTTGCCACTTGTAAGCAGATTGAGCGGGTTGACCCGATAGGGATATTCTGCGATGACCAGGTAGTTTTCAGTCATACCAAAGCTGTGAAGGTAGGATGGCTCCATCACCGTGTATGAGCCAATCTGCACCCGTCGATGCTCATTATCTTTGATGCCATAAACGCGAAAGACGCTGGGCATGTTGAACTCTGTCATATAACTTATGCTCATACGACGCGAGAAATCGTAGTGGGGATGAGCAGAGCCATGATGGCCATTCAGGTCATCATCATAGTGCACGACACCCAAGGTTTCAAGTGTCTGAGGATCAAAGGCCATTGGAAGCGGAGTTTCGGTCATTGCAACATAATCTCCTGCAACCTTGTTGATGGTCACATTAGCATTGACAGATTCCGTCATCTCCCCCTTAAACGCTGCCTTACAAGGATCGGTAGCAAACTGACTATATGCAATTCTTCCCTCTTTTAGTGAAACTTTGTACATATCACTCTGCAAAAACTTGTTGGCATAAGAAACGTTGCCAGCATGAAAGGTAAAGCGATGGAGCATCGCAAAGCCATCAAACCAGTGCCGGAACTTGTCGGGTCCAACCTCAAATTTCGCAGGGCCATTACGCAAAAGTGATCCTGAAAGCCAGTCAGGCATATTCCCCTGG
>CAXTXB010000024.1:20358-24742 GCA_964247965.1 uncultured Dictyobacter sp. | reverse complement strand
CGTATATAGAGCACACAGTCTAGAGTAGACCGACAGGAAATCTAATGACTATAGAGATTGTCACCACTTGTTTTGATAGATGCAGGAAAGGATATCGTCCAGATTATGTTACGTATTATCTACATGGGCACGCCCCATTTTGCGGTACCCGCACTCGAAGCTCTCATCAAAGGCTCCGCGCCGGGCGAATTGCTTCCCGAAGGCCTTGAAATCGTGACTGTGGTTACGCGGCCAGATAAACCTGCGGGGCGAGGTCGCGAGGTCGTATTTTCGCCTGTGAAGCAGAGCGCGCTGGCGCATGATATCCCTGTCTGGCAGCCGGGGTCATTCAAAAAAGCGGAAAATAGTGATGCGCTCGCCGAGTATCAGGCAGGCCTGTATATCGTGGCCGCATTCGGACAGATCTTACCGCAGAAAGTGTTGGATCAGCCGCGCCATGGCACACTTAATATTCATGCCTCGCTCCTGCCCAGGTACCGGGGGGCTGATCCCATCGCCGAGACTATCGTGCAGGGCGATCGCGAAACAGGTGTCTCTATCATGCTGCTGGATGCCGGCATCGACACAGGTCCCGTCCTGCTCAGCAAGAGTATGCCCCTGACCGGAGAAGAGACAACCGGGATACTGACAGAACAACTGTCAGAACTGGGCGCGCAAGCCTTACTGGAGACGCTACCCCTATGGATAGCCGGCAAGATCGCTCCCCAGCCCCAGGACGCGAACAAAGCCACCCATACGCGCATGCTCAACAAAGAGGACGGCCTCATCACCTGGAGCCTTCCCGCCGCCGCACTCGCGCGCAAAGTTCGTGCCTATCAACCCTGGCCCACCGCCTTCACCCACTGGAATGGCAAAGCGCTCAAAATTATCGCCGCCCATCCGCTCAGCGTCGAACTCGACGCAACCATACAACCCGGTACCGTCAGCGTGCAAGAGGAAGCCGGTCATAAAGTGATCGCCGTCGCAACCGGCGCTGGCCTACTGCTTGTAACACAGCTTCAGCTAGAGGGGAAAAAAGCGCTAACAGCTGAAGAATTCTTGCGCGGCTATAATCAGATCATAGGAGAAGTTTTGGCGTAGGTACGTTTTGCATCCGTGCGCCTTCGCGCTCGTCACGTTTTATATTCATTACTTTTTCTACATTTTTCGGGCTTAGCCCGAAAAATGTAGAAAAAGTAATGAATATAAAACGTGTATTTAAAGGTTGTTTTTTGCGGCCGCGTGTGGGCGGTTTACAAGGGCGGCCAGGATGCCAATGATGGCGAGTATAGTAAAGGCTACCACGTGCTTCAGGTGGAAGGCAGTGGGGTTATCTGATACGAGAATGTGGTAGATCCCAGGGATAGCATAATAGATGGCAATGGCGATAGCGACGATAGCAACGGCAATAGCACCGTAAAAAATGGTTGTGTTGTTCGAATTCATAACTATAAAACCTTTCTTCTGAGAATATTATAATAGTTCCCCTATGTAGAAGTGATGGCACTACTATACCAGGAATTTATGAGATAATCATGAGAATATAAACCTGAGTCTATATTCTCGGCTAGACTGGGCGCACAGTATAAAAGAGAATAATTGCCAGCAGGCCAAAGCCCCAGCAGTAGTATGCGAACGGATCGAGCCGCCCCTTCTCAAAGTACTTCATCAGAAACCTGGTACTAAGAAATGCTGCAATGCCTGAAAGAACCATGCCAACTATAATTTCCCAATAAGGAAATTGCTTCTGGTGTAAAAGCGCGGGAACCTCCAGCAGGGCTGCGGCAAAGATGATCGGCGTGCCAAGCAGGAAAGAATAGCGGGCCGAATCTTCGTGTGTCAGGCGCACGCCCAGGCCGGAGATAATCGTCATCCCTGAACGCGAGAAGCCAGGAATCAACGCGAGCGCCTGTGCTGATCCGACGATTAAAGCATCTTTCCACGTAAGCGACTTGAGCGGGCGAAAGTAGACTTCGCGGTCGCGAGGCGAAAGAGTTGTTACTTTCATCTCAGCGCGGCGGCGCAGTGCCTCACCTAGAAACAAAAAAGAGCCATTGAGGATAAGTACCGCCGCCACCAGGACGGGAGAAGAGAACAATGCCTCCACCTTATCCTTAAGTATCACGCCCAGCAGGCCCGCAGGGATGCAGCCAATAATGATCAGCCAGCTTATCCACTCATCTGTTCCCCTGCGTACCCTACCCACTTTCACAGTATTAACCATCGTCACGCCCACCTGCAGCCAGTCGCGCCAGAAGTAGATCAGCAGTGCGATACTGGTGCCCAGGTGCAAGGCTACGACCAGCGGGAGAAAACAACTCTTGCCCCCACATGCGGTCCCCTCTACAAGATTGCCCCAGCCAAACAGGCCGGGGAAGATCACCGTATGGCCCAGGCTACTAATCGGAAATAGCTCCGTTACTCCTTGCAATAGGGCTAAAAAAATAGTCTGTATTAATTTCAGATCCATGCTCTATTACTCTCTGTTTTTATAGGTATTAAGATGCAAATGTAGCATTTGCATCTTAATGCCAGGTATTTTTAATTGTTCACACCAAATTGTTGTTGTTTTTGTTGAAAATCATTATACGTGGACGAAAATACTGAAGACCCATCTTTTTTAGCAAAGAAGTAAAGATAAGTAGTCTTGGGCGGATTTGCCGCAACTATAAGGCTTTGCAGCCCGGGACTGCAGATGGGCGTAGGCGGTAAGCCAGAC
The DNA here is from genome assembly GCA_964247965.1 of uncultured Dictyobacter sp. Lineage (GTDB taxonomy): Bacteria > Chloroflexota > Ktedonobacteria > Ktedonobacterales > Ktedonobacteraceae > Dictyobacter. Next base: position 22,044 of record CAXTXB010000024.1, on the reverse strand, counting down.
TTTATATATGTGTTCCAATCGCTGTCGGCTGCTATGTTGCTGCCTGTGTCCTTTAAGGGAGCCCAGTAGCGCGCAGGAGGATTCTGGGTATCGCGTGCATATTGCACGGTTGGATCAGCCTGCAGCTTCCTTCCTGTCTGATTCAAGCCTTCATCTGTATAAAGTCGGTTCCAATAGACGCTAGCTATATTGCCACGGTCCTGCGCCTTACCTGCCTCACGCTCAACGATAGATGCCAGGGTTAATACCTGGTAGAGGGTGAGCTGGTGCTGCGCTGCCTGTTGGTCCAGATGATTCTGCTGTATTTTATCATTCATTTCCTTGAGCATAATATTGATGACATCTCGGGCAGTACCATTGGTAGGAATATCATAGGTGTCCGGGAAGAGCAAGCCTTCCATGCTCGCACCCGCAGGCATATTTTTGAAGAGCAGCGGATATTTGCCGGTATCGGGAAATTGCTCAAAATGTTTGGTATACTTAAGAAAATCAGCTTTTTTGAAATTAGGGAGGTTCGTAGCCGCGACCGCGTCTGCGATCTGTTCCAGGCGATAGCCTTCAATAGTCTGAACCAGAATTTCATCCGGTGTTGCTTGTTGAAGATTGTCGATGATCTGACTAACTGTCATCTCCGAGTTGATCTTAGTATAGACACCCGCCTCCAGTTTCGTATCCAATCCTTTGATGCGTGCCCAGATGCGAAAGGCCAGGGCGTTGCGAATAATGCCCTTGCTCTGCAGATCATCAGCGATCTCAGCAGTCGTCTCACCTGGTCGGATCGTGATTGGCACGCTTTTAGCCGGACCGGCCACTGGCTGGAAAATATCGCTCGTGGTATTCCATGCGTAGAGAACCACACCAAATATAATAATGCCTACCAGGAGAACTGCGATAATCGCTGCACGTGATCTAGGTCGTCTCATTGGTTCATTCCCTTTTGTTCTATTTGCCCTGATGATCCAGGTAGTCCTGGAGAATAACTGCTGCGGCAAGCGCATCTATTTCCTGGCCGCGTCGGCGCTTCCGGCTCTGAGTATGTTGCCGACTGCCTCGCCTGTGACGGCTTTCCCCCTCATCCTGACCACGTTGCATAAGAAGACGTTGGGCCTCAACCGTTGAAAGCCGCTCATCCCAGAAGGTGAGCGGGATCGTGATATGGGTGCGCAAACGCTCCACAAAGGATTGTATGCGCTGCCCCTGAGCATGTATCTGCCCATCCAGGCTGATTGGTAAACCAACCACCAGCCCTTCCGCATCTGTTTCGCTAATAAGCTGTTGGATGTCTGCCCACGTCTGCTGCTCATCGCGTGTGACGTGTAACGTCGTGTAAGGAGAGGCTAGAAAACCACTTGCATCACAGACTGCGACACCAATTCTAGCTTCTCCCACATCCAATGCTATCAAACGAGCCATATATTATTCCTGACACCTTACTAACTTCTATCGTCATATTTCTACCATTGTATGCATGCTCTGCAAAAAGGACGGAAGGTAAGTACTTTTTGGGATACATGAGTAGCCATGGCAAGCCCACGTTATTGCATTGTAGCGAAGCTTCCCATGTTCTGTCTAGTAAATGGCTCTTGCATTAGCATTTTATGGTGATAGCAAGGACAATGGGTCATGCCAGATTTTTTTAAAAATATTAAAAAATTTGTTTTTTTTTGGAAGTTTTTTTTGGGTGGG
>CAXTXB010000024.1:4394-20348 GCA_964247965.1 uncultured Dictyobacter sp. | reverse complement strand
GCTTCACCCCCCCCTCAACAAAAGCTCCTAAAAAAAAAAATATTTATATTTTTTTTAAAAAATTGGGGCATGACCCATTGCTCGCCCTTTTAGGTGTGTGCAGGTGGGCTGTTCGAGGTTGAACCTGGAAGTATTGTGACATCTATGTGGGCCGGCCACCAGGAGACCCATGGGAAGAAGCTGGGCGTTACGTCAATATGTACATCCTGCGTGCCTCGAATGTTGCTGAGAAGCAGCTTGCGGGCCGCGTCCGGTGTCTTGCCACTGACCAGGTTCTGCACTGTTTCCTTTGGAATGAGTGGTATTGCTTGCGCGGTTGCGTTGAAGTTGAGCTTCAACGAATGGGCGTCTGCCTGCTTTTGAAGTTGTGATATAGTCACGGGAGGTTTAGCGTCCTGGGCAATAACGTAGCCCGAATAGTTTTTGTCTTTGCTAATGTCAGCATTGAGTTGATTTATCGCAGCTCTTTGGAGATCGCTGTTGCCTACAAAGGCGACCGTTGCTTTTACAGCTACCTCTGCTGGAAAGGTTGTGCCGTTGTCGAGTGTGGTATCGACAGCAGGAGCATCTACCAGTGTGGCATCGGTTGCTAGATTCCCTGTCACGCCATCTTTGCCTAGACTTTGTACCCAGCTATTGATCTCGTTCTTGAGCTGGTTGCTCAGATCTGTCTTCGCGTTGTCGAGGTCTTTATTGGTAATTGACGACACTGGCTGCATCCCGCCACCCTTCACATCCTCGCTATTGTTCACTGAAAGCTTCAAGCTGCTGGTTGCAACTTTGTTATATTTCGCAATAGCATCCAGGCTGTTATCTGGAATAACAGTGATACTGCCCGCGAGCACATTGCCCGTCTCGCCGGGTTTGACCGCTTGAATCGGAAAGGTCAAGGGGTCGTTAACGCATGTGTTATGCCCCAGGACGACTCCATCAGCGGTGGTAGCAAATTGTACGCCGTTACTTGCAGACACGATACTGCCCGTTGGAATCTCGACGGAGGCATCGTTTTGATTGGTGAAGCAGACAAAGCCCTTGGACCTGGCCGTTCCTACCAGTTTGCTCCCGGTTGCGGGCTCCGATCCCTTCTTGTGAAACTCTTGTATGATTGAGCGGGCAGGTAATGCGCTGGCCTGGTTATTAAGGTCAGCCGTCAGGTTTACTGAATGCGTATAGTTATGTCCTGCGACGGTAAGTGTAACATGTGCGGCTGGCGTTGCGTAGACGAGCATGGCAAGCGCCAGTAGTACGACAACGACGGCCACGATGAGCAGTGTGTTACTGCGCCTGCGGCGCGGAGTACGAACTGGTTGACGTACGCTGGCGGCTACCTGCCCAATTCCCTGTATTTTATTTGGTACAGGGCGGGTCGCACCGCGTAGATCTCCCGAGCGGGGTCCTGGCGATCCTCCGCGTAGACCACCGCGTGTGTCGGCGGGTCTCGCTCCTCCACGTGTTTGAAAAGGTAGCTGCACGGGATCTGGCTCTCTACCGGTTCGGGATACTGAGGATGTCTGTGGCTCTATATCTACAAATGGGCGTGGATTGACTTGAGTACTGTAGTCTTCTACGGGGGCCTGTTTCTCTCCCTTGTTTTCCTCGGTTGACGGCGTTAAATAGCCTGAGCGACCACGCCTTGGCCGTGTGCCATGCACACGTCGCAGTGTATCCGGAGGGCTGTCTTCCTCGTCGTCTAGAGCTCCTGGACGATTCCACGAGGCTTGAGTACCCGGCTCGCTGGCGGGAGGCAGGTAGTCATCGTTGTCTGCGCGATATTCAATTTCGTGGTTTATAACGGGTGTCCCGGCATCTAAGATGCTGGTGGGCATATCTGCCAGATCTTGAATCCTGGATTCTTGCGTGTCTTTATCTTCGATTGTCGCATTGCCGCGCTGCTCACGCGCCGCTGGTTGTGAGTCTTCCTCGTGTACGAAGGGATCACCCATAAACTGCCCTGGCCTGATTTTGCGCGTACTGCCTTTATCGTCGGGGGGCGAGACTCTACTGGTTATGCCGGGAGTCGAGGGTACGTCGGATTGTCCCGGTTGGCCGCTGCCGGCTGCCTGGCGAATATTTTGTGCTTGCTTATAGTCTTCAGTAAGCATATCGGCATCTTCTTCGATCTGCTCAGGGGGAACTGGACGGATGGAAGAGCGTGTGGGCTCGATGCGATACTCGAATGGCTGGGATTTCTCGCCATAACCTGGGGATATTGAAGCATCCGTTATTTCATCCCCATCCACCTCTTCGATACGATAGTCAGATGTTACGTCCTGCTTTTCTGGAGTTGGGGCATACCACAATTCTTCCTCCGGCTCGGATGGCCGAGGGCGTAGATTATTGGTACTCCGCGCACCACTCTTTGGGGCCGCGGCTCGTCCCGTTGGAGCTTTGCCGCGTCCATTTGTGCTGCGGGTCGGCCGACCGCTTGGACGCGACCGGCCCTGCGGATTCGATTCTAAAGAATGCGCCACTTTAAATTTAACTGCGTGGGCGACCGAGCGAACCTGGGGATCGGAGCTTACGATCAAGACTTCTTTACCCAACTCGCGTGAGCGAGCATACAGTAATTTCCAGGCCACGTGGCTACGTAGTTGTGTATGTGATGGTATTACCAGAGTGACGCGTCGCGATGAGATATTCTCCAGACGCTCACGGACGGTTGTTAAATCATCTTCCTGGCTAATATATATTGTCTGCTCATCACTCATAAGCCCTTTCACCCCCTGATTTCATCATACAGTTTCTCTTCTGATACGGATGATGACCCGTCTATTTATTCCCTATCTGCTCTCTACATGCGATGACTATCATACAGGCTTATTGAACATCTAATACTTACTTCATTACTTTGAAATTCACTAATGCATTTTTCTTAAAGAGAGCTTCTCAATACATTTTTTCTCAACTTCTCAGGTTTGATATCTCTACAATTTCTCATGAGAGGCGCTCTGTCCTTCAAATCGCACCTACCGCGTAGCGACCATCCCTTGCAGTCACGCCGCGATCAAGCGGATCGGAGTGCTCCCTCCGCATCAGAGGCCAGCTGCCACGGCAACCGCAAGGGATGGTCGTTATGTGGAGCCTGCCACTAGATATGCATGGCGTTGATGACCCGATCGAGAGCTCTCTCTAGCACGTTGTTTTCGTTATTAAGTTCTACGGCTTGATAAGCCAGGGCCATAGGCGTAATATCTTGCACGCTCACCAGCATACCCTCGTTGTCTATAATGCTGCCTACCATCTCTGGCTGCACCGAGCGGATAATTGGCTGGCGCGAGAACGGCAAGCGCTCCGTCCATGGAAAAGACTCCAGTCGCTGACGCAGGTCGGGCAGGGCAGAACCACCACCCACAATATAGATCGCGGGGGGAAGCAACTCGCCCTTGGAGAGCTCTTCGATCAGTAGTTCCACGCTATCCATCCACGTCTGGCACTCGGGAGCCAGGATAGCTTGAATCTCATCCTGCGTACTCCCTTTCATCTCTTCATTACTATAACTGATTTTGATGCGTTCCGCATCTTTAATAGGAATACCCTTACTTGTGGCTATGCGCCGGGTGAACGTGCGTCCGCCGAGTGCGAACATGCGCGTCTCTTCAATACCACCCTGGCGGACCAGCGCGATATCGGTAGTACCTCCACCAACATCGATGAAGATCGCGCCACTATCCGCGCTTGCATTTGTACTGAGGCAGCGCGCGAGGGCATAGGGTTCGGCCACAATCGTGACCAGCGTCAGGTCAAGGCCTTGAGCCACAGTCTCCAATGCTCCTAGCTGTGTGAGGGGAGCAAAAGCGCTGAAAAGGGTAAGCGCGAAGTGCCGCCCGCGAAAGCCAATGGGATTTGTAATGACCTGCCCATCGATGCGCACGGAAATGACGGCTGCATTCGTTAGACGTACGTCAATGTTGGTGTAGCCGGTCTCGGCTGCTATCCGCTCTTTTGCATTCTTCAGCAAGCGCTGCTGGGCTGTTGTAATCAGCCCTTCCAGTTCTTCGGCAGTGATCTGCTTGGTCGGTTGCTGCCGCTGTTTGCTTACGGTGGTTGAACTGCCTTTGACCAGTTCGCCCGCAATCCCAATGACGGCGGAGGGCGCGATGATGCCACCGGCCGCCTGTTCCGCCTTAAGTAGGGCCTCGTTACAATTAGCAATGACACCTGGTATATCTGTGACGATGCCATCAGACATGTGGGCGTAGCTTTGTGGGTGACGACCAACGCCCAGCACCTCGGCATGGTCTCCCCGCACTTCGACGATGATTGCTTTCGCGTAAGCTGTTCCAATGTCGAGTGCGGTGAAGAGCTGACGTTGACTGCCGCCAGCTACCTCGCCTGGATCTTCGTCTTCATCATATTCTTCTTCGTAATAGTCTTGATCCAGGTCGTCGTCATAAACGTTCGCCCCCTGCCCCCCCTGAAAGAGGCTACGTAGACGCTGCAAGAGATTTTTCATGTATCCATCCCAAACTTATTGCTCCGCTCGCTGCCACCTCTAGTTGCGCAGCCTTCTCTTGACTTGGGCTACCCATGTTACTTTATAACACAAAAGTGACTTTATTAGCAAAACTCGTATTCTGTTAACCGCTTCATCGTATCTTCGGCCTATACAAAGACCTGGGCGATCTCTAATGATCGCCCAGCCAGGCCTACTTGAGATTATCACGTACAAAGCTTCCTACGAGATCCAATGATGAGCCAAGTGCCGCTTTGTTCTTACCGCCGCCCTGGGCTGAGTCGGGGCGGCCGCCGCCCTTGCCTCCCAGACGTTCTCCAACTGCGCTGGCTATCTTGCCCGCGTGTAGACCGCGCTTTGTGAGGGCTGGATCGATACTCACTTGAATGGCGATGCGCTCACCTAGATCACTTGCGAGTACGACGACGCCCGGCTGCTTGAGCCGAGTACGTACCATGTCGCCCATTTCGCGCAAAACTTTGTCGTCGGGTGCGGGTACGCTCGCTGCGACGACGGAGACACCGGAGATGTCCTGTGCCTGCTGTACGACGTTCAGCGCTTGCTGCTGAGCCTCGTTGCGCTGGTATTGCCCGATCTGGCGACGTGCCGTTGCGAGGTCCTGTAGAAGCTGTTCGACGCGTCCTTCGACTTGCTCGGGCTGAACCTGTAGCGCGGCGGCGATGCTGTCTACGGTTGCCCTGCGCTGGCGTAGATAGGCTTCGGCGGCTCGCCCTGTGAAGGCTTCGATGCGTCGGATGCCGGCGGCGACGCTGGTCTCCTGGATGGTGACGTAGATGCCGATCTGCCCGGTAAAAGCGCAGTGTGTGCCGCCGCATAGTTCGATGCTGCTGCCCATTGTGACGACGCGTACGAGATCCTCGTATTTCTCGCCGAATAGGGCCATGGCACCGGTCTCCATGGCGTCCTCTAATGGCATTATGTTGGTATGCACGGGGAAGTTGGCGCGAATCCAACGATTGATCTGCGTGTCTATCTGTGCCAGGTCAGAGCTGGTCAGGGCGTGTGGGCTGGTGAAGTCGAAGCGCAGGCGCTCTGGCTCGACGAGGGAGCCGCGCTGCTCAACCTGGGTTCCTAGCAGGTCACGCAGAGCTTTGTGCAGCAGGTGGGTTGCGCTGTGGTTGCGCATGGTGTCTTCTCGTCGCTGCCCGATGACGTCGGCCTGCACGTTGTCTCCGACTTTGAGATGACCCTCGCTCAACTCGCCGTAGTGCACGATAAGTCCTTTGAGGGGACGGCGCGTGTCCTGTACGGAGAAGCTTCCCACAGAACTTGTCAGGTTGCCGCGATCGCCGATCTGGCCGCCGCTCTCGGCGTAGAAGGGTGTTCTATCGAGGATGACCAGCGCCTGTTGTGGCGCGCTGATGCTCTGCACCTCTTCTCCGTTGACGACCAGTGCGCTGACCTTACCGCTGCCCGTCAGTCCATCGTAACCTATGAATTCAGTCGGGCCGACGCGCTTCAGAATCTCTGTCAGGGCGCGGTCGTCCTGCACCTGGGCGAAGGCGCTGCTCGCGCCGGCACGGCTGCGCTCTTGCTGGCGCTGCATCGACTGCTCAAAGCCGGAGGTATCGATGGTAAAGCCTTGCTCGGCGGCTATCTCCTGCGTGAGCTCGACTGGAAAGCCGTGGGTGTCATAGAGCTTGAAGACTTCTTCGCCCGGAATGACCTTTTGCTGGCGCTCTTTGAGCGTGGCCAGCATCTCATTCAGCAGGGTCAGGCCGGTGCTGAGCGTCTGGCTAAACTTCTGCTCTTCCAGGCTTAAGATCTCAATGATGCGCTCGCGTTGTGTACGCAGCTCGTTGTAGTAGCCGCCCATCAAGTCGATGACGGTGTTGGCGGCCTCGGCTAAGAAGGGTTTGTCGAGGCCGAGCAGCTTGCCGTGGCGCACCGCCCGCCGTAGCATGCGGCGGAAGATATAGCCGCGGCCCTCGTTGCTGGGCAGCACCCCGTCGGCCGCCAAAAAGACAAGTGAGCGACCGTGGTCGGCGATGACACGCAGAGAGGTGTCGTGCTTGCCGCCCTCTCCGTATTGCACGCCAGCGATGGTTGCGAAGTGATCGATGATTGTGCGGAACAAGTCGATGTCAAAGACCGATTCCTTGCCTTGTAGCACCATCGTCAGGCGCTCAAGCCCCATGCCTGTATCGATGTTGCGCCGTGGCAGCGGTGTGCGTGTACCATCCAGATCCTGGTAGTACTGCATGAAGACGAGGTTCCAGATCTCTAGAAAGCGCTCGCACTCGCAGCCGGGCTTGCAGTCGGCCTCGCCGCAGCCGTACTCGACGCCCCGGTCGTAATAGATCTCTGAATCGGGTCCACATGGGCCGGAGGCTCCCGGAGGTCCCCACCAGTTATCTTCCAGGCGTACAATCGCCTCATCGGCGTAGCCCGCGATCTCGCTCCAGAGGGGGGGCGCTTCGTCGTCCTCCGGATGTACCGTTGGATGAAGACGATCGGGCGGCAACTGCATAACACCGGTGAGAAACTCCCACGCGAAGCCGATCGCCTCACGCTTAAAGTAGTCACCGACCGAAAAGTTGCCCAACATCTCAAAAAATGTTAGCGTGCGCTGGTTGCCTACCTTATCGATATCGGTCGTGCGAAAACACTTCTGTGCCGATGTCATGCGTACCGCAGGAGGTGTCTCACGACCCAGAAAGTAGGGGATCATCTGCTGCATCCCGGCGGTGGTCAACAGTACAGTAGGGTCATTGTGCGGCACAAGCGATGAGCTAGGCACCTTCTGATGCCCTTTGCTGGCATAGAAATCCAGGAAACGCGCACGTATTTCGGTTCCTGTAATGGTCGTATCAACGGACACAGCAGCCTCCTTGGCAAGGATATATTGATCAAGGAATGCCCGCTCTTCACTGGCATTCCAGGAATTGAGTCTGGTAAGAAGAGAGCACAAATTTATTCTTCTCTTTGACTGCGTTCTTTAATAAATATGATTACCCTGATTATGCGGCTTCTATCTCTGTATGCAATATGCCCGCATGCGCATTATAGCAGAGAGGGGAATACACCGGGTCGTGATCCTCCCACCACAGGGTAGATAACAGTTGCTAAAAACCTTGCACTCTGTTATATTACCTCTAACATTTGATGCTCGTATGAAAGCATCTGTTGCCCGATGTGTCGAGTGATAAACCTCCGTCCTATATGGGTGGAGGGACCGTGCTGCGGTTGCCACGGCTAGCCTTTCGAGGCTACCTGCCCTGTGCAGGAGAATGTACAGTTTTCCTCTCATGCTGCGTGCATGTGCGGATAGTTGTATGTTTTAGCAACGGTAGTATATCAATTTCTGTATTGTAAGTCTACATAATACATGCGGCTTTATACTATTTCTCACCATCTACACTCGGTTTGCCCCTTGACTGAGAGTCCCACGTGATCGCGAGGGACATCGACTCCGACTATTAGCGAAGGAAAAGGTCGTGACAAAGGGAACGAAAGCGATGGGGGACGCCGGGCGGAATAAATACGGCCTCTAATGGAAAGCATGCTTTCCATTAGAGGCCGTATTTATTCCGCCCGGCGTCCCCCATCGCTTTCGTTCCCTTTGTCACGACCTTTTCCTTCGCTAATAGTCGGAGTCGATGTCCCTCGCGATCACGTGGGACTCTCAGTCAAGGGGCAAACCGAGTGTAGATGGTGAGAAATAGTATAAAGCCGCATGTATTATGTAGACTTACAATACAGAAATTGATATACTACCGTTGCTAAAACATACAACTATCCGCACATGCACGCAGCATGAGAGGAAAACTGTACATTCTCCTGCACAGGGCAGGTAGCCTCGAAAGGCTAGCCGTGGCAACCGCAGCACGGTCCCTCCACCCATATAGGACGGAGGTTTATCACTCGACACATCGGGCAACAGATGCTTTCATACGAGCATCAAATGTTAGAGGTAATATAACAGAGTGCAAGGTTTTTAGCAACTGTTATCTACCCTGTGGTGGGAGGATCACGACCCGGTGTATTCCCCTCTCTGCTATAATGCGCATGCGGGCATATTGCATACAGAGATAGAAGCCGCATAATCAGGGTAATCATATTTATTAAAGAACGCAGTCAAAGAGAAGAATAAATTTGTGCTCTCTTCTTACCAGACTCAATTCCTGGAATGCCAGTGAAGAGCGGGCATTCCTTGATCAATATATCCTTGCCAAGGAGGCTGCTGTGTCCGTTGATACGACCATTACAGGAACCGAAATACGTGCGCGTTTCCTGGATTTCTATGCCAGCAAAGGGCATCAGAAGGTGCCTAGCTCATCGCTTGTGCCGCACAATGACCCTACTGTACTGTTGACCACCGCCGGGATGCAGCAGATGATCCCCTACTTTCTGGGTCGTGAGACACCTCCTGCGGTACGCATGACATCGGCACAGAAGTGTTTTCGCACGACCGATATCGATAAGGTAGGCAACCAGCGCACGCTAACATTTTTTGAGATGTTGGGCAACTTTTCGGTCGGTGACTACTTTAAGCGTGAGGCGATCGGCTTCGCGTGGGAGTTTCTCACCGGTGTTATGCAGTTGCCGCCCGATCGTCTTCATCCAACGGTACATCCGGAGGACGACGAAGCGCCCCCCCTCTGGAGCGAGATCGCGGGCTACGCCGATGAGGCGATTGTACGCCTGGAAGATAACTGGTGGGGACCTCCGGGAGCCTCCGGCCCATGTGGACCCGATTCAGAGATCTATTACGACCGGGGCGTCGAGTACGGCTGCGGCGAGGCCGACTGCAAGCCCGGCTGCGAGTGCGAGCGCTTTCTAGAGATCTGGAACCTCGTCTTCATGCAGTACTACCAGGATCTGGATGGTACACGCACACCGCTGCCACGGCGCAACATCGATACAGGCATGGGGCTTGAGCGCCTGACGATGGTGCTACAAGGCAAGGAATCGGTCTTTGACATCGACTTGTTCCGCACAATCATCGATCACTTCGCAACCATCGCTGGCGTGCAATACGGAGAGGGCGGCAAGCACGACACCTCTCTGCGTGTCATCGCCGACCACGGTCGCTCACTTGTCTTTTTGGCGGCCGACGGGGTGCTGCCCAGCAACGAGGGCCGCGGCTATATCTTCCGCCGCATGCTACGGCGGGCGGTGCGCCACGGCAAGCTGCTCGGCCTCGACAAACCCTTCTTAGCCGAGGCCGCCAACACCGTCATCGACTTGATGGGCGGCTACTACAACGAGCTGCGTACACAACGCGAGCGCATCATTGAGATCTTAAGCCTGGAAGAGCAGAAGTTTAGCCAGACGCTCAGCACCGGCCTGACCCTGCTGAATGAGATGCTGGCCACGCTCAAAGAGCGCCAGCAAAAGGTCATTCCGGGCGAAGAAGTCTTCAAGCTCTATGACACCCACGGCTTTCCAGTCGAGCTCACGCAGGAGATAGCCGCCGAGCAAGGCTTTACCATCGATACCTCCGGCTTTGAGCAGTCGATGCAGCGCCAGCAAGAGCGCAGCCGTGCCGGCGCGAGCAGCGCCTTCGCCCAGGTGCAGGACGACCGCGCCCTGACAGAGATTCTGAAGCGCGTCGGCCCGACTGAATTCATAGGTTACGATGGACTGACGGGCAGCGGTAAGGTCAGCGCACTGGTCGTCAACGGAGAAGAGGTGCAGAGCATCAGCGCGCCACAACAGGCGCTGGTCATCCTCGATAGAACACCCTTCTACGCCGAGAGCGGCGGCCAGATCGGCGATCGCGGCAACCTGACAAGTTCTGTGGGAAGCTTCTCCGTACAGGACACGCGCCGTCCCCTCAAAGGACTTATCGTGCACTACGGCGAGTTGAGCGAGGGTCATCTCAAAGTCGGAGACAACGTGCAGGCCGACGTCATCGGGCAGCGACGAGAAGACACCATGCGCAACCACAGCGCAACCCACCTGCTGCACAAAGCTCTGCGTGACCTGCTAGGAACCCAGGTTGAGCAGCGCGGCTCCCTCGTCGAGCCAGAGCGCCTGCGCTTCGACTTCACCAGCCCACACGCCCTGACCAGCTCTGACCTGGCACAGATAGACACGCAGATCAATCGTTGGATTCGCGCCAACTTCCCCGTGCATACCAACATAATGCCATTAGAGGACGCCATGGAGACCGGTGCCATGGCCCTATTCGGCGAGAAATACGAGGATCTCGTACGCGTCGTCACAATGGGCAGCAGCATCGAACTATGCGGCGGCACACACTGCGCTTTTACCGGGCAGATCGGCATCTACGTCACCATCCAGGAGACCAGCGTCGCCGCCGGCATCCGACGCATCGAAGCCTTCACAGGGCGAGCCGCCGAAGCCTATCTACGCCAGCGCAGGGCAACCGTAGACAGCATCGCCGCCGCGCTACAGGTTCAGCCCGAGCAAGTCGAAGGACGCGTCGAACAGCTTCTACAGGACCTCGCAACGGCACGTCGCCAGATCGGGCAATACCAGCGCAACGAGGCTCAGCAGCAAGCGCTGAACGTCGTACAGCAGGCACAGGACATCTCCGGTGTCTCCGTCGTCGCAGCGAGCGTACCCGCACCCGACGACAAAGTTTTGCGCGAAATGGGCGACATGGTACGTACTCGGCTCAAGCAGCCGGGCGTCGTCGTACTCGCAAGTGATCTAGGTGAGCGCATCGCCATTCAAGTGAGTATCGATCCAGCCCTCACAAAGCGCGGTCTACACGCGGGCAAGATAGCCAGCGCAGTTGGAGAACGTCTGGGAGGCAAGGGCGGCGGCCGCCCCGACTCAGCCCAGGGCGGCGGTAAGAACAAAGCGGCACTTGGCTCATCATTGGATCTCGTAGGAAGCTTTGTACGTGATAATCTCAAGTAGGCCTGGCTGGGCGATCATTAGAGATCGCCCAGGTCTTTGTATAGGCCGAAGATACGATGAAGCGGTTAACAGAATACGAGTTTTGCTAATAAAGTCACTTTTGTGTTATAAAGTAACATGGGTAGCCCAAGTCAAGAGAAGGCTGCGCAACTAGAGGTGGCAGCGAGCGGAGCAATAAGTTTGGGATGGATACATGAAAAATCTCTTGCAGCGTCTACGTAGCCTCTTTCAGGGGGGGCAGGGGGCGAACGTTTATGACGACGACCTGGATCAAGACTATTACGAAGAAGAATATGATGAAGACGAAGATCCAGGCGAGGTAGCTGGCGGCAGTCAACGTCAGCTCTTCACCGCACTCGACATTGGAACAGCTTACGCGAAAGCAATCATCGTCGAAGTGCGGGGAGACCATGCCGAGGTGCTGGGCGTTGGTCGTCACCCACAAAGCTACGCCCACATGTCTGATGGCATCGTCACAGATATACCAGGTGTCATTGCTAATTGTAACGAGGCCCTACTTAAGGCGGAACAGGCGGCCGGTGGCATCATCGCGCCCTCCGCCGTCATTGGGATTGCGGGCGAACTGGTCAAAGGCAGTTCAACCACCGTAAGCAAACAGCGGCAGCAACCGACCAAGCAGATCACTGCCGAAGAACTGGAAGGGCTGATTACAACAGCCCAGCAGCGCTTGCTGAAGAATGCAAAAGAGCGGATAGCAGCCGAGACCGGCTACACCAACATTGACGTACGTCTAACGAATGCAGCCGTCATTTCCGTGCGCATCGATGGGCAGGTCATTACAAATCCCATTGGCTTTCGCGGGCGGCACTTCGCGCTTACCCTTTTCAGCGCTTTTGCTCCCCTCACACAGCTAGGAGCATTGGAGACTGTGGCTCAAGGCCTTGACCTGACGCTGGTCACGATTGTGGCCGAACCCTATGCCCTCGCGCGCTGCCTCAGTACAAATGCAAGCGCGGATAGTGGCGCGATCTTCATCGATGTTGGTGGAGGTACTACCGATATCGCGCTGGTCCGCCAGGGTGGTATTGAAGAGACGCGCATGTTCGCACTCGGCGGACGCACGTTCACCCGGCGCATAGCCACAAGTAAGGGTATTCCTATTAAAGATGCGGAACGCATCAAAATCAGTTATAGTAATGAAGAGATGAAAGGGAGTACGCAGGATGAGATTCAAGCTATCCTGGCTCCCGAGTGCCAGACGTGGATGGATAGCGTGGAACTACTGATCGAAGAGCTCTCCAAGGGCGAGTTGCTTCCCCCCGCGATCTATATTGTGGGTGGTGGTTCTGCCCTGCCCGACCTGCGTCAGCGACTGGAGTCTTTTCCATGGACGGAGCGCTTGCCGTTCTCGCGCCAGCCAATTATCCGCTCGGTGCAGCCAGAGATGGTAGGCAGCATTATAGACAACGAGGGTATGCTGGTGAGCGTGCAAGATATTACGCCTATGGCCCTGGCTTATCAAGCCGTAGAACTTAATAACGAAAACAACGTGCTAGAGAGAGCTCTCGATCGGGTCATCAACGCCATGCATATCTAGTGGCAGGCTCCACATAACGACCATCCCTTGCGGTTGCCGTGGCAGCTGGCCTCTGATGCGGAGGGAGCACTCCGATCCGCTTGATCGCGGCGTGACTGCAAGGGATGGTCGCTACGCGGTAGGTGCGATTTGAAGGACAGAGCGCCTCTCATGAGAAATTGTAGAGATATCAAACCTGAGAAGTTGAGAAAAAATGTATTGAGAAGCTCTCTTTAAGAAAAATGCATTAGTGAATTTCAAAGTAATGAAGTAAGTATTAGATGTTCAATAAGCCTGTATGATAGTCATCGCATGTAGAGAGCAGATAGGGAATAAATAGACGGGTCATCATCCGTATCAGAAGAGAAACTGTATGATGAAATCAGGGGGTGAAAGGGCTTATGAGTGATGAGCAGACAATATATATTAGCCAGGAAGATGATTTAACAACCGTCCGTGAGCGTCTGGAGAATATCTCATCGCGACGCGTCACTCTGGTAATACCATCACATACACAACTACGTAGCCACGTGGCCTGGAAATTACTGTATGCTCGCTCACGCGAGTTGGGTAAAGAAGTCTTGATCGTAAGCTCCGATCCCCAGGTTCGCTCGGTCGCCCACGCAGTTAAATTTAAAGTGGCGCATTCTTTAGAATCGAATCCGCAGGGCCGGTCGCGTCCAAGCGGTCGGCCGACCCGCAGCACAAATGGACGCGGCAAAGCTCCAACGGGACGAGCCGCGGCCCCAAAGAGTGGTGCGCGGAGTACCAATAATCTACGCCCTCGGCCATCCGAGCCGGAGGAAGAATTGTGGTATGCCCCAACTCCAGAAAAGCAGGACGTAACATCTGACTATCGTATCGAAGAGGTGGATGGGGATGAAATAACGGATGCTTCAATATCCCCAGGTTATGGCGAGAAATCCCAGCCATTCGAGTATCGCATCGAGCCCACACGCTCTTCCATCCGTCCAGTTCCCCCTGAGCAGATCGAAGAAGATGCCGATATGCTTACTGAAGACTATAAGCAAGCACAAAATATTCGCCAGGCAGCCGGCAGCGGCCAACCGGGACAATCCGACGTACCCTCGACTCCCGGCATAACCAGTAGAGTCTCGCCCCCCGACGATAAAGGCAGTACGCGCAAAATCAGGCCAGGGCAGTTTATGGGTGATCCCTTCGTACACGAGGAAGACTCACAACCAGCGGCGCGTGAGCAGCGCGGCAATGCGACAATCGAAGATAAAGACACGCAAGAATCCAGGATTCAAGATCTGGCAGATATGCCCACCAGCATCTTAGATGCCGGGACACCCGTTATAAACCACGAAATTGAATATCGCGCAGACAACGATGACTACCTGCCTCCCGCCAGCGAGCCGGGTACTCAAGCCTCGTGGAATCGTCCAGGAGCTCTAGACGACGAGGAAGACAGCCCTCCGGATACACTGCGACGTGTGCATGGCACACGGCCAAGGCGTGGTCGCTCAGGCTATTTAACGCCGTCAACCGAGGAAAACAAGGGAGAGAAACAGGCCCCCGTAGAAGACTACAGTACTCAAGTCAATCCACGCCCATTTGTAGATATAGAGCCACAGACATCCTCAGTATCCCGAACCGGTAGAGAGCCAGATCCCGTGCAGCTACCTTTTCAAACACGTGGAGGAGCGAGACCCGCCGACACACGCGGTGGTCTACGCGGAGGATCGCCAGGACCCCGCTCGGGAGATCTACGCGGTGCGACCCGCCCTGTACCAAATAAAATACAGGGAATTGGGCAGGTAGCCGCCAGCGTACGTCAACCAGTTCGTACTCCGCGCCGCAGGCGCAGTAACACACTGCTCATCGTGGCCGTCGTTGTCGTACTACTGGCGCTTGCCATGCTCGTCTACGCAACGCCAGCCGCACATGTTACACTTACCGTCGCAGGACATAACTATACGCATTCAGTAAACCTGACGGCTGACCTTAATAACCAGGCCAGCGCATTACCTGCCCGCTCAATCATACAAGAGTTTCACAAGAAGGGATCGGAGCCCGCAACCGGGAGCAAACTGGTAGGAACGGCCAGGTCCAAGGGCTTTGTCTGCTTCACCAATCAAAACGATGCCTCCGTCGAGATTCCAACGGGCAGTATCGTGTCTGCAAGTAACGGCGTACAATTTGCTACCACCGCTGATGGAGTCGTCCTGGGGCATAACACATGCGTTAACGACCCCTTGACCTTTCCGATTCAAGCGGTCAAACCCGGCGAGACGGGCAATGTGCTCGCGGGCAGTATCACTGTTATTCCAGATAACAGCCTGGATGCTATTGCGAAATATAACAAAGTTGCAACCAGCAGCTTGAAGCTTTCAGTGAACAATAGCGAGGATGTGAAGGGTGGCGGGATGCAGCCAGTGTCGTCAATTACCAATAAAGACCTCGACAACGCGAAGACAGATCTGAGCAACCAGCTCAAGAACGAGATCAATAGCTGGGTACAAAGTCTAGGCAAAGATGGCGTGACAGGGAATCTAGCAACCGATGCCACACTGGTAGATGCTCCTGCTGTCGATACCACACTCGACAACGGCACAACCTTTCCAGCAGAGGTAGCTGTAAAAGCAACGGTCGCCTTTGTAGGCAACAGCGATCTCCAAAGAGCTGCGATAAATCAACTCAATGCTGACATTAGCAAAGACAAAAACTATTCGGGCTACGTTATTGCCCAGGACGCTAAACCTCCCGTGACTATATCACAACTTCAAAAGCAGGCAGACGCCCATTCGTTGAAGCTCAACTTCAACGCAACCGCGCAAGCAATACCACTCATTCCAAAGGAAACAGTGCAGAACCTGGTCAGTGGCAAGACACCGGACGCGGCCCGCAAGCTGCTTCTCAGCAACATTCGAGGCACGCAGGATGTACATATTGACGTAACGCCCAGCTTCTTCCCATGGGTCTCCTGGTGGCCGGCCCACATAGATGTCACAATACTTCCAGGTTCAACCTCGAACAGCCCACCTGCACACACCTAAAAGGGCGAGCAATGGGTCATGCCCCAATTTTTTAAAAAAAATATAAATATTTTTTTTTTTAGGAGCTTTTGTTGAGGGGGGGGTGAAGC
>CAXTXB010000024.1:0-4384 GCA_964247965.1 uncultured Dictyobacter sp. | reverse complement strand
CCCACCCAAAAAAAACTTCCAAAAAAAAACAAATTTTTTAATATTTTTAAAAAAATCTGGCATGACCCATTGTCCTTGCTATCACCATAAAATGCTAATGCAAGAGCCATTTACTAGACAGAACATGGGAAGCTTCGCTACAATGCAATAACGTGGGCTTGCCATGGCTACTCATGTATCCCAAAAAGTACTTACCTTCCGTCCTTTTTGCAGAGCATGCATACAATGGTAGAAATATGACGATAGAAGTTAGTAAGGTGTCAGGAATAATATATGGCTCGTTTGATAGCATTGGATGTGGGAGAAGCTAGAATTGGTGTCGCAGTCTGTGATGCAAGTGGTTTTCTAGCCTCTCCTTACACGACGTTACACGTCACACGCGATGAGCAGCAGACGTGGGCAGACATCCAACAGCTTATTAGCGAAACAGATGCGGAAGGGCTGGTGGTTGGTTTACCAATCAGCCTGGATGGGCAGATACATGCTCAGGGGCAGCGCATACAATCCTTTGTGGAGCGTTTGCGCACCCATATCACGATCCCGCTCACCTTCTGGGATGAGCGGCTTTCAACGGTTGAGGCCCAACGTCTTCTTATGCAACGTGGTCAGGATGAGGGGGAAAGCCGTCACAGGCGAGGCAGTCGGCAACATACTCAGAGCCGGAAGCGCCGACGCGGCCAGGAAATAGATGCGCTTGCCGCAGCAGTTATTCTCCAGGACTACCTGGATCATCAGGGCAAATAGAACAAAAGGGAATGAACCAATGAGACGACCTAGATCACGTGCAGCGATTATCGCAGTTCTCCTGGTAGGCATTATTATATTTGGTGTGGTTCTCTACGCATGGAATACCACGAGCGATATTTTCCAGCCAGTGGCCGGTCCGGCTAAAAGCGTGCCAATCACGATCCGACCAGGTGAGACGACTGCTGAGATCGCTGATGATCTGCAGAGCAAGGGCATTATTCGCAACGCCCTGGCCTTTCGCATCTGGGCACGCATCAAAGGATTGGATACGAAACTGGAGGCGGGTGTCTATACTAAGATCAACTCGGAGATGACAGTTAGTCAGATCATCGACAATCTTCAACAAGCAACACCGGATGAAATTCTGGTTCAGACTATTGAAGGCTATCGCCTGGAACAGATCGCAGACGCGGTCGCGGCTACGAACCTCCCTAATTTCAAAAAAGCTGATTTTCTTAAGTATACCAAACATTTTGAGCAATTTCCCGATACCGGCAAATATCCGCTGCTCTTCAAAAATATGCCTGCGGGTGCGAGCATGGAAGGCTTGCTCTTCCCGGACACCTATGATATTCCTACCAATGGTACTGCCCGAGATGTCATCAATATTATGCTCAAGGAAATGAATGATAAAATACAGCAGAATCATCTGGACCAACAGGCAGCGCAGCACCAGCTCACCCTCTACCAGGTATTAACCCTGGCATCTATCGTTGAGCGTGAGGCAGGTAAGGCGCAGGACCGTGGCAATATAGCTAGCGTCTATTGGAACCGACTTTATACAGATGAAGGCTTGAATCAGACAGGAAGGAAGCTGCAGGCTGATCCAACCGTGCAATATGCACGCGATACCCAGAATCCTCCTGCGCGCTACTGGGCTCCCTTAAAGGACACAGGCAGCAACATAGCAGCCGACAGCGATTGGAACACATATATAAAGTCTGGCTTACCGCCTACGCCCATCTGCAGTCCCGGGCTGCAAAGCCTTATAGTTGCGGCAAATCCGCCCAAGACTACTTATCTTTACTTCTTTGCTAAAAAAGATGGGTCTTCAGTATTTTCGTCCACGTATAATGATTTTCAACAAAAACAACAACAATTTGGTGTGAACAATTAAAAATACCTGGCATTAAGATGCAAATGCTACATTTGCATCTTAATACCTATAAAAACAGAGAGTAATAGAGCATGGATCTGAAATTAATACAGACTATTTTTTTAGCCCTATTGCAAGGAGTAACGGAGCTATTTCCGATTAGTAGCCTGGGCCATACGGTGATCTTCCCCGGCCTGTTTGGCTGGGGCAATCTTGTAGAGGGGACCGCATGTGGGGGCAAGAGTTGTTTTCTCCCGCTGGTCGTAGCCTTGCACCTGGGCACCAGTATCGCACTGCTGATCTACTTCTGGCGCGACTGGCTGCAGGTGGGCGTGACGATGGTTAATACTGTGAAAGTGGGTAGGGTACGCAGGGGAACAGATGAGTGGATAAGCTGGCTGATCATTATTGGCTGCATCCCTGCGGGCCTGCTGGGCGTGATACTTAAGGATAAGGTGGAGGCATTGTTCTCTTCTCCCGTCCTGGTGGCGGCGGTACTTATCCTCAATGGCTCTTTTTTGTTTCTAGGTGAGGCACTGCGCCGCCGCGCTGAGATGAAAGTAACAACTCTTTCGCCTCGCGACCGCGAAGTCTACTTTCGCCCGCTCAAGTCGCTTACGTGGAAAGATGCTTTAATCGTCGGATCAGCACAGGCGCTCGCGTTGATTCCTGGCTTCTCGCGTTCAGGGATGACGATTATCTCCGGCCTGGGCGTGCGCCTGACACACGAAGATTCGGCCCGCTATTCTTTCCTGCTTGGCACGCCGATCATCTTTGCCGCAGCCCTGCTGGAGGTTCCCGCGCTTTTACACCAGAAGCAATTTCCTTATTGGGAAATTATAGTTGGCATGGTTCTTTCAGGCATTGCAGCATTTCTTAGTACCAGGTTTCTGATGAAGTACTTTGAGAAGGGGCGGCTCGATCCGTTCGCATACTACTGCTGGGGCTTTGGCCTGCTGGCAATTATTCTCTTTTATACTGTGCGCCCAGTCTAGCCGAGAATATAGACTCAGGTTTATATTCTCATGATTATCTCATAAATTCCTGGTATAGTAGTGCCATCACTTCTACATAGGGGAACTATTATAATATTCTCAGAAGAAAGGTTTTATAGTTATGAATTCGAACAACACAACCATTTTTTACGGTGCTATTGCCGTTGCTATCGTCGCTATCGCCATTGCCATCTATTATGCTATCCCTGGGATCTACCACATTCTCGTATCAGATAACCCCACTGCCTTCCACCTGAAGCACGTGGTAGCCTTTACTATACTCGCCATCATTGGCATCCTGGCCGCCCTTGTAAACCGCCCACACGCGGCCGCAAAAAACAACCTTTAAATACACGTTTTATATTCATTACTTTTTCTACATTTTTCGGGCTAAGCCCGAAAAATGTAGAAAAAGTAATGAATATAAAACGTGACGAGCGCGAAGGCGCACGGATGCAAAACGTACCTACGCCAAAACTTCTCCTATGATCTGATTATAGCCGCGCAAGAATTCTTCAGCTGTTAGCGCTTTTTTCCCCTCTAGCTGAAGCTGTGTTACAAGCAGTAGGCCAGCGCCGGTTGCGACGGCGATCACTTTATGACCGGCTTCCTCTTGCACGCTGACGGTACCGGGTTGTATGGTTGCGTCGAGTTCGACGCTGAGCGGATGGGCGGCGATAATTTTGAGCGCTTTGCCATTCCAGTGGGTGAAGGCGGTGGGCCAGGGTTGATAGGCACGAACTTTGCGCGCGAGTGCGGCGGCGGGAAGGCTCCAGGTGATGAGGCCGTCCTCTTTGTTGAGCATGCGCGTATGGGTGGCTTTGTTCGCGTCCTGGGGCTGGGGAGCGATCTTGCCGGCTATCCATAGGGGTAGCGTCTCCAGTAAGGCTTGCGCGCCCAGTTCTGACAGTTGTTCTGTCAGTATCCCGGTTGTCTCTTCTCCGGTCAGGGGCATACTCTTGCTGAGCAGGACGGGACCTGTGTCGATGCCGGCATCCAGCAGCATGATAGAGACACCTGTTTCGCGATCGCCCTGCACGATAGTCTCGGCGATGGGATCAGCCCCCCGGTACCTGGGCAGGAGCGAGGCATGAATATTAAGTGTGCCATGGCGCGGCTGATCCAACACTTTCTGCGGTAAGATCTGTCCGAATGCGGCCACGATATACAGGCCTGCCTGATACTCGGCGAGCGCATCACTATTTTCCGCTTTTTTGAATGACCCCGGCTGCCAGACAGGGATATCATGCGCCAGCGCGCTCTGCTTCACAGGCGAAAATACGACCTCGCGACCTCGCCCCGCAGGTTTATCTGGCCGCGTAACCACAGTCACGATTTCAAGGCCTTCGGGAAGCAATTCGCCCGGCGCGGAGCCTTTGATGAGAGCTTCGAGTGCGGGTACCGCAAAATGGGGCGTGCCCATGTAGATAATACGTAACATAATCTGGACGATATCCTTTCCTGCATCTATCAAAACAAGTGGTGACAATCTCTATAGTCATTAGATTTCCTGTCGGTCTACTCTAGACTGTGTGCTCTATATACG
>CAXTXB010000023.1:19227-24945 GCA_964247965.1 uncultured Dictyobacter sp. | reverse complement strand
GTCCGAGGCCTATCATCATACGTTCTCGCGCCTTCGGCGCTCGTTACATAGTGTATAATTCTAATTTTTTCTAAATCTTTAAGCGAAGCTTAAAGATGTAGAAAAAAGTAGAATTATACACTATAATCTCTTCGAGCAGCTTAGCTGCACAAACTCATGTGCTCAGAACGTGGATGCGATGGAGTTCCGGCACTCTCTGAAATAGTGTGGCAGAATCGAAGCGAGAGAAGAGGAACACCGAAGGGAGGGAAGGTCACAGCATACACAAGATACGGTCTATAAAAAGCGACCTGTGAAGTCGAGGCACTTCCAGGTCGCCTTACCTGTATTAGGAGGAGTGATTACTCGATGGTCAAGATTGTATATTCTTTCACGCCACCGGGGGTTGAAACGATAATGAGATCACCTTTTTTGTGCCCAAGGAGAGCCCGGCCGACTGGCGACTCATTAGAAATGCGCCCGGAACCAGGATCGGCCTCAAAGGCACCAACCAGCTGATAGCGGCACTCGCGGCCCGTGCTGGTGCTCACATGAACAACAGAGCCAAGGGAAACGACCTCTGTTGGAGCATTATCGATAAGTTTCGCTTTTGCCAGCATCTGCTCAAGTTCAGAGATGCGGCCCTCAAGTTGTGAATATTGAGTTTTTGCTTCTTCGTACGCAGCATTGTCGATTACGTCGCCTGATTCCTTGGCGTCATGAAGATACTGAGCGACCTCAGCCCGTTTGACGGTACGTAAGAACTCGAGTTGGCTCATCGCACGCTGTAAACCGTCATTGGTGAGGAATACTTCCTGTGACTCCATGTTATGCATCCTCTCATTTGTGTGGTAAAGGAGTTGCCTCCTCTTTGTTTCATCATCTCGTCAACTAGTAAGAGTATAAAGCGAGAAATAGTGAGTAGTGAACGTTAACCCACATCTCCCCAAGTAATGCTGACGAGTTCACCGGAATGACTGCGGAGTAACAGCTCTCCCTGATCATTCACATCCTCAGCAACCCCGCTGAGAAGCTTATCGCCCTGGCGCACCTGTATAGAGCGGCCGAGCGTAGAAAGTTGATTGCGCCATTGCTCTCGTATCAAGCGAGAGAAAGGCATCATGCCTGGTGCCGTAGAGTCTGTGGCCTCTCGTTGCAACGCAAGATATAGTGTTTCGATATGTCGTAAGAGATGAGCGATGAAGAGCTCTCGACTCACCATCCGTCCACAATCCTCTTCAAGGGTCGTTGCCCCTGTTGTAAGCCCCAAAGTAGTCGATGATGAGAGTGAGAGGTCAGCACTTAAGTGTGCAATATGCCCATTGACATTAACGCCAATACCCAGGATAGCTACGAAATGACCTGCACGATCATGGCTCGTTTCGATCAAAATGCCTGCAACCTTGCGATCCCCAATAAGAACATCATTGGGCCACTTAATAGTTGCAACAACGCCACACGTGTCGGCAATACTAGCCACGACAGCAAGTGAGGCAACCATTATCAATAGATAGAAAGGAAATAATGGTCGGAGAACAATAGACGAGAGTACATTCCAACCGGCTACATCGATCCAACGCCGTCCCTGACGACCCTTACCAGCGGTCTGACTATCGGTAAGTACCACCACCCCCTCTTCTGACCCGCCTTGAGCTAACTGCATTGCCAGTATGTTTGTTGAAGCTACAATTGGCACATATACAATGCGATTACCGATGCCAAATACTTCTGTGTCCAGAACCTCTCTTAGAGTACTAAGACGAAGCTGCCTGGAAGCTGGAATTTCAAAATTGTTCAAGCTCTACCAATTCAATCTATCTATATCTGTAACCGATGAGCAGATGAACATACGAATCCGTAATATGGAAGTATGTGCAGACTGCTCTGCTGTATCCCTGGTAAGGGTGCTGTGACGTGCTAAAATACTTTTCATCTATTGAAAAGTAGAAGGGCCGATGATGTATCTCGTGCACAATAAAAACGCGATATGCATCAAATGGATAAAATGAAAGGTCTATAAAAAACCCAGAACAAGGGAAACGATATAGTCGCTCTTGCTCTGGGAGTGCTGCACAGGCAGGAAGCTCATGCCCCCACCGATGTGTATTTTTCAACCCTCACCTGGCTATAGAGCCTGGTGTAAGAGACGGAGGCTTACCGCCTGGCCCCTCTCCCCTGGAAGGTGCGGGAGTTTTTATCACTGCCTGTGCAGCGACTACATTGATCCATTGCACACCACCTCCTTTCATTGAGCGTATTGTACCATTGGGATTTAGGGCTTGTCAAGCTCTCTCTCAAAACTCATAGAGAGAGAAGTAATGCGTGGGGTGCAGCACTGGCTTGTGAAGTGGTATTATGCTCTACAATTTCATGTGAAGATTATGTGAAAATGCATCCTGACAACCTTTATAAATTGGAAGTCTGTAAAGAGACGAATGGCAAAAGCAAAATTTAAAAAAATAAAGCTCGTGAAAGAAAAATGGAACATAAAAACAGAGCGCTAAAGGAGAAGATACCTCACGTAAAGCAGCCTGTAGAGAAGTTTGAGGCAATACTCCTACCGAGTGGTAGTAGTAAACTATAATATGCTATATTATGTATAGTAGCACGTAAGAGGGTAGTGGGAAGAAGTGTTTGTGTATGTACCTGCTGCCTGTATACTCCTCGTCGTAGTAGTACCGGCAAACGTTTGTATACCACGAAGTGTACTCAGTTTTAGCTCAAGAGACAGTAAAAGCCAGCCAGGCACAGTGGGAATGTAGGTGCGAGCTAGAAATTGGGAGAGTACACTGTCTGTCTCTCTGTAGTGAACACAGTTGTCTATAAACTCGAATGTAGAAGAGAAGGAAGGAGGACTTTATATGCAGCAATATATGGATCTGCTCGTCGATGCCCTCCTAGATGAGGGTTTTACTGTAGAAGAAGCTCAACGTCTCATTCGGCTCCAGGAGGAGTATGAAGAGCGGAAAGCGACTGAAGAGACGAATTATCACCGATTCGCGCGCTGGCTTGTGGAGCATGGGCGTCTGAGTGAGTGGTAGGGGAGGAGAGGTGGAGAGAGGGGGGACATGAAAAGTGAACTTGCGGCACTCTTCGTAGATGTTGTACAATGGAATCAGCGGAGCAGATGGGACGGCGTGGCATTGCTACGCCGTCCTTCATTATACTTCCACTTACAGCCCGAGTAACTATGCAAGTTATTCTACTCAAGGGAGGCCTCTATGAAAGCGGTTGTTATGGCCGGGGGGGAAGGATCGAGGCTGCGACCATTGACGATTCGACGGCCTAAACCAATGGTTCCTATTGCAGGCAAGCCTGTGATGGAGCATATCCTTCACCTACTGAAACGTCATGGCATAAACGAGGTCGTTGTCACCGTCCAATATTTGGCGAGCAACATCGAAGATTACTTTGGTAACGGCTCACAATGGGGGATGCATATCACCTACTCGCGAGAGGACGTCCCGCTAGGGACGGCAGGGAGTGTAAAAAACGCTGAGGATCAGCTCACCGAGCCCTTTCTCGTGATTAGTGGAGATGCGCTCACCGACTACGACTTGACCGACCTTTTAAAGTATCACAACGAGAAAAAGTCTCTTGCCACCCTTCTCCTCGCGCATGTGCCCAATCCTTTGGAATATGGAGTAATTATCACGAATGAGGACGGTCATATTACTCAATTTCTAGAGAAGCCAAGCTGGGGAGAAGTGTTTAGCGATACAATCAACACAGGCATCTATGTCCTCGATCCGAAAATCTTTAGCTATTTTGAGAAAAACAAGCAGTTTGACTTCAGCCAGGAACTCTTCCCAATGATGTTAAGGCAGGGTGACCCTCTGTTTGGTTACGTTGCCCCCGGTGGCTACTGGTGTGATGTTGGCAGCTTGAGCGAATACATGCGTGCGAACGCCGATATTTTGCAAGGGAATGTAGATCTGCCCATCGATGCAAAGAATATCGGCGACAATATCTGGTGTGAAGAGGGTGTTGACATCAACGCAGACGCCCAGATTTACGGCCCGGTTTACCTGGGGCGTGATTGTAGAGTGCGCGGTGGCGCGATTATTCATGGACCAAGCATGATTGGCAGTTACACCATCATAGACGAGCGCGCGCAAGTTGACCGCAGCATTGTCTGGAATAACTCATATATTGGAGACCGGGCCGAGCTACGAGGTGCAATTGTCGGTTCCTCATCCAATATCAAGAGTAAATCAGTCATGTTTGAGGGATCAGTCATCGGCGACAACTCAATCATTCAAGATGGGGCTATTATACAGCCGAGCGTAAAAATCTGGCCGGACAAAGAGGTCGAAGCGGGCGCAGTGGTTAATACAAGCATCATCTGGGGTTCGCAGGGGAGACGCAGCCTGTTTAGTCGTTATGGCATCACCGGTCTGGTGAACGTAGACATTACGCCCGAGTTTGCGACCAAGCTTGGAGCCGCGTATGGAGCGATCTTGCCCAAAGGCTCGATCGTCTGCCTGAATCGAGATATCAATCGCACATCGCGCATGATTAAACGTGGTATCAACGCAGGCTTGCCATCTGCAGGTGTAAATGTTCATGATATCAACCAGGTCCCATTGCCAGTGGCGCGCTATTTTATTCGTACAACCGATGCGGTCGGTTGTGTCCATGTAAGCGTCTCGCCCAACGATCAGCGTGCCGTTGAGATTAAGATCTTCGACCAGAATGGGTTAGACATCAACAAGACAACTGAGCGAAAAATCGAAAATCTCTTCTTTCGAGAAGACTTTCGTCGCGTCTACCTTGACGAGATAGGAGCCATCGACGTTCTCAGTAATGCCGATGTCGTTGATCATTATCTTAAAGGGTATAATAAAACAGTTGATCACGAAGTTGTGCGCAAACGGAGATTCCAGCTTGTCGTTGACTATGCACATGGTAGCACGGTAGAGCTGCTGCCGAAGATTCTAAACAACCTGGGCTGTGAAGTCATCGTGCTCAATTCAGGTACTGAGGATGCCACCACGGCTCGTACGCCTGATGAGTTAAACAGAGACATGCAGCGCCTGGCAACCATCAGTTCGGCTTTGAACACAGAGATGGGCATACGCATCGATCCGAGCGGGGAGCGTATCTCCATTGTTGACGATCGTGGACGCATCCTTGATGGTATGAAAATGCTTGCCGTCATGACAAGCCTGTTCTTACGCC
Source organism: uncultured Dictyobacter sp. (assembly GCA_964247965.1). Lineage (GTDB taxonomy): Bacteria > Chloroflexota > Ktedonobacteria > Ktedonobacterales > Ktedonobacteraceae > Dictyobacter. The sequence goes on along the minus strand of CAXTXB010000023.1, from coordinate 19,785 downwards.
GTCACCACAACGCAACAGTTGCCGCACCCGTGACTGCTCCCAGTGCATTAGAAACTATCGCGCAGCGCTACGATGGAAATATCCAGCAGACCAAAGTGCTTGCCCATGCGTTAATGACAGCAGCAGGGCGGGAAGGGGTCGTGCTGGTCGGTGATGGCACCGGTCAGTTTGCTTTTCCAGACCTGCATCCAGCTTTTGATGGCATGTTGGCAATTGCCAAGCTGCTAGAGTTATTGGCCACCTTTGATGTGCGCCTCTCAGAGGTTGTAGATGATCTTCCTCCCTACTATATGAGCAGCACACGTGTTCCTTGCCCCTGGGAAAGTAAGGGCAAAGTTATGCGTATTCTGAGCGAACAGTATCGTGAGCGTAGAACAAAACCTATTGATGGTATCAAGATCGATCTGGGCAAAGAATGGGTATTAGTGTTGCCAGACGCCGATGGTCCATTCTTCCATATTTATGCAGAATCGGTGTCGAATGAGCAAGCGCAGGCATTGGCTGAGAAGTACGCTCGTGTGGTAAGCGGTTTACAACAATAGGAGATGAGTACTGGGT
>CAXTXB010000023.1:7056-19136 GCA_964247965.1 uncultured Dictyobacter sp. | reverse complement strand
CGAATCAAAGTTGCTAGACAGATGGTAATTCGTCGCCGAGCAAGGTATCCAGCGTTGAACGCTTGATACGATAGGCCTGGCGTTTACCCCGATGAGGAAGTGTAATTGCTTCCAGCGCACTACTTTTAATCCAGCGTCGGACGGTAGTATCATCGACACGCAAACGGCGCGCGACCTCGCGTACTGTTAAAAGCTCTTCTCTCTTCTCATCAGCCATAGTGTTATCTCCTGCATTATTAGGATGCTTTTCTAGAACGTTAGATGTGGTGCGAGGCATGTATCCTCCTTTTATTTTAACTTTCTTTGTTGACCTTATGACATACTGATGACAGACCCACCAGCGCAAAACGGAGAAGTTTAGTATATAGTTCTCAGTTGTCGTTTTGCTTACTGACCTCTCTTTTGCATAGCTTCTAGCGTCACATGAGCACGCTACAACACTGCTTGCCAGTTAACTATACTATACATATCGGCGCAAACATAATAAAATACAGCAAGAGTAAAAGTCACCCGCAAGAAACGTAGAGTTTTTGTGTGCCCGATGAGAGAGAACTCCGGAGAATTACCATATTCTGGCACGAGGGTTGGAACAGAGATGATGGGGGAAAAGGAGAGAGGAAAAGAAAAATGAAGAGAAAAAAATTGATTTTAATTGATGGACACGCCATTATCCATCGAGCCTTTCATGCAGTGCCAGAAGATCTTTCTACCAGTAGTGGTGAACCAGTCAACGCCACTTTTGGCTTTACGTCCATGCTCATGAAGGCACTTCTAGAGGAGAGGCCAGATTATATTGCGGTCACCTTTGACCGACCAGGCCCGACGTTTCGTCATATTCAATATACTCCGTACAAAGCTCAACGCCCTGCGCTCCCCGATAATATGAAGCCACAATTTGCGCGTATTCGAGAAGTAGTTCAGGCCTTTGGCATTCAGATCTATGAGCAAGATGGTTTTGAGGCTGACGATGTGCTGGGTACACTATCTGTACAAGCAAAGCACCTGGACGTAAATACTATTATTTATACGGGTGATATGGACACGCTGCAATTAGTCAATGAGCAGGTTCTGGTCAAGGTAGCGAAGCGCGGTATCACGGAAGTAACCGAGTATGATGAGCCTGAAGTTGAGAGGCGCTATGGTTTTGAGCCGCAGAGATTGCCAGATTTCAAGGGTTTGATCGGCGACAAATCTGATAATATCCCCGGCGTGCCGGGCATTGGCGAAAAGACGGCTTCACGCTTGCTTGCTGACTACCACGATCTAGAAGGCATCCTGGCTCATGTTAACGAGTTAAAGCCAAAGGAACAGAAGCTTTTAAGCGAGTGGAGCGAGCAGGCGCGGCAGAGTAAATTTCTGGCTACAATTGTGCTCGATGCTCCCGTACACCTGGATTTAGAGGCGTGTCGAATGACCCACGTTGATAACGAAAAGGTTATCAGCCTCTTCCGTGAGTTGGAGTTTCGTACACTCATTGAACGAGCCCTGGCGCTCTTCCGTGAATTGGGTCTGACCAATATAGGAAAAGATGATGCTCCAGCACAATCTTCTGCGGAGCAGACTGAGGTGCGGGCTGAGAATCCACAGATAGAAAATGCAGATAGAGATAATTTATTGTACGCGCCACCGATAGGCGTTGTGCCAATTATTACCCCCCCGCCCCCTCCCGGCGAAGAGTTATCGGCAGAGGTGGGCGAGGGTCCCGCGATCTCTTCAGCGATCTCTTCAAATGGAACGGCTTCGGTTCATGCTAGCTACAACGAGCATGTAGGACAAGACTCTGCCGAGGTAGAGCTCGAAGATGGTCCGCTACAACTCAGCCTGTTCGAGGTCGAAGCTCCGCACCCTGAAGTTGTACACAGACTCCGTCTACCTAGCCTCACCGAGAGCAGAGCTCCTCATTTGCAGGAAACTTCACTCTCTTCGCCATCATCACCATCTCAGCGTACAAATACGATGGTCGTCAATACTGAAGAGAGCCTGCGCGTGCTTGTCAAAAGTCTCTTTGATGCCGGGCGTTTTGCCATTGATACCGAGACCTCGTCAGAAGATCCTCGCCGCGCGGAGCTTGTAGGAATTTCTCTCTCCATGGCTCCAGGCGAAGCATATTACATTCCTGTGGGCCATATTGCAGCGCCAGATGGGCAAGAAGCAGGGACGCAATTGCCACTTACATATGTGATGGAGAAGCTGAGGCCTGTCCTGGAAGATGAACACGTACAGAAGTATATGCACAATGCAAAGTACGATCTCGCCATATTGCTGCGCAACGGTGTTGCCACACGCGGGCTCGCCTTCGATAGTATGCTGGGTGCCTACCTCACCGATCCTGGGAGGCGAGGAGTAGGGCTCAAGGATCAGGCCTTTCAACGTCTTGGATATGTCATGACTTCGATCAACGAGCTCATTGGATCGGGTAGCAAGATGATAAGTATGGCCCAGGTGCCGGTGCGCAAGGCTGCAGACTATGCTGGTAGCGACGCTGATATGACGCTGCGCCTGGTAGAACCTGTTCAGGCCGAATTAAAGCAGAATGGTCTCCTGGCGATGTACGAGAGAATAGAGCTGCCGCTCATCCCCGTCCTTATGCAAATGGAGTTGTACGGTGTGGCACTAGATGCTGACTTCCTGCGCGAGTTCGGTGAGGAACTCGATGGTCAACTGCAGAACCTGGAGCAGGAGGTTTATGCCGCAGTAGGCCATCACTTCAACATCAATTCAACCAGGCAGCTCGCCGACGTCCTCTTTGTCGAACTCAAGCTACCCAGTGGCAAGAAGACAAAGACAGGGTACTCGGTCAGCGCGGACGTAATTGAGAATCTGCGTGGCAAACACTCTGTTGTCGATTACTTACTAGAATACCGCCAGCTTAATAAGCTCAAGTCAACGTATATCGATGGGCTACTCACCCTGATGGATGAGCGTACCGGGCGCGTCTATACCTCCTTCAATCAGACCATCGCGTCCAGCGGGCGTTTGTCGTCGAGCAACCCCAATCTGCAGAATATTCCTGTACGTACAGAAGTTGGCCGGCGTATTCGTCGCGCTTTTATTGCCGATCCAAGTTACGTCCTGCTTACCGCCGACTACTCGCAGTTTGAACTACGTATCCTGGCGCATATTACACATGAGCCACGGCTGGTGGAAGCTTTCAGTACTGGAGAGGATATTCATACAATCACCGCCTCCTCGCTCTTCGGTGTGCCGGTAGAGGATGTCAGCAAGGATCAACGTCGCCTGGCTAAAACGGTTGTCTATGCTGTACTGTATGGACAGTCAGCCTTTGGACTTTCGCAGGTGACGGGCATGACAAACGCTAGTTCTGCAGAGTTTATCAGGCGCTATCATGAGACATTCCCAAATATCAAAGGCTATGTAGATAGCACGCTACTGCAGGCACGCACGCAGGGCTATGTCAACACCCTCTATGGACGGAAGCGTTTCTTCCCGGATATGCACGCCCTGTCCTACACCGAGCGCCAGGCGTTAGAGCGCGAAGCGATTAACATGCCCATTCAGGGCTCCAACGCAGACCTTATCAAAATTGCCATGCTACGTCTGCAGCACGATCTGAGGGAGACGGGTATGAAGACGCGCATGATCCTGCAGGTGCACGATGAACTCGTTTTTGAAGTGCCAGTCGAAGAACTTGAGCGTGCCAAGAAACTTATCAAAACGAGGATGGAAGGCGTGGAGAAACTGGATGTGCCAATTAAGGTAGAAATGAAAGTGGGGAAAAACTGGTACGAAGCAGAAGACCTCACTACCGATACTCAAGAGATAGATTGACTATTAGAGCGCCAATCCAAATCAGTATCGTTGACATGGCGATGATCTTGCGCTAGGATAGAAATGTCCATAAAGCGTTGCCTATAAAGCCTTGACTTTTTGTGATCAAGTTTGATATAGTAAGGGTAATGCATTGCAGGTAACGCTTTACGGATAGTACTAATAAAGGAAATCCATAAAGAATTATGGCTGACACGGCATTAAAGAGAATTCGTCTGGAACTAGGGATATCACAAGAGGGTTTAGCGCGTAGAACAAGATCTGTTGGAACTGGGACTGTAAAAAATGCAGAGCGAGGTAGGCGTGTGACTTACGATACTGCAACGCAAGTTCTAGAAGCGGTCAACAATTTGCTTGCCGAATCTGATAAGCCACCAATAACTTTGGACGATTTAGGCTTAAACCTCTATTGAAAGTAGCTCCTTAGGCAATCGTCTTTTGAGTTATTGAAAGTGTGTTCATGGAGTATGTGTCAGGGGTGCCAGCTTGCAACGTCGTCACCCCAAACCCGAACCGAAGCATATGGCCTCTGTTCTGTGGTGATTATACCCACAGACGAGCGCGATACTTCTAAAACCTGTAGTGGATGTGAACACAAGCAAGATATGCCGCTCTGGAAACGAACGTATCGCTGTCCTAATACTGAATGTTGCTTAGTGATAGATCGTGATAAGAATACGCGGTCAATATCCTCAAGCGGTATCTTGCCCGGCTAGAGCCACATACAGAGCGGATCTCTGTACGGTGTACGGATGTTTTCACCGGAATCGACGATGTGGTGAATACATTTCGACACATTTAGAAAGGCAGCAACTTTCGTGCAACTTTCCAACATGATTAATAACCTGCCCCCCTACCACTTTGCAGATGCGAAGAAAAAGATTGCAGAGCGTCAGGCTGCGGGCGTGGACGTGATTAATTTATCGATGGGCGATCCAGACCTGCCAGCGCCTGAAGCCGTTATCGAACGTCTCTGTGCTGCTATGCAGGAGACCAAGAATCATCGCTATCCAGAGTATCGCGGGATGCGCGCACTGCATGAAGCGATTGCTACATGGTTTGAGCGGCGCTTCGGAGTCAGCCTGATACCCGAGCGCGAGATTTTACCTCTGCTTGGTTCAAAAGAGGGCCTGGCCTACGCCGCGACAGCCGTCTTGAATGCCAGCGATGTCGCACTGGTTCCAGATCCCTATTATCCTGTCTACGTCACAGGCACAACAACACTGGGTGCGGAGCCGTATATGTTACCATTGCTAGAGCAGAACGGGTATCTGCCCGAGCTGGAATCTATTCCATCTGCAGTGTTAAAGAGAGCACGCGTGCTCTGGCTCAATTATCCCAACAACCCGACTGCGGCTTGTGCCGATAAGGATTTCTTCACCCGTGTGGTAGATTTTGCGCGCATCAACGACCTGGTCATCATCCATGATATGGCTTATGCAGAGGTTTATTTTGATGATTTTCGCCCGATGAGTATATTACAAATACCCGGCGCTAAAGATGTTGCTGTCGAACTTCATTCGCTAAGTAAGACGTATAATATGGCCGGTTTCCGTATAGGGATGATCATCGGTAATCCCGATCTTGTGGATGCTGTAGGGCGCTTAAAAAGTAATATCGACAGCGGGATTTTTCGGCCGGTACAGTATGCTGCCATTGAAGCGTTACAACTCCCTCCCTCCTGGCTAGAGCAGAGAAATGCTGTCTATAAGCGCAGGCGCGATCTAATAGTTGAGGGTTGCAACGCCATCGGGATGCGTGCCGCAACACCACGTGCGGGCCTCTATGTGTGGGCCCATGTACCCGATGTACCCGATGTATCTGTCGGGTTTGCAGCACGGAAGTTCGCGAATCAGCTCTTTGAGAAAACAGGAGTCTTTGTTACCCCTGGTACAAACTTCGGGCATGCTGGTGAAGGTTACGTTCGCATATCCATCACGGAACCTGAAGAACGTCTGAAGGTCGCCTTGCAACGCATGGCTTTGTCTATGACTGTATAAAATGCATCGTGCTCGAATCAGATATAGACGATCTTGTCCGATCTATTTAACATCATGGTTGTGTAACAGTCAATGATTTTGGAGCTTTAGCCATGGAGCACGTTTCATAGACGAGTTAAACATGTCAAACGGCAAGAGGGATGGATTATGGTTCTGAAGCAGGATAGAGCGTTACCAGATTATACACAGATAAAGGCATGGAATCTTCAGATTGACCTGGGTCATACTATTCAGGAAGGGCTTAACCATGAATGGCTTGTAACAAACGGATTAGGGGGTTATGCTGCAGGTTCGATAGTTGGTGCAGCCACGCGGAGCTATCATGGTCTGCTCGTTGCTTCACTTTCGCCTCCGCATGAGCGAGTAGTGCTTGTCTCTAAAGTTGATGAAGAGATTGTACTACCCGGGAGCCAGACGCTGCATCTGGGAGTCAACGAGTATCAGGGAGGCACAATCGAGCCACAAGGGTATAGGTATCTTGATCGTGTTGCTTTAGAAGGTGACATTCCCTGTTTCGTTTATCGTCTGAGTGACTCACTTATTTTAGAGAAACGCATCTGGATGGAGTATGGGCAAAACACCACATATGTGCAATATACGATGCATGGCGTTCTTGATGAAGGTGAACGGACTACCGATGCGCATATAGTCCCAACAAACACATTCTTGACACTTTTAGTTTCGCCCTTCTGTCTTACACGTGATTATCATAAGACAACGCAAGGAGCAAATGATTGGCACTTTCTCGTGGAAAATAGCGGGAACCGTTGTCGTATTCGTGCATATGAAGGCGCACCTGCTTATCATCTAATAGCAGGTGCCGACACCACCTTTGAGCCTAATGGAAGCTGGTATTGGCATCTATGGCACAGAAGAGATAATGAGCGTGGACTTCCCGATCTTGAAGATGTCTATCAGCCTGGCCTATTCCGCATAACACTGGCCCCTGGCGTGCGCAAGACGCTTGTATTTGCCGCTGAAACCCAGACCACCTGTTCCTGGGGATATGGAGGACCATATCATGAAGACGTGGTCGCGCAGGCTCTCATGCGTCACCAGCGTCGTGTACGACAAATTCTGGTCGTGGCAGATCGGACGGTAGACGATTTGCAGGTACGTGATCCAGTAATGGCGCGTCTTGTCCTTGCGGCCGATCAGTTTATTGTAGACCGTCCGAATTATGCGAATCCAACCATCACCAATCAGCCACAGCATATGTCTCCTGACCGCAAGACTATTATTGCAGGATACCCGTGGTTCACAGATTGGGGACGTGACAGTATGATCTCTCTACCAGGTTTGCTGCTGTGTACCGGGAGATACAGCGAGGCAAGAGGCTTACTAAAGGCCTTCGCGTCCTACATCAATAAAGGCTTAATTCCCAACCGCTTCCCTGATAATGGAGAAGAGCCAGTCTATAATACCGTTGATGCAACACTCTGGATGTTTCGTGCTATTGATCACTATCTACTCAAAACTGGCGACTGGACACTGCTGAAAGACCTCTTCCCAACGTTACAAGATAGTATTCAGTGGTATATACATGGCACAGAATATGGTATTCAAGTGGACCCGCACGACGGACTTCTGCGAGCCGGTGTGCCCGGTGTTCAGTTAACCTGGATGGATGCTAAGGTTGGCGATTGGGTTGTGACCCCACGATCCGGGAAGGCTGTAGAGGTGAACGCACTCTGGTATTATGCTTTGAGCGTGATGGAAGGCTGGGCTGTACATCTTTCAACTGATGCGACACAATATGGGCGGCTGCGTGGCCAGGTGAGACAAAATTTCGCCCCACGTTTCTGGTATGAAGCGGGTGGATACCTCTACGATGTAGTCGATGTTGATGATGTGCCAGGACAAAATGATGCTGCTTTGCGACCAAATCAACTCTTTGCGGCATCGTTGCATCATGAACTCCTTACGGAAGCCCAGGCAGCCAGCGTTCTACAGAAAGTGACAGAACACCTACTCACTCCTGCTGGTCTGCGCTCTCTAAGCCCGACTGACCCGGCGTATTGTGCGCATTCTGCGGGTGATCGGAAGCAGCATGATAGCTCGTATCATCAAGGAGCCGTCTGGCAATGGCTAATCGGAGCGTATGTTGATGTGCATCTGCGTGTTCATAACGACTATAGTATGTTGTTACCGCTGCTTCAGCCCTTTGTACAGCAGTTGTGGGAGATATGCCTGGGGACGCTCAGCGAAGTTGCTGAGCCCGAGCCTCCCTTTACTGCTAGTGGCTGTTTCGCGCAGGCCTGGAGTGTTGCTGAAGTGCTGCGCTGCTGGCAACTGGTTCGGAATAGTATCTCGTGACACTCTCAGTCCCGTAAAACGGGATGAGCTTCTAGGCTTGTTTAAATTCATCGTCTTCTCATGAAGGCGAACTATACTGACAGAAGTTGCATTGGTTGCTTGTGTTACTTACTGCAGGAGTCGTGGTGAGCCGGGGGCCAATGCATGCTACTGTTAAAAATGAGGAGCGAGAAAACGTTCATGCGGATTCTGGTAGTTGAAGATGATCCTCGTCTGGGTCCCAGCCTTAAAAAAGGCCTGGAAGGGAACCATTATGCGGTTGATCTCGTTGCGCATGGCGAAGATGCTTTTGTGGCAGGTCTGGCAACACCATACGATCTCATTATTCTAGATGTGCTCTTACCAGGCCTGAGTGGTTTTGAAGTATGTAAACAACTTCGTAGTCAAGGCCGGTCTATGCCTATCCTGCTGCTTACCGCACTTGGAGGTGTTGATGACCGTGTTCAGGGCCTGGACCTTGGAGCTGATGACTACCTTGCGAAGCCATTCGCCTTCAGTGAACTGGAGGCACGCGTACGTGCACTCTTACGGCGACGTAGCCCTACCAAGTCTCCTCAACTACAGTTTATGGATATAACGCTCGACACTCGCACTCACGAGGTGCAGCGTGGTGAGCGCGCTATAACACTAGGAAGTAAAGAGTATGCGCTCTTAGAGTTCTTTATGCGTCATCCGCACCAGGTGTTGAGCCGCTCTATGATAGCCGAGCATGTCTGGGATAGTGACACAGAACACCTCTCAAATGTAATCGACGTCTATATTCGCTATCTCCGGCGTAAGTTATGTGAGCAAAATGAGCCCGATGTCATTTACACCGTTCGTGGCGCAGGCTATCAGCTCAAGGAGCCGCAACCATAACCACGCAGCCCTGATGGATGAGCACTACCTACTTATTGCACAAGGGCTACGACTGCGCTGACATTACCCTCTCCACCAGCACGATTAGCCTCCATCACCAATGTCATAGCTAGCTTCTGAGGATCGCCCCCCTGGCTTAAAATATCCTGAATACGATCATCTGGAACCATATGCCAGAGACCATCAGTACAGAGCAGAACCGTATCGCCAGCCTCAATCTCGCATTGAAAGTTGTCTATCGGGATCTGATAGTTTTGTCCCAGGTAGTACTGATCAGGCTTAACAGAACCAGTTGTAGAATCTTGCGTGAGGTGTTGCAAACCTTTTTTAGGATTGTAGTAGTAAGCGCGGCTATCGCCAACGCTCGCAACGTAGAGATACTGTTTATAAGTCACCACCACAGTAAGTGTGCTGGCCATCGTAGTGTCGTAGTCCGCGTTGCAATGGTAAGTAACCTGGTTGGCCTGGCGGACAGCATCATGAATCCATTGTTTCAGTATTGCCTCAGATGATGCCGGCTTTGGCAAAGTGCGACTGGGCTGATTATTACCACCAGGCGTGAATGAACCTGTTTGTAATGGAGTCGGTGCAGGCGTAGAAAGCAGCGGAATCAGCACATCGGCAACCGTTTCGATCGCCAGGCGACTCGCCTCGTGGCCGCCAGCAGATTTACCATGGGTACCCTGCAGGCCATCTGCTACGGCAAAAAGGCCAAAGGGATGAGGAGGTAACGGCAAGGTAACACATAATCCCTGAACCACAAGGAGCATATCCTCATTTTCGTGCGCACGCTGCCCTATGTCACTAACATAGCCAACTTGATAAGCTTCAGTGCTGAAAGGCGAGGTATCGTTCAGGGTGTGTCCACAATGGCGACAGAACCGAGATGTTGTGCGATTCTCCCGGCCACACTGACTACAGGGGTTCTGTGGAATGAGAGTGCGCACAATAATATTAGCGTTATTGGGAGCCAGCATGGTCTCGGAAACCGTATCCGCGATAGTTAGATCTGACCATATATTATTGTCGTCGGAGAGAGCATCGTTCAAAGCATCGGCAAAAGCCTGCCCTGAACTGTAGCGCTTCTCCGGCTCAATATTCATGGCTCGTGTAATGATAGGGTCTACCGCAGAGGGGAGTGCTGGATTGAGAGAACTGGGGGCAGGAAGTTCTGCCGCGCGGTTGCGTACAACGGCCTGAAATGGCAAGAGCCCCGTGAACATTTGATAGGCGACTACACCCATCGCATAGATATCACTGGCCGGTTGTGCGTTGCCATGCTCTTGTTCCGGCGCAATATAATGCTCTGTACCAAGCGACCAGCCACGTTGAGTCAGAGGTTTTTCCTGCTGCATAGCGCGAGCGATGCCGAAGTCTGCCACAACCAGGCGTCCGTCATCCTGGTGAATCAAGAGATTAGAGGGTTTGATATCGCGATGCACGATCTGTTGTGGATGGCTATGAATGACATCGATGGCAGTAGCCAGGTCATTGAGATAGCCCTGTGCTTGCCGGATAGGGAGCGGCTGTTCAGCTTTAAGTAGTGCCTTTAATGTTCCTCCTGTGATAAGAGGCATTGCGATGTAAAGTAGTTGGCCATCCTGCCCGAAGTTTAAAACTGGAACAATATTCTTGTGCTTGAGCTGGTGAGCATAGCGAGCTTCGCGACGGAAACGCTCAACCGCTACCGTTGCATCCGTAGCACTTTGGACGAAAGAGAGAATCTTGAGCGCGATCTGCTGAATCTCAAAAGTATCACTTGCACGATAGACAGCGCCCATACCACCTATACCTATTAATGTTTCAATGCGGTAGCGCCCGGCAACAACTGCTTCTGGTAACAGACAACGACAAAACGGGTTTGTGCACTGGGTTGTTCCGGATGGATAATCGATCTGACAGCGAGGATTGGGGCAACGTGGCATAGGGCCTCTCTTTGTATATGCGACTAGCATTTAATATGTGCTTTGCTTCTGAGAACATGCCCTTCTAGTGTAGAGGAACAGAGTGCATCTGTCAATATAAGCACAGAAACTCTTGTAGTGCTATCCATCTGCCGATATTGTCACCTGTTAAGAACAGCGTTATAATCTGAGATGTAGTGGAAGGGCTCTTTCCTCATGCTTGAATAAACGCACTTAAAGGATAAAAAGATATCATGCTGCAAACGTTACCACTAGTTCTTTTTATAGTGATGGCAGAAGTTTCGATAGGCGCAGTAAGTGTGCTGGTCTTCCTCGACTGGCGCAATGAGGTAAAGCGCGGCTTCCTCATCTCATATGCGTTGATCTACCTGGTTTTGGCGGGGCTAACATACTGGTTTCAACAAGTATTTTCACAGCCCAGATTGTTAAACACCTATCCACAGCTTGATAAAGCCTGGACCGGGTCTCTTTCTTTACCGCTACTCCTCTTCTTCCTGCTGCTGATTCCCTACAGCCTCTTTCTCTTGCTCGACAAGAAAGCTGGTGGAGCCGACAGGAATGGAAATGAAGGTGAGGAGGTAGTGGAGAGGCGACAACGACCTTCCGTCCTGCGTAGTCTACGCTTGCTCAGCGGAGTAGCAACCGTAATAGCGGGCCTGGCGACGCTGTTGGTCATAGCCATGATTTATCGACCGCTTGCCGCCACAAATGTAGCCGGTGTATTTACTGTCGCCAGTTTTTTTGCTGCCGCATTCGCCTTAGGTGGCGTGCTGACCGCTATGTGGTTGGGTCACTGGTATCTTGTCACACCAGCCCTTTCGGAGAGACCACTCTTGTTTTCTACCACCGTCGTTCTGTTTGCCGTTGTGGCCCAGGTAGCCTTTTTTCTGGCCGCCGGTCCGACCTCAACGTATGTGAACAAGCCAATAAATTCTTCAGCCGTCGCGGCGCAGGCTACTCCAGCGCCTGGAGCACCAATCAGGCCGGCCAATGTGCCCGTTGTCACTCCATTGAGCACAAATGCAATTGGCTGGATTCATATCCTGGTAGGCTTTGTCATGCCCCTGATTCTAGGTGGACTGGCCTGGAAGCTGATTCGAGATCGTTCATTCCAGTCTGCAACGGGTATGCTCTATCTTGTGGTCGTTTGCTCTCTGGCTGGAGAGGCAATGGCCCGTGGACTGTTCTTAAT
>CAXTXB010000023.1:0-7046 GCA_964247965.1 uncultured Dictyobacter sp. | reverse complement strand
CTCTTGCATTTTGCGCAAGAGTGCGAAGAAATGGAAAACAGGAAGATCAATCGATTACAAGCCTGTTACTGCTAGCTTTCTTTAGACGCTCTTAACTCTTTTTCACGTTCTTTTAGTTCACGACGCAGAATCTTCCCTGATGCCGTTTTAGGAATAGAGTTGGTGATCTCGACCAGATGAATGCGTTTATAGCCCGACAACTTTCCATTCGTGAACGCCAGAATCTCTTCTGAGGTAATAGTATCTTCTTTACGAAGAACCACAAAGCCTTTTATAATCTCGCCGGAGGCCTCATCGGGTACACCGATCACGGCCGCATCGATTACAGATGGGTGCTCTAGCAGGAGAGACTCAATCTCGGCGGGCGCGATGCCGAAGCCATTGTATTTAATCATCTCTTTCTTACGATCTACAATATAGGTATAGCCATCTTCATCGATGTAGCCAATATCGCCTGTATGAAGCCAGCCGTCTCGTAGCGCATTTGCAGTCTCTTCGGGAGCCTTGAGGTAGCCTTTCATTACCTGCTCGCCGCGCACCAGGAGCTCTCCGCTCTCACCAGCGGGTAATTCGCGCGTCCCGGTCTCAACATCTACAATTTTCTGTTCTGTATTGTGAACCGGAAAACCGATACTGCCCAGGCGTATCAAATCGGGGTCGCGCGGCTGCGAATGGGTCAGGGGTGAGGCCTCCGTCAGACCGTAGCCCTGGACGACAGTGGCATCGATTTTCTCCTGCAGACGGCGCGCCGGATCAATGGGAAGAGGGGCCGCGCCCGAGAAAATGTATCTGACAGTCTTGAGCTTCCCCAGGTCAACAGGAGCATTAGCGAGCGCCAGGACAATGGGGGGAACTGCAAAGTAGAAGGTCACCTTGTACTTCTCGCAGAGTTCCAGCGATTGAAGTAGATCGAAGCGCTCCATCATCACCTGTGTGGCCCCGCATGCCAGGAAGCTGCCCGTGAGCATAACGCCATAGATGTGATAGAACGGAAGGAAGAGGAGGGCCACGTCGGTAAGATTCGTACCCAGTGCAGTAGTAAACTGCAGATTATTGACGACCAGATTGCGGTGTGTGAGCATTGTTCCCTTAGGAAGGCCCGTTGTTCCTGAAGAATAGGGCAGCGCCAGCAGATCATCGCCCTTTACATCGACGTGAGGAGGATGCTTTGGTGATGATTTACGCATAAGCTGCGCAAATGGTATAGCCTGTGGAAGCTCTTCTGGTGCTTTGTTGCCAGTAACGATAATATGCTTTAGATTGGGAAGCTCTTTATGAGCGAGGGCCAGATTGAGAATGGGGACCAGGTCTTTTTGAACAAGGATCGCCTGCGACTCAGAATTTTCGAGCTGATAGCTTACTTCACGCTCCTTATAGGAAGGATTCATAGGACTAACGACCACCCCAATACTCGCGGCCGCGATAAAGGTAATAGTATATTCGGGTCTATTCGTTGTAAATATGCAGAGGCGATCTCCTTTGCGCAATCCAGTATCATAAAGGCCATTCGCAATACTGTTAACCATTGCGAGCACCTCGCGATATGTGAGTAAAAGATCATGGTAGACAATGGCCATGCGGTCTGGATTGGCTTCTGCAGTTTTGCGTAAAAGATGATCATATGGAACATCTGGGAAATCTACGAGAGGGCGGAAAAGTTCTGGCACAAACATTTTTTTCGACATTGCTATGAGTCCTTTCTGTTTCGAGTCAACTGCGAGCTCTACAATAAGCGTATACCAGTACCAGGTATACACAAACTGTACCTGTAAGAAACAGACTGCTTGTGTACAGTAGCATACCTCTCTTTCCAGGTTGAGGTCAAGCATATTTAAAAGAATGAGAGAAGGATCACCATGAGTTTTGACGTACCAGGCCTTGATTGGTCTGACGAGAGAATGATCCCAGCCTTTCAAGCAATAGAGCACCTTGATGTGTATGATTTCCGAGGTGCATCCCGCGACGAGCAAGTCACTGCAACCATCATTGCTGGTATCGTTAATCGTCCCCAGCCGCGTGTCTACCTGATTACTGGGAATGATGATGCTGACTGGCTTGGAAAGGCCCTTAGCTCTCTTCAGCAGACGCGCTCTCCTCAAAGCGGGCAGGGAGCCCTATCCGCCCTACTGGATAAGTATCATTCCTTATGCAAAGGATTGATAATATTCGATCCAAATTTGATGGATACGATCAACGTTGCAACCACAATTGCGGGTCAGCGTGATAGCATTGTTGTATCGCCAGGGCTGGTGGGGGAGTTGCAGGGGAAATATAACTACCCTATACTTGAAGACTTACGCAAGTATCAATGGAGCAATCGTTTCCAGGCCTATCGTTGGGCGCAGCAAAATCTACTGGATGGAGCCTCCTCACGGATTATCGCGGGCCTTGATCCTGGAGCGTTCTGTGGCTTGCGCTCGTTGCTGGTTGCCACGCGTGCCTTTGTCTACTGGCTGGATTCGAGCCAGTATCTACCCAGCAATGGTATATTATCTGAGCGTGGGCTGATCCAGCAACTGTATCAGCCTTTTGCAGGTCGAGCAGTCCACCTGGGATGGTTTATACATGAGCCAAGTGGTGTAGCCCTGACCTCGCAAGCCGCAATTCCTGTCTTAGCTTCCGATTACTTTACAAATTTAGAAGTGTGGACCGCTTTGCAAATGCCTGTGACGCCGAATTCTCATGAAGGAGAGGTAGCAGTAAGTTTATCGAACGATGTAAATAAGAATAAAATGTATGTGTCCTTTACTATGAGCGATGGTGATAATCTACAATATTGCCAGCATCGTCTTCTAAGCCTCTGGAATGACAAGGCGAGAGGAACGATACCCATTGGCTGGACGCTCTCGCCAGCCCTTCTACACTCTGCTCCAGCGATGGCTAACTATTATTTAAGCACCGCAACAGAAAATGATGAGTTTATTGCAGGACCGAGTGGGGCTGCGTATCTCTTCCCCTCGTTCTGGCCTGAAGACCAGCTTGGTCCATTTTTGCAGCAGACCGGGAAACTGATGCAGGCGTCAGGTATGACAACGCTGGAAGTTTTAGACTCGGGGGTGGTATATAGTTCTGGTTTGCCCATTGTTTCAAAAGCCAGCGTGAATGGTATGGCTTTCATAGACAGCAAACGGCAGCATGAATACGTTGGCCAGCTCGCTCCATACGACGTTCGTGGTATACTCAGCGGTGCTGGTTTTGTGCTCAAAAAAGCGAGCTGGCAAAAAGTCGATGGCCTGCCGCTCTATCAGAATCTTGGCCTGGCAGGCAGCGTTGAGGGCGCTGTTAACATGATTAAGCTGGCAAGCACACTCTCTTCTCAACGACCGCTCTTTTTGAATCTCTACGTCCTGGCCTGGAGTATGGGGCCTACACAACTGCAGCAAGTTATACAACAACTAGGAAATAATTATGAATTTGTCTTACCTGGTCAACTACTAGCAATGCTGAGTACATAATGAACGCTCTTTAATCTTGCGGATACCAATGTTCTCCTCAACCGCCAGATTATAAAATTGTAGGTAGGGATGCATATGCATCCCTACTTTTTATTCGGTAACTGCACTTCCGTCTCAGCAACGTCTTCATCTTCTCCCAGCTCATCTTCCGTAACATCATAAACTTCGTCATCCTCTAGTTGCTGATTATCCCAGACTTCAGTACGGGGATCTCGTTTGTATGGGCGACGCTGCTCATTTTCCTCACGCTTAAAGGAATCATGCTTTGTGTATGAACGTTTATCGCGTAGTTTGCCTCTCATGCTGTTTTCACCTCCTCTCCATCGAGGTTGGAACCTGGCTGCCTTTGCATACGTAACAACAATGTATCAAGCAAGTGAATGAAACCTTTCTTTCACTTTTTGAATGTAACGGGTGTATTTAAGGTGCCAAGTCTGAAAAAAGGTGCAATCAGATACATTATGCTAACTCTCTATATATGAAGTATATGCTCTTAGAGCACGAGGATAATTTATAGATTGCGAGGGAAGCTGGAGGCCAAAAAGAGCGCCCGGAGTCGTCTCAGCTCTAGCAACCGCTTGAGCTAGATGAACACGCGACGTTATCCCTTGATTGTACTGGATGGATGGGTCTCTTCTCTTCTCGCACAGCATTGTATCTGTACTATTACATTCTGCATAGAACCCACCTCTTATAAATATCTGTCTACTCATGTGTGCAATGAACCAGAATGAACCAGGAACAGGAAATTTCGACTAACTGCTACTGAGTGTACTGGTAGGAGTTGCAATTGTCAAGCACTTTTCTTGACAATGTCATATAATTTTTTACCCGATAGCCCGATATTACTATGCAAAGAGCAATCAAAAGGACTTCTGTCTTAGAACGAGTTTTCTTAGCATGTATGAGTAATGGTTCACCCCAAACTTCTAAAATACGATGTTTATCATTTTTTAGAAGTTTGGGATGACCCATTACCCATAAAAAGGGTTGGAACTAGCGGTAGTTGCCTGCTTGAGTCATAAAGATTTTTGTGAACCCTCTAATGACGACTGCACAAATGGCCAATTCAAGGATAATCATGGTAATCCAGAGCCAGATAAGCCCACCCTCTTTTCCACCTGTAGCTGCTGCTGCAATAGAATTAGAGAGTAGCGGGATAAGAATAATGAGAGGAATAATGATAAGTGCTATACAGAACACCACGACGGCGGCTGGTAAAATAAGACGCCATAAGCCAGAGTCGCTTAAATTCTCAGTCTTTGCCGTACCATAGGTTTCTCGATGTTCGATTGCACGTTCTGGTGATGATACAGAAGCCGGCGCGGCTTTTGCAGGAGTGGGTACGCTCTGCATTGGCTCCGCGGATATGCTGGCGCTAGAGGTCTTTTCTTCCATACAATTCTCCTGAAGAACGCGTATAAAACTTTGCCCTTAGTATATCATATGGGAAACAAGACCTCTTCGCAAGCGTCTTCTTTACTACAAACGCTCGTCGATAATATCGAAGATGCGTTTGCGTAAAACGAGCACTACAGCGGGTAATACAACAGTGCCTACAATCCATTTCGCGATTACTTTTTTCATAATTTTTCCCTCCTCTCAAAGCAATCTATTTATTACTTTCTTATAGAACACGTGTCTATCTCTTCAAAAGTGTCAAAGCTTAAGCTCTAACCGTTCCGTTTAAAGAAAGAAGCTAGCCTCTATTCTCACTAGCTGATTGCCTAAGCTCGGGAACTGGCTGTTCGGAGTATCCACTGGCATAGCCATTACTGGCCAGAGGCCGGACGGGTTGTTCCTGGTCCCTATTAGTGGCTGCTTGAGGCAGACTTTTGAGTAAAGGCTCGATGATGTCCATAGGCAATGGAAAAATGATTGTCGAGTTCTTCTCTGCAGCAATCTCTGTTAATGTTTGTAAGTAGCGTAGTTGCAGAGCGCTGCCCTGAGAACTGATAACACTAGCTGCCTGAGCTAATTGAGTTGAAGCCTGTAATTCGCCCTCGGCGTGAATCACCTTTGCGCGCTTTTCGCGTTCGGCCTCGGCCTGCCTCGCCATGGCACGCTGCATCGTATTAGGAAGCTCAATGTCTTTGATCTCGACTGCAGTGACCTTCACGCCCCAGCGCTCAGTGTAGCCATCGATGATTGTCTGCAGATTCTGGTTAATCTGATCTCGATGGGCGAGAAGCTCGTCCAGCTCAGCCTGACCCAGCACATTACGTAAGGTCGTCTGTCCTATCTGCATGCTTGCATCAATAAAATTGACCACATTGATAACAGCAGACTCTGGATTGACAACCATAAAGTAGACAACGGCGGTCACCTTGATCGTGACATTATCGCGTGTGATCACCTCCTGAGGAGGAACCTGCATCGTAACGATACGTAAATCAACTTTTACCATACGTGTAACAAGAGGTGGTACCCAGAACAGCCCTGGCCCTCGTGCTCCCTGTAAACGCCCAAGAATAAAAATGACGCCGCGCTCATATTGCTGAACAACGCGGAAGCCCGGCAATACTATGAAGAGCAGAACGAGTAGGACAAGTATCGCTAATATCCAAAGTAACATGCAAAAATCCCCTTTTGCGATTCATTGTAACGCGCCACTATGAACGGTGAACGTGATTATAACATACTGTTATTTAAAGACGGTAAAAATCTCTGTTTATTAAATTGCACTCCCTTTGTAAGAAAAGCTTGACAACCAGAGGGGTGGATGATATATTTGTCGCATCAGTAAAGAGGGCGCTTAGCTCAGTGGGAGAGCGCTTCGTTCACACCGAAGAGGTCACTGGTTCGATACCAGTAGCGCCCATTTCCCTACCTCTTAATTATACGAAATTTTCTGCGTTCCAACAACCACAGTATTTCTCCCGTTTCGTTCCGATAGTGCAGTCATTTGTAGCGAGCAGATACAAGTATTTGTTATAGATATTCTTGATGAAAACGGTATGACAGATAAATTCGCTTTACAGCGCCAGAAATTGATCGAAGTGCTTCGTCAAAGTGGTATACGGGATGCGAGAGTGCTAACTGCGATCGATGAGGTGCCCCGAGAAGTGTTTGTCGATCCGTCGCTACAAAATAGTGCATATGCCAATCAGGCTCTTCCACTTTACCTTGGCCAGACAATCTCTCAACCTTTTATGGTTGCTCTGATGACGCAGGCTTTGCAACTTCATGGAACTGAACGTGTGCTGGAAATCGGCACTGGATCGGGCTATCAGGCGGCCATCTTATCGCATCTCGCGGCTCATGTATACACTATAGAGCGGCATCAATTGCTCACTGATCAGTCAGCTGAAAGACTAACGCAACTTGGGCGGCTAAATATTTCCTATCGTGTTGGAGATGGCTCGCTGGGCTGGCCCGAGACGGCTCCTTTCGATCGTATTATTGTAACGGCCGCCGCCCCCCAGATTCCGCCACAGTTAATTTCTCAGCTTGAAATAGACGGCCTCCTGGTTATTCCTGTTGGGAGCCACAAGCAACAAGAACTGCAGGTTGTGCAGCGCATGCCTGAAGGAACACAGACGCGATCTTTAGGACATTGCGTCTTTGTGCCTCTAGTAGGTAAAGAAGGAT
>CAXTXB010000022.1:20988-25879 GCA_964247965.1 uncultured Dictyobacter sp. | reverse complement strand
AAAAAACCCCCCCCCCCCACGGTTACCCAATTCGGGATGAGTCATTATGAACGCTCTATAAAAGCTTCTAGATCATTGCTCTTCTCTTGCGTCCACAGCCCCGATTCGCGCCAGAGGATGTTTCCATCACCATCCACAAGCAGGACATAGATATGCTCTTCATCCGGAATTTCCAGCGCTTTTTTAAAAGGCTCTTTGTCAATATAAAGCGTGACGGTGGCCGCACGGGCGCCGCGATCGGGAATGCCTGAGCGCATACCGTTGTTGATGTACCATTGGAATACAGGATTCATTGCCGAGATGACCGGCAGTTCATAGTACGCGAGATTTGTATATCTCTGGGTCAAACGCTGCGCCAACGGTGTCCACGTGTCTATATCGTCCTGCTGCTCACGCTGGAAGGCAATGGTCACCAGGTTTCTGTCCTTCTCAAAATCATCTGGGAATGTGAATTTGCGCCGTTCAAGATTCTCTCCACTCACTCTGGGAAATGTCATAGTATCTTTCCTTTATAGAGAACTATTGAGGACCTCGTCGATTGTGCGTCGGGAGATACCGGCGAGGACGGGGTTGGTGTTCTGGTAGTAGGGAAGGGCGATGAGCCCGACGGACAGCGCCCAGCCGCGACCTCGCGCCCACGTCGCGTCATCGACCGGGAGCGCGGCGCGGAAGATGTCTCGGGTTTCGGCGGAGAAGAGATTCCACGCCACGATCAAGTCACAAGCGGGATCGCCCACGCCCAGGCACCCGAAGTCTATGACGGCGCTCAGCTGGCCCTGTTGGACCAGCAGGTTCCCAGATTGCAGATCTCCGTGTATCCAGACGGGCGGATCGTGCCAGATTGGTGCCTGCAGGGCAGCTTCCCACGCCGTGGTTACAGCAGAGGCGTCGAGCGTGTCGTGCAGGGTTGTGATCGCGGCGCGGGTCAGAGAATCTCGCATTGCCAGGGGCACGCCGCGAAAAAAGTTGTGCGGCCCAGAGAGCGGCCCACCCATGGAACCGATCCGCTGTAAGGCAGTTATAAATTGTGCCAGATCACGCGCCACCCGTTCTGGATCGGCCATACGCTCAATGGTCGCATTCTCACCCGCCAGCCACCGGTAGACGGACCAATGCCAGGGATAACCCTCCCCCGGTACCCCCTTGGCAAGCGGGGTCGGGATAGCGAGAGGAAGGTGTGGAGCAAATCTTGGTAGCCACTGCTGCTCTTTGTCCACTTGCCCGGTCGATGCAGGGATGCGAGGTAACCGCACGGCCATATCCGAGCCCAGCCGATAGATCGCGTTGTCGGTCCCAGCAGACCGGACCGGCTCGATGGGAAGGCCTGCCCACTGCGGAAACTGCGCTGTGAGCAACCGCTGCACGAGAGATACGTCGACATCCACCTCGTCGACATGCATTTTGCCAGCGGACATGAGCACCTCACGCTTTCCATAAGTTGACGAGTGTGACTAAACGCAGTGACTTTATTCTAGAAGGAGAACAGTCCGTTGTCAAGATTGCAATTGATTAGCAGTCCTTTCGAACACGCTGTTTCCATTTATACAACGTTCAGATAGAATATCATAGGGATCGCTCGGCGCGGCTCTCTTGGTGGGTGACTTACTCCGCATAGCAACAATCCCTTGTGGCATTCATTCCAACTAAATCATGTTGCATCCCTCGAAAAGGCCAGCTGAGTGGATTTCAGGGCAAGCTGAGCGGCGATTGAAGAGTACGGACGCGAAACAGGCGGAAACAGAATAAGCAATGATAGCTCTCCAATCTGGTCCGTACGTTTTCTTGCGATAAATCGCAAAGAACAGGAAGGGTAGCTTGAGAAAGGTGGAAAGATTTATGAAGAGGAGAAGAATTCAAAAATAAAGGTTGTTGCTCTTTTTACATGCGGAGCAAGTCACCCGCTAAATGAGCCGTGCCAGAGCAAGATAGCATGCCGATGCTACCAATATAACTTTTTGAAAGGATACCCCGATGACAACAATTACTGATGAGTTTATGCAACAGATGCTGACTACGACTAAAAGTTACTGCATCGTTATTTTGAAGGCTGGACCAAACGAGCATATGGATGGCGTCGAAAAAATCGTTTGGGAGCATGGACGGAGAAATTTTGTGCTCCGTGCAGATGGACTGTTATCTATCGTTTGCCCAGTCTCTGATGAGAGTGACGTAGCGGGTATTGGAATTTTTAATGCAGACGCCGAGGAAGTAAAGAAGATTATGGACGAAGACCCGGGTGTACAAGCGGGCGTTTTTGTCTACGAGCTTCATTCATGTCGCAGCTTTCCTGGGGACAGTTTACCAAAGTGATAATAAATACCATCCAGCCACCTGACGAACTGCTGGATGGTATCTGAAACCTCATACCTGTGACAACCTCTTATAGAGGATGCATAGTTTGAGGAATTTAAGCGTAGCGCTTTCCTACTTCCGAGCTGACTTCCACACCCTGCCTCGTCGAACGTTGTGGTATAAATGGCAGGATGAATGTGAGCACCAGTCCGCCGATCAAGAATGCCGCGATCATGCCGATAACTCCATTCCACCCTGCTGTGCTCCAGAACAGGCCACCCAGCGAGCCGCCTATGCTCGATCCAGCATAATAAAAGAAGAGGTAGAGGGCGGAGGCCTGCGCTTTGTCCCGACCAGCGCGTTTGCCAACCCAGCTACTGGCGATCGAGTGGCTGCCAAAGAAGCAGAAGGTGAAGATGGCGGTTCCTATGATCTTGACGGGGACGCTTGTGCTTAATGTTAAAAGCGCTCCCAGGCACATTGTAGCTACTCCTGTCCCCAGGACATAGTGGCGGGGATGACGGTCGGCAAGCGAGCCTAGCCAGGTGGAGCCGACGGTTCCTACTATATAGACGGCAAAGATCCAGCCTACTGCCGCCTGACTCAGGTTATATGGATGCGCCATCAACTGGTAACCCATGTAGCTGTAGAGGGGAACAAAACCGGCCATGAGCAAGAATCCTATTCCATAAATACAGAGCAGGCCGGGATCCTTGAGTTGTGCGAGCAGGCTCTTACCATGTTGCTTGAGCGAGAGAGGGCGCGCGACGAAGTGTGTGGAGCTGGGCAGTTCTTTACTGAACCAGAAGGCACAGGCCAGCCCGATAATGCCGATGCAGGCGAGGGCGATCCGCCACGAGTAGAAGTCGGCGAGTAGTCCGGTGGCGATGCGTCCGAGCATGCCTCCGATAGCATTGCCGCCGATATACATGCCCATCGCCTCGCCCAGATTGCGTGGATGGACCTCTTCTCCCAGATATGTCATGGCGATGGCGGGTAATCCTGCTAGCGAGAGTCCTTCTAGCGCGCGCACGACCAGCAACAACCAGAAATTGGGACTTAACGCCGCACATATCGTCAGGGCAGATGCTCCTATTAACGAGAGTGACATGATGAGCTTGCGTCCCCAGGCGTTTGATATCGCTGCAATAACGGTCATCATTACTGCCAGCACAGCAGTTGTTATTGAGACAGACAGGCTGGCGGTTGCTGGTGAAATGAAGAATTCTCTGGAATAGATTGGTAGCAATGGCTGCGTACAATACATGACGGCGAACGTAACAAAGCCTCCCAGAAACAAACCTATTACAACCTTACGATACTCTACCGTCCCTTTTTCTATAGTACGTATCATCAGACCTTCCCTTTCTCTGAACACTCTTCATTGACGCTCATGTTCTCCTTACCTTTTTTCCACCACTTTGTTCATCTAGTACTCTCATCGGTTTTTTGCTTAGCATACCCATCTTCTCGTCTTTCTCTTTCCTCTTACTTACTATACTATGCTATAATCTAAATGTCCAATATATAGTTTACACGGTATTGATATACAGGAGATATTGATCATCATGGAACTGCGGCATCTGCGCTACTTTGTGACAGTGGCAGACGAATTGCACTTTGGTCGTGCCGCACAACGTCTCTTTATGGCACAGCCTCCCCTCAGTCAGCAGATTCGTCAGTTGGAGGATGAATTGGAGGTGGAGCTTTTTACGCGCACGAGCCGCAAGGTTGAGCTGACTGAGGCAGGGCAGGCTTTCTTGCGAGAGGCGAGGGCGATTCTGGCTCACGTGGACCAGGCGAAGCTGCTGGCCCAGCGCACAGCAAAGGGAGAGGTGGGCGAACTTTCGCTCGGCTTCACAAATTCGGCAGCCTTCGAGCTGCTGCCCCGCCTGCTCTCGGCCTATCGCGAGCGCTATCCCCACATCCATGTGACGCTACAAGAACTGAGACGAGACGAGCAGATTAACGCACTGCACACAGGCCGCGTCCAGACGTGCATACTGCGTCCGATGGTCACGAGTGTGGAGCTCTCCAGCGAAATTATTCAGCGTGAGCCACTGCTGCTAGTCCTTCCGGGCAACCATCCACTCGTGCATAAAGAGCGGGTTTCTATCCATGATCTGGCTAAAGAGACGTTCGTTATGCTACCGCGCTACTGGGGCTCGACTTTCTACGATCAGATCATCTCGCTCTGCTACTCCGCCGGCTTTAGTCCAGAGGTGACACAGGAGGCGGCGGAGATCCATACAATTGTTGGTCTGGTGGCGGCGAAGATTGGAATCTCGCTCGTCCCCGCATCCACCCAATTTCTGCGCAGCCAAGGTGTGGTCTATCGCCGTTTACGAGGCGATACTTCTGAGGTTGAAATGGCCCTCGCATGGCGTCGCGACGATCACTCGCCCGTAGTCCAGGCCTTCCTCAACCTCGCTCGCGAGGAGATGAGCACATATACTCCTGATTACGAGATCACTTAACATAGCTTTTTCTTATCCATCAGTCATTCATAGCTTTTGAAAAATGATGAATATCGTGTTTTGGCAGGTATTTTTTTTTGCTGGGGGATTATGAAGTGGAGGGGATCAAAGGGATTGATCGT
>CAXTXB010000022.1:19284-20978 GCA_964247965.1 uncultured Dictyobacter sp. | reverse complement strand
TTTATTTCATTTTTAAAAAAAAAATACCCCTAAAAAAACTATATTCATCATTTTTCAAAAGCTATGAATGACTGATGGAAGCGAAGACTTACATATTCTTAGGAGGCGTTGGCGCTAAATCTAGCGTCGTCTGATCTCTCTGTGTGGAGAGTGTGTCATCATTTGCACTACCCTGCGCTTGATTATTCTCCTCTGGAAATTGCTCAGGATGCTGTTTGCGCCAATCGGACCAGAAGGCTCGAATAAGCGCTTGCACGATGCCTGCGATGGGGGCGGCAAAGAATGCTCCTGCAATCCCAAACAGATTTGTGCCAGCGATCAGGGCAAAGATGTTGACGATGGGGTTGATGCCAACGGCCCGCCCTACGATACGCGGGGCGAAGACGTTGTTTTCCAGCAACTGCAGTAGCAAGACGATCACTAGCGCCAGCACGCCAGTTACCCACCCTTGCGTCAGTGCGAGCGCTACCACGGCTACACTGGTGATATAGATGCCTATGATCGGGATAAATTCTAAGACGAAGGCGAGCACGGCGAGCAGAAATGCGTAGGGAACTCCGACGAGGGCTATGCCTACTCCTGTCAGGATGCTGATGACGATGGCAAGCAGGACGTTGCCGCGAATATAGCCGCCGATGACGATAGCGAGTGTATCAAGCACAAAATGGATGCGCTCGCGCTGACCGGCGGGCGTTTTTGTCCTTAACCAGTTAGTTGCCCGTGGCCCGCTGAACAGGAAGTAGATGCTGAGCATGGCAACCAGAACGGTGTTAAGGAAGACGCTGAAGACGTTAGAGACGACGGGGACGATGTTGCCGACGACGTTCTCTAGCTGCCCCAGCACCTGCTCCCCGAATTGCTGCAGTTGTCGCTCAGTGACGCCAAATTGCCGTAAGGTATCAAAGACAGGCTGCAACTGATTCGTTCTGTCTCCGTTGACGACTCCCTGGATATATTGAATTAATGACCTCGCCTGCTCTATAAAAGTGATGACGACAAAGTAGATCAGCAGACTGATCGCCACCAACACTATAAGGTAAACGACAGCAACTGCCAGAGGCCGTGGTATAAAACGCTGTAACCATTTCACCAGTGGATAAATAGTATAAGCAAGCAGAGCTCCAATAGCCAGTAAAAGCACCGCCTGCGCCACGCGTCCTATAAGCCACAACAGCAGACCTGTGAGCACAACCCACACTAAAATAGTCAACGATATGACCAACCGCTTCGTCCACATACTCATTTGCGTTTTGCTTCTATCAGGCTCTTTATTTTGCTGAAAATCTATCTGCATACTTCAATCCTTCTCCGAAAAATGCTCTTTCTCCTCAGACGACTACTACCTCTGCTTTGTAACTATGATAAGAGCATAGTCATATAAGTATGAAGTAAAGCTATGGTGAGCTCAAACCGAGAATTGAAGAAGGGGACCAACGAGCAAAAGCTTAGGGATAGGACTAATATCGGCTCTAGTAGAACAAATACCTTGAAGAAGATTTTAGCTCGTTTTAGGAAGGTAAAGATAATATGAGAAATGGAGAATATTTTCGAATGTGATAGAAGAGTCTTAAAAACGACGTTATTCGTACAGAATGTAAAATATGGCGCTTGTTTGTCCTCACTCTGGTGCTGATACAAAAAAAAAAAAAAAAAGCCAGGTTTTTTTAATTAATTAAGAAAATGGGGGGGGGGGG
>CAXTXB010000022.1:13893-19274 GCA_964247965.1 uncultured Dictyobacter sp. | reverse complement strand
ACCCCCCGCCCCCCCCCCCCCTGTTGTTATTTTTTTAAAAAATCCGCGGCATGAGTCATTGTTTGTATCAGCACTATCCAATCTTTAATTCGTTCAGGGTCACCTGGACTGTTTGTTGCTGCTTCCCACGGTATACTTGCACAGAGACGGTATCGCCGGGCTTCTTACCCAGCAGAAGATCACTGAGCGAGGATGCGTTGTTGACTGGTCTTCCATCCATCTGCACGATTACGTCGCCGGTTTTCAGGCCCGCCTTTGTCGCAGGTCCTGCCGCCTCAATTTCAGCGATGAGCGCGCCGTGATTAACTCCCAGGCCGTTCTGCGTGGCTGCCTGTGGATCAACGTCGGTGACGCTCACTCCTAGCGAGGCTCGGCCGGAGTTGCTGACACGCCCGCTCTGGATTAATTGTGGGGCAATGAGCTTGACCCGGTTGGAGGGGACGGCGAAGCCTACGCCGTTGGCGGGCGTCTTAAACTCTGGATCGATGGCGGTGGAAGTTGGTACGCCGATCAGGTTCCCTTGCATATCGACCAGCGCTCCGCCGCTGTTGCCGGGGTTGATGGGTGCGTCGGTCTGAACGGCGTCGGGGATGTTTCCTACAGTGCGGTTGAGTGCGCTGATGATTCCGTTGGTGACAGTTTGCGTGATACCTAATGGATTGCCGATAGCGAGCACATCTTGTCCCACGAGTAGTTTAGATGAATCTCCCAGAGCGGCCACAGTTACGCCAGTACCTGGAGGGGTTATCTTAATGATGGCGAGGTCGTCGGGTGGATCGGTTCCTATTACCTGTGCGGGCAGTACCTGACCTGTGTACAGCACGACCTCTGCGCTCTGCGCGCCTTGCACCACGTGGTTGTTCGTAATAATATAGACTCGATTGTCGATAATGACGCCCGATCCAAGCCCTCCTCCCTTCTCTGTTTTGACGTTGATCTGCACTACAGCGGGCTGCACTTTGGCAATTACAGCCTCGCGCACGGCCTCTGTATTGGTTCCGTTCGATGAGGGAAGTAGACTTCCGTTATTATTGGTTGCGGAACTTATCGGGGCCTCCGCTGCTCCTGTGCTGCCGCGGCTCTGGCAGCCGACCAGCAAACCTGTACTACACAGCAGGATTAGCGCTCCAAGCAAGGAAAAGATTTTCCCCCTACCTGGCTTTGCGGATGATATTGCCTTCTGTGAAGGTACCAGTTGCATCCGCTGCACCGGCTGCTCCAGAGAACAATCCAGGTTGTCGTATGATTGCATAGTTCTAGCTCTCCTTCTTTCCTTTCGTTATACTGATCCGCCGCATTAAGTATGCTCTTATGCATCTTCACTCCCCCTGTAGGAGCGGAAACGAGAGCCAACACTACTCTCCTACTCTCTACTATCGAATAATAGTAACGCTGTCTGTACCCAACATGATAAGACGAAAGAATGTTACGCAACCTTTGTTCCTTATAAATAATCACTCTTAAACTTTTTGCGAAACTCGCAAAGAGTTTAAGAGTGATTATTTATAAGGAACAAAGGTTGCGTAAAAAATTATTTTACCCGGGCCACTAGCAACACTTGTACCTCCCCACCAACCTGAGCCACAAATCGCCCCACACCCTGCGCATCCGTCTTCACCTCACGCTCTGCCCCGCCTTCCACTACCTGATAGCCCATGTTCGGCAACAATCTATGAATTGCGAACTGTCGCTGGCCGCTACCCGGCAGCAGTAGCGAGACGGCGCGTGGAGAAAAATCTACCCGGACATTGCCTACTTGATAATGATAATTGGTCGGTGCGGTCGGCTGCAGCACTACAGTTCCCAATCCCAGCTTGATGCCAAACACAACTTCGCGCAGTAGCATGACGAGCACTTCAGGATATTCATGGTAATAGGGGGTGCGTATCCCTTTGCCATCACAATCGTAGCGCTCGCTGAGCCAGGTAGAGGCAAACAGATCTGCGCGCAGTGGCTCAATGATACGCTGTTCCAACGTATCGATGTCCCTGACCACCGCCCGCGCTTGCCCATCGGCCCAGCCGATCCGGGCCATGGTGCAGCTAGAGTCGCCTATGTTTCTGTTATAGCAATCGTCCGGCCCGTAATAGCGCTCGGAAACATAGGTCGCGCGCCCATGGGTGCAGGGTCCACTGTCGATGCGTACCAGAATTGACTGCGCCTGCCGGGGCGTGGCGATCCCAAAGGCTATGGCGAGTAAATTGGCATCGTAGTCTACAAAATCTCGCTTACTTCCATCTCGATTCATCTGCGTGACATAGTGGTCGTACGCCCACAGATGCTCGTTTATGCCCGCGCTGATATCGTCGGCGAGCACACGCCTCTGCTGCGCGAGCTCATGCTGACCCAGAAACTCTTCGGCCTCGGCCACCTCGCGCAGCAGGCCAACGGCGAAGGTGTTGGTATCAGCGGTATAGCCCTCGCGCACAAACACATCGATCCACAACGGACCCGGAGCATTGATGAGCCGCACAGCGGGATCATAGCGGTCGAGAAGAAACTTGAGCGCCATCTGGATGCGCGGCATCTGCTCCCGCAGCCATCCCTCGTCTCCCGTAACCTTCGCGTATTGCAGGGCCGCCGAGATCCAGAAGATATTCGGCCCCGTCTGTGTAGCTCCGCTGATAGCCTCGAAGCGCGGCTCGTTCTCGCTGAAGTGATGCGGAATCTGCCCGTCCGCCGCGATTGCCTCTCCCGATACTTCGATGATCTTCCTCGCCTCGTTCTGTAAATAGGGATCTCCGGCGTAGAGGAGCGTGCAGACCGTCTCCCAGGCATCGGGATCAAAGAAGTTGTACAGCGGCTGATAGCCGCGTTCAGGCGTAGCCAGGGTCGGAGAGACCTTGCCCGGAAGCTCAAATGAGGCCAGAGCACCGACACTGGTGGCATAGATGGCTATAGCAAGCGCACGAATATCGGCGAACAACATCTGCGTGTCGTTTGGTATTCCGGCTATAGGAAAATCGTAGTTGTTGGCCCCTAAACGCAGGTTGGCGGTCCATTGCTGCTCTGCCGCGATCTGGATGGCCGGAGCTTGTCCCCACTGCTCTTCGCTCCAGGTCTCTTGAACGGGATGGCTGCCAATGAGAACTTGTTGCAGGCCTGAACGATAGAAGGTACCGACGTTGTCCCAGGTGGCGTTCAAAAGGACGGTTTCGCGCTGCCCCTGGGCGTTGATGTCAATACACGCGCCGCCGCCGAGCGCGTAGAAGCGCTGCAGGGGGTTACTTGTGGCAAAATAGGGAGCGGGACTGTTGATCCGCTGCAGAACTCCACGCTCAAACAGTCCATAGACGGAGGGAAGCGAAAAATAGCTGCTGATACAGATACTCGCTACTGATCCAGCACGCAAGGCATTGATGGTTATATCTAGTTGGCAAAAGCGCTCTCCTGCGGCCAGCGCGATTGTCCAGCTTGAGGTGAGTAGGGGATTGGGCGCGTAATCAACAATACCATCGATACGTACTACAACTTTGTCCGCTGTATTCTGGACGACGGTGACGGCCAGGCTGGGATGCGCAGCCTGCGATGATGCATAGCTAGCCGCCGCCTGATCCCTCTGCTCATCGCGTTCTATATCGTGGCGCTCAAGCACCACACCCCTGCGCGCCAACCCATCTTCTTTCTGAGCCACTACGTTGCGCCCATATTGGCCCAGTCCCGTGAAGTCAGCCTGTATTCTATCAATCTGCGGATGCTCAAGATCAAACCCTACCTGTATATACCCGTTCGTTAGAGTGAGACGTTGAGCGCTTTGTTTAACGCTAACTTCTTGCACTACTCTCATCCTTTCTGTATCGCCAACTTGATCTGATATAGATCATTCTACCTCTTACAAACAGATAACGGAGCGAAAAGAAATATGAGGTTTCTCTTTGCTTGTCGTAACCATCTCAATCTTCAACGGCTCCTTGACCAGTTTTTGATTTCAATTCTTCGCCAGACTCCAATATTAAATCTTCTTATACAGATACAAGTTGTGAAGTGACTCATAGAAATAAACATAGTCGTAGTGTACTATAGATTTATAGCGAAGCAGATGATTTCACCCATCAGGTACCTATACCGAAAGACTTTCTGATGACAAAATGTCAGGACGATAAGACATCAGTAAGTCGATTTCTTCTTTCACTCGCTATATATCAGAAAGGAAAAACGAATGAGAAAAGTTTCTATGAAAAAATATTGGTTAAGTATGTTGGGTTTGCTAGTTCTCCTGGGTTTATCGGCTCTTCAAAGTACACCTGCTTTTGCTGCAAGCAGTTCGGTTTCACAGGAGCCACTGACATCAATCCGCATGTTGGATCGCTCTAATGGTTGGGCGTTAACTGACAACAAAATTTTAAAGACGACTGATGGTGGAGTACATTGGCAAAATGTGACCTCCGCTCAAACACCACTTACGCGTGGGTCCAAAGCTACTTTTCTGAATAGTCGTTATGCCTGGGTTGCAAGCGCAAGTGGAGATGGAAATGTGATTGTACAACGCACAACTGATGGCGGTGCCCACTGGCAAAATACACAGATTGCAGATAGCAGCAATGCAGTTCTGACTGATATGCCTCACTTTCTGAATATCAATGAAGGTTGGCTCTCCTTCTCAACTATGTATGGGATGAGCTCAGGTATCCTGGCTGATATCTATCATACAACTGATGGCGGTCAGCATTGGAACAAAATGACTAGCTATGCTCAGATTGCTCGTGGATTGTATGTTAGTGGGCGAAGCACAGGTATCTCGCTGAAGGATGCCAATAACATCTGGTATACAGAAGATACCTCAAACTCCTCAGACGGCAGTGGCGCTCCGGTTCTAGATTACGCGGTGGCGGCGGTCTCGCATGACGGTGGTTTAAGCTGGCAACAGCAGCAATTGCCGACCATCCCTGGCATCTATAGCGTAAAATATGTGACGACACCTCCGGTTTTCATTGGACAAAAAGGTATCATGCCAGTCTACGTTCAGAGTCAAGATGTGAATGGTATGTCTCTCTATATCAGTGATAATGGTGGTACTACATGGCATGCGAGCGCGTTCACACAGTTCACCCCTAACCAGGTTCAGGTCGTCGACGCGCAACACATTTATGCTGACACCAGTGACGGAAGAGCTTTTGCCACCAGAGACAGTGGCTTAAGCTGGCAGCAAATCGGCTCAACTGGCGTCATCGGGGACTTAGACTTGATTGATAATACGAACGGCGTTTTCATCACTGCGACCAGTAGCCAATACTTGCTTAGTACTAGCAACGGTGGGCTAAACTGGCAACGTATCAACTATATTATCCAGTAGCAACTTATGGGTAATGGGTCATCCCAAACTTTTATTACGTTTGGGGGTGGTTTTTTTTTTTGTGGGGGTGTTTGTGTTGTGGGGGCGG
>CAXTXB010000022.1:7385-13883 GCA_964247965.1 uncultured Dictyobacter sp. | reverse complement strand
CGCCCCACAAAAAAAACACGCCCCCAAAGGTTATAAATTTTTTGGATGACCCATTACCCATACCTGGATAGATGAGTTGTGTACGTCCCTCTCGCTGGGAGGCAAGGGCGGCAGTGAAGAGAGTGTGGCTGACCCTGGTCTCTTCGGGGGTGACGCAGCGCAGGGGTTGTTTCATGTCGGTGCGGTGGACGAGTTCGTCGCAGAAGGCGGCCCACATTTGGAGTATGGCGTCGGAGAAGCCGAATTCGAAGATGGGGCCAGTGATGGTGGGATACGCAGACTGGTAGGGCATGTCGAGGACGCGCCACTCTTGCTCGCCGCCGGGTGTGTAGGGCAGGTAGGCGAGCTGCTTGGGATTTTTGGTGCTGAACTCGGCGGAGAGGGCGGTTCCGTTGATGCGTAGAAACCAGGTGTCGGCGTGGCCGGGGGCGATGCGTTTGGTGGACAATATCATGGGAAATTCTTGTCCATCTGTGGCGACATCGCAGGCGAGGATGGCGTTGTCCCAGGTCTCGCAGGGGACCATCTGCCCCTTGCCGTCGGGCCGCTCACGGACAATCTTGGAGAGCAGGGCGCGGACGCTGCGTGGCTGCCAGTCGAAGCGCAGGGGTAGATGCAGGATGTGCATGCCCAGGTCGCCCATGCAACCGTACTCGCCGTTGGTTGCGTTGCGCCGCTTCCAGTTGATGGGCTTGAGGGGATTAAGGTCGCTGCTGTGCCAGAAGCCAGCTTCTACGTCAATGATCTGCCCAAAGCGGCCCTCGCGCATCCATTGGGCGATGCGATAGGCTCCGGGGAAGTAGGGAAACTCGGAGGAGCAGCGCACGAGCAGTTCTGGTTTCTGCTCTATAACTTCAAGGATACTATTGTTGGCGGCCTGGTCGATTCCAAATGGCTTCTCGCCCAGCAGGTGCTTGCCCGCGAGGATGATGTCCCGGTAGACCTGGGCGTGCAGGTTGTGCGGCAGGGCGCAATAGATGGCGTCGATGCGTTCGTCGTTGAGCAACTGACGATAGTCATCGGTGATGAGCTGCAGGTTGGGGATGAAGCGTTGAAACCAGTCGGTGGCTGGCAGGTTGACATCACAGACAGCGACGATGCGCGGCGTGACATCCATGTCTAGCAGATGGCCCCAGCGTCCGACTGCGCTAGCAAACTCGCGCCCCATGAGTCCACAGCCGATGATGCCGAAGCGTATCTCTTGGATGCTCATGCGTGGACACCCTCCTGCAGTATCGCCATGGCCTGCTCGGTGTCCGCGCCGTCGTGGACAATGGCCATAAACGCGCGTGTGATCTGGACCGGGTTGGAATGCTGGATAATATTACGCCCATAGACGATGCCCGCCGCCCCCTGCTTCATCAGCGTGACGGTGCGGGAGAGGATGTCGCGATCCGAGGCGCGCCCGCCGCCGCGTGGCAGAACGGGTTTTCCGGATGCCGCCTCTATGACCTTATGATATTGTTCGAAGTCATCGCATGGATCAGCCTTGATGATGTCTGCTCCGAGCTCAGCGGCCTGGCGGACAAGCGGGACGATTTTGGTGATGTCGCCATCTACCATATATCCGCCGGCCTTCTCGTTTTCTTGCATGACTAGCGGCTCAACCATCAGCGGCATGCCATAGCGCTCGCAGAGTGGCTTGAGCGCATTGACGTTCTCGATACACTGATGGTACAGCTCGGGCTGGTCGGGGAGGAGGAGCAGATTGACCACAACGCAGGCGGCATCCAGGGCCAGCGCTTGCTCCACCGGATGAGAGATAAGCTGACTAAAGAGGTGCCGCGGCAGCGTCGGATTGTAGACGTTGGCTATATCGGTTCGCAGCACCAGTGCCGGCTTCTGCTTGCCCGCTATGGCCTGTAACAGGGGCGCTTGCCCTGGGCTGAGCTGAATCGCATCAGGATTGGCCTTGACGATTGTTGTAATTGCCGCACGTATATCTTCGATGCCTGTTAAAAATGTGGCTTCATTGAAAAAACCATGGTCGATCGCCACATCGAAACATTTACCGTCTGTGTTAAATAGCCGTTTTAGCCGGGGTTCGCTAGCCATTTTACCCACCTTCTTGCGTTAGCGCTCGCAGCATGCCTATAGTAGATGTGTATCTTAACTTTGACTATCAAGTTCTAGAACTTAACATTGTATATCGTAACTTCTCGGGGCAAGAAAAGCAACCGTGCTTTAAGACAGTGTGTTTGCTTCCCAGAGTGTTCACCTTCTCGCTCTACGACGTGTCGCGGCTTCGCCGCTTCTTTCTTTTGAATGTTTACACATTTTTAACATTTCTCCACACTTTTCCGCGAAGCGCAAAAGTGTGCATAAATGTAAAACATGTCTAAACATTCAAAAGAAAGAAGCGCATTCCGAGGGCGTGCCCTTTACGACCGTAATTTCTTGTCTTAAGAAGAATAGGAAGCAAGAGGTCATCTTCATATGTGCCCAGATCGAACGGAGGGAATCGCAAGCTCATGAATCAGCAGAATCAGCGACCAAATGTTGGCATTCTCATTTTCGATGGTGCAGAGGTACTGGACTTCTGTGGACCCTTTGAAGTCTTTGCGACCGCTTGCCCACCTCAGCAGCCTGAGGACGAGCATCGCCTCTACAACGTGATCACTATCGCGGAAGAGGATCGACTGATCGACTGCCGGGGCGGCTTGCTGGTCCAGCCTCACGCGACGATCGATCGCCATCCTCCGCTCGATATCCTCGTCATTCCTGGTGGTCAGGGTACGCGGCGCGAAATTCACAACCGCAAAATCCTCGATTGGATCATACAACAAAACCAGCAAACACAATTGACAACCAGCGTCTGTACCGGCGCATTTCTGCTCGCCGAAAACCACTTGCTTGACAAGCATAAGGCAACGACCCACTGGGGCAGTATTAATTGGCTACGCACTACCTATCCCGCCATCCAGGTTATATCTGATGCACGTGTAGTGGACGAGGGGAAGATTATAACGTCTGCTGGCGTCTCTGCAGGCATCGATATGAGCCTCTATGTCCTTTCGCGTCTGCATGGTATTGAGACAGCGGAGTGGACGGCGCGCCAGATGGAGTACGATTGGGTAAACCGCGACAATGTGCTGAAACAGGGGGTATGATAATCCCCAGCAAAAGAGGTTAATGTGGGACAGGATACATCTTCTGCACGCAGCATTATGCTGACCGATAAGAAAAAGCCGCATCGTAAACCTTCTTCGTCGGGTAGACAGAGACAGGCTACTCTATGGAACCGTGCGCTTATGAACATGAGCAGCGATGCGATGCTGGTCTGTGATCTGCAGCACCGTGTGATCTCTTGGAATCAGGGGGCACAGGATTTATATGGCTGGAGCGCGCAGGAGGCGGAGGGACAGATTTGCGATGTGCTGCTTCAGGCACAGACACCTTTTTCCGACACACAGAACGCTCTTTTGCAAACGGGGCAGTGGGAGGGTGAGATCCAGTATATTCATCGTGCGGGGCACCCAGTAAGCGTGATAAGCCAACGCAAGCTCTTGCGCAACGACCGCAATGCGGTCATTCTTGAGGTTCATCGCGCCCTTCCAGATATCTCTCAGACAGAGCAAGCGCTCAAAATCCGCGTTCAGCAGCTAACATCTTTCCTGGAGCGCATTACGGATGGCTTCTTCCATGTTGATGAGCAGTGGCGTCTCACATTCGTCAATCAACAGTCGGAGCTGATCGTGGAACAACCACGCGAGGCACTACTGGGCCAGGAGGTCTGGACTATCTTTCCCGATCTACTGGGCACGACCTTTGAAACGCAAGCCCGCATAGCTATGGCGAGCCAGGAATCCTCTCATTTTGAGGGACAGCATCAGCCTACACAACGCTGGTTCTCGGTCCAGCTTCATCCGGCTCATGGGGGCTTGCTGGTCTATTACAACGATATTACTGAGTATAAACGTATCGAACTGGCTTTACGCGCCAGCGAGGCGAGATTCCGTAGATTGCTGATTGATGCCAATATCGTTGGCCTGACTATAACCGATGAGAATGGCAATTTCCGCGAGGCCAACGATGCCTTTTTAAGTATGGTCGGCTATACACGCGCTGACCTTGATACGCAGGGCATCAACTGGCGTCTATTGACACCGGAAGAATACCGATCCAGAGACCAGGAGGCGAGTGAGGAGTTGCGCACGACGGGTGCCTGCAAGCCGTATGAGAAGGAATTTTTCACGTGCTCGGGAGGTCGCGTGCCGATCTTGATGGCGGGCGCGCACCTTATCGATAATTCCTCCCGCTCCGTTATCGCTCTGATAGTCGATATGACGGCCCAGAAAGAGGTGGAGCAGCAAAGGGAGGTGTTCTTGAGTATTGTGGGTCACGAATTGCGCACGCCCTTGACTGCTATTAGTGGCAGTATCCAGTTGGCCCAGCGTCGCCTCCAGCAATTTCAAGAAACAACCAACAACCTCTCGCTCGATGTCCAGACTATCCTGGCTAAGCTCGATACGCTTCTAGAGCAATCTCTACGCCAGACACACGTCCAGGACCGCCTGATCAATGATCTGCTGGACGTATCCCGCCTGGCGGTCGATAAATTGGAACTGGCCCTGCAGCCTTGCAACCTGGTCACCATTGTCCGCGAGACAGTCGAAGATCTTCGCCTTATGGGTAACAAACAAAAAATTGAGTTTACCCCACCTGCACAACCAGATCTCCAGGTCCAGGTTGATCCGGAACGCATTGGACAGGTTGTGGCAAACTATATCACAAATGCCTTGAAATACTCTTCGTCTGCTGAACCAGTGACGGTAGAGATAACGACCGAGGCGGATAACGTCTACGTATGGGTGCGGGATAAAGGAGAAGGCCTCTCCGCTGAGGCACAAAAGCACATCTGGGATCGCTATTATCGTGCTTCCAATACCAATGATCAGCCGGATCACGGAGCCAATCTTGGTCTCGGCCTCTACATCTGCCAGGTGCTCATCAAGCGCCATCACGGCCAGGTAGGAGTCAGCAGCATCCCGGGCCAGGGCTCTTCCTTCTGGTTCTCGCTTCCACTTTTACAACCAACCGATCACTCCGTGTAGCGACAATCTCTTGCGGTTGTCCGCTGCGATCAAGCGGATCAGATCAAGCGGGAAAGATACAGACAATGGGCGTACAATTAAAAAAGTCACCATATTGGCCCGTGTCACGGGTGATCTGACCATGGACGGTACATCCCAGGTAACAGGGGGTTTCAATGACCTCTTCAAACGCACGTAGTTCTTGTAGAAACTGGTCGCCCATACGCCGTTTGGTCGAGACACAGTCGAAGAAGAGGGCAGCCCCTGGTGTACATCCATACAAATGTTGTACTGCCATCATAGAGGCCGCATGGGCTGCTCGCGTTACTGTCTCAATAGTTGAGGTCATGAAGTGGAACTTAGATCCTTCTCGTATTTCAGAAGCGCAGGAAATGGAGCCATCTGAATGCAAAGTAACGGGGGCACGCAGCATATAACCACCCGTGTCACGGGCAACCCCAAGAATATTGCAGCGGAAGAAGTTCGATGGCTTTGTCGCGTCGAACTCCTGCTCCGTCTCGTAGGCATGCTGAAGGAACGCCTCCACCGCTGGCTTCTCGTTGATACAGAAAATCCGCCTTCCCTCTATGCTCGTGATCCTCTTCAATCGGCTTGCTGGTCGCCAGCCATGTTGCACACCAATGCCCACAGGCCTCTGTGAAAGGATTTCCAGGGCAACTGCAGCATCAGGAAGAACTTCTGTCTGCGCGAAGACTGGAGTCAGGCGAAATTGCCCATCATCGCCTGCCGCCGCGCCAAAGAACTGATGCGATCCTTGTGTCCGTTGTGTTAACCAATACAGGAAATCGCCACTTTGGGTGGAGAGCCCATCAAAAAAGAGCAGCAACGTACGGTAGGGGTAGTGGGCAGAAGGCTGGGAATGCAATGAAGCTGCGACCTGCTCTGCAGCAATATGGGGCTGAGTGTGGAGTCTGCGCCCTATACTAAGCGTGAAGAGCATTTCAGAGGAACGCAGGGCTAGAGCACAGGCCATGCCACTGCCGCGCAGGCCGGGCGCAAACTCGCCCATAGAGGAGCAGCCAAGAATGGTAGGAGCTTGACAGCTATCCTTGAGCGCTTGTAAAAGGAGCGCATGATCATACAGAGGCGAGGCGAAGAGCAGAACAACATCCGGCGACTGCCGCATAGCTTCTGTGATCTGCAAGCCAAGCGCTCTCCCTGCACTCAAACTTTCAGAAAAATCCGTGTGGACAACAGCAAATTCAGTCATGTATCCTCTCATCCAAGCGATCTGTCTTGATCACTAGTGAATAAAGAGAGGGTAACACACAGGAAATAATACGTCAAGCTTTTTCGATATACCGCCGCCCCTTGTGTAACGTCATGCATTTGTATTGAAACTACTCTTCGTAATGCAAAAGACAGTTATAGAGAACGCTGTATCGAGTTATGCCAACTTTTTCAAAATGAGTAAGATCATATTCTACATGTTTTATTTTTTGCC
>CAXTXB010000022.1:0-7375 GCA_964247965.1 uncultured Dictyobacter sp. | reverse complement strand
GAATATGATCTTACTCATTTTGAAAAAGTTGGCATAACTCGATAACTATGCGAATGCTGTCAGGGATTGTCAGTACGCAATGTATACATCTCCGATTCTCAAATCAATAGATTTTGCGTAGTAAACTATGTATAATGAAGCTTAACGCTACAGTTTAATAGACCGAGGTGTATATGCTTCACGTAAAGATTGCGGGTCTGGGTTGGTACTTGCCTGCGCGGCGGGTTACAAATGCGCAGCTTGAAGAGCAGCTTGGTATCCCAGCGTCATGGATTGAGCGAACAACAGGGGTACGCGAGCGCCGCTATGTGACGACTGAGACGATGCTTAGTATGGCGGCGGCGGCGGCCTCCATGGCGCTGGAGGATGCCGGGCTGTGCCCGGGTGATCTTGATGCTATCATCTGTGCGTCGTCCGCGCCTCAACAGGTCATACCCTGTACGGCTGCCTTTTTACAGCGTGCAATCTCTGCACCTGATGGTGCCAGCGCTTGCTTCGATCTCAATGCGACCTGCCTGAGCTTCTTGTTTGCGCTGCAGACGGCGGCCCATCTGGTTGCGGCAGGCGTCTACCATGTGGTGCTTCTGTGCAGTAGCGAGCCTGCTTCGATCTCTATTAATCCAATGGAGCGCGAGAGTGCGGCGCTCTTTGGAGATGCGGCGGCGGTGGCTATTGTCACTCGTAGCGAGGCGGACGAGGATAGTGTAATCTGGCACGCGTTGTTTGAGACGCACAGCAGTGGTGCCGCTCTAACCCAGATCCTTGGCGGAGGGTCGCTGCACCATCCTAATGATCCAGCGACGACGCCGGAGATGAATCTGTTCCATATGGATGGCCCGGCAGTCTTTAAGCAAGGTCTGACGCTGATTGAGCCATTTGTGGATCGTTTCTTCTCTACGCTTGGCTGGAAGCGCGAAGAGGTTGATGCCGTCGTTCCCCACCAGGCCAGCCGTCACGCGATCGAGGTGCTGACCCGCCGACTCGGCTTTCACGAGAAGCAGGTGATCAATGCGCTGGCGCTGCGTGGCAACTGCGTGTCGGCCTCGATTCCGCTGACGCTGGCTGAGGCGATCCACGCTGGTTCTATCCGGCGTGGCGACCGTGTGGTCCTCCTGGGCTCGGGCGCCGGCCTGACGTTGGGAGCTCTGGCACTCACATTCTGATTTGGCGCTCGCAATATAATAGATAGAGAAGCCTATTTCTATGCGTATTCTGATCACTGGTGGCACTGGCTTCCTGGGACAGCATCTTGCCAGGACGCTCCAGGCACACGGACACAAGATTTCTATCCTGGGCCGGGACTTTAGCGAGGTGAAGTCTCTGCTCACAGCGGGTGTGCAACCTGTAGCTGCGGACCTGCGCGATGCGTCTGCTGTACGCAAAGCATGCAGGCGATGTGATACGGTCTACCACGTCGGGGCGCTCTCGGCGGCCTGGGGGAGGCGCGAAGATTTTTTCGCAGTGAATGTTGGTGGAACGGAGGCGGTGGTGGCGGGTTGTCTTGAACATGAGGTGAAGCGCTTGATCTATGTGTCGTCGCCAAGCGTTGTCTTTGACGGCAAGGATCAGTATGAGGCGACGGAGGCGGTAGCGTATCCCCGCCGCTTTGCCTCGACCTATTCTCTGACAAAAAAGCTGGGCGAAGACCGGGTGCGCTCCGTTTCTGCTAACGTAGAGACGGTTATCGTTCGACCCAAGGCGGTCTTTGGGCCGGGTGACCGGAGTTTGCTGCCACAATTAATTGCTGCCGCCCGGCGCGAACGCTTGCCGCAGGTGGGGGCGGGCGATAATCTGGTGGATCTTACGTATGTGGAGAATGTTGTGCATGCGCTAGTGCTGGCTCTGGATGCGGGTATGGCTATAGGCAAGACGTACACGATTACGAATGGCGAGCATGCGAATCTGTGGGCTACGATTCGGCAAGTATTGCTGCGACTTGGTCTGCCGACGAATCTGCGCCGGGTGTCTCTGGCGGCGGCGCTGGCGGCGGGGGCGATCATGGAGGCACGCGCGTCTCTTACCGGCCAGGAACCATTGCTGACGCGCTATTCGGCGGCGATCCTGGGTCGCACGCAGACGTACGATGTTAGCGCGGCACGGCGTGATCTGGGCTACATCCCTCGCATTTCACTGGCGGAGGGGATTGAGCGGACGCTGGAAAGTTTGCAGGTGGGGTCTTGAACACGCCTTCTCCAATTGTTGAGTGCTCTCTACTCGATACGGGCTACTGCCTGGCCTGGGAGGATCATCTTATTCAGGGCGGGCGGCATCTGCAGGTGAAGTGCCATTCGATCGTGGCCTTGCTGCGTCATCCGCGACACGGCTGGTTGCTATGGGATACAGGGTATGCGCCGCGCATGCTTGATGCGACGAGCCACTTGCCGTTCTCGCTCTATCGCCGCGCGACTCCGCTCTGCCTGGATGCCCGGCTGGCTGTGGCGGCGCAGTTGCCACGCTGGCATCTCTCGGCGGGCGATATTGGCTATGTTATCATCTCTCATTTTCACGCCGATCACATTGCTGGCCTGCGCGACTTTCCGGAGGCGACGTTGATTGCCTCTGAGTCAGCTTACCTGGATGTGGCTTCCCGGCGTGGATTGCGCGCCCTACGCCGTGCTTTTATCCCTGAACTCCTTCCTGCTGACTTTTCGAGACGGGCGCAACTGTTCTCGGACTTCACTGGTCCATCCCTGCCAGCCCTTGGCGCTACCCACGATCTCTTCGATGATGGTTCGTTGCTGCTCGTCGCGCTGCCCGGCCACGCCCATGGTCAGATCGGCCTGCTCGCCCAGACTGCACGGGGCCGCGTTCTCTTCGCGGCGGATGGCTGCTGGCTGCGTCGCTCGATCTACGAGCAGCGTCCTCCCTCACGGGTCACTCAGCTTGTGGTCGATGATGCACACGCGGTTCGCACGACGATCAATCGTCTGCACGATTTTATTCAGACATCTAACGATGTGGTAGTGATACCCAGCCACTGCCCGGAGGCGTTTGCACAGGAGGTGGATGGTGAGCACGATGACCTCTAAGTCCTGGGCCAGCTCTCTGGCAAATACAGCCTCTATCGCTACCCACTTTGCCCGCGCACGCTGGCGGGGGGATCATCTGCGCGACCTGGCACGTTATCAGGATCAGCGTGCCCGGCAGATTGTGTCCTACACGGCGATGCACTCATCGTTCTACCGTAGCCACTGGTCGGGCTATGATCTTGAGAATTGGCGTACTCTGCCAACGGTGGAGAAGCAGACGATGATGGATAATTTCTCAACCTTTACGACCCGCAACATTTCGAAAGAGTCGGCGATGCAGGTCGCGCTGCAGGGGGAGCGGAGCCGCGATTTCAGCCCGCTTATAGCTGGCTTGACGGTTGGCCTGTCTTCGGGGACTTCAGGGCATCGCGGCCTGTTTGTGGCTAGTTCCTGGGAGCAGGCGGCGTGGGCGGGCACTATCCTGGCGCGTACACTGCACGATTTGCGGCCTCGCCGCCTGCGCGTGGCTTTCTTCCTGCGCTCCAATAATAATCTCTATGAACAGGTGGGCAAGGGACTTATCCAGTTTCGCTACTTTGATCTGATGTTGCCGCTCGCGGAGGCTGTGGACAGGCTTAATAAGCTGCAGCCTCATATCTTGATTGGCCCTCCTTCTCTACTCGGCTTCCTGGCCGACGAATACGAAGCCGGTCGCCTGCGGATACACCCGGAGCGCCTGATCTCGGTGGCGGAGGTGCTGGAGGCACAGGACCAGGTGCGGCTTCAGGCCACTTTCAACGTTCCTGTACATCAGATCTATCAGTGTACCGAGGGTTTTCTGGCCGCTAGCTGCGTTCGGGGAACGCTGCATATTCAGGAAGACGTGGTCGCGCTCCAGTTTGAGCCAGCGTCGGGCGATTCTGAAGATCGTGTTATGCCCATCGTGACCGATC
Organism: uncultured Dictyobacter sp.; assembly: GCA_964247965.1. Lineage (GTDB taxonomy): Bacteria > Chloroflexota > Ktedonobacteria > Ktedonobacterales > Ktedonobacteraceae > Dictyobacter. The sequence continues at coordinate 3,453 of CAXTXB010000022.1, read as the reverse complement.
TCTGGCGCAGGACACAGCCCATCATTCGCTATCGCCTCAACGATGTCCTGCAGCTCGATCCTACGCCCTGCTCATGCGGCTCGCCGTTCCGCGCTATTCGTGCAATCGAAGGGCGCAGCGACGATGTATGCTACTTCACATCACATACGGGACAGCCACGCCCCTTCTTCCCAGATACTCTCCGCCGCATGATACTCCTGGCCAGTCCCTCTATAGCAGACTACCAGGTTGTCCAACCCCACTGCGGCCACATCGATATCTATCTATCATTGACACCCGGAGCCTCGTTCGAGATCGTTAGAAGGTCGGTTCAGGCTAGCGTGGCAACAACCTTGAATCAATATAATTGCTTGCCAGCGGTTCTACAGATTGTGCAAGGCTTACCGCCACTTCCAGCTGGAACAAAACGACGCAGAGTACAAAAATCGTATAAACTGACCCTTTAGTCCTTCTTATTGCGCCTCCAGTACTGGAGTAAAGCTATTTTGTGTTACAATATCCCTACATTTTCAAGTATTGATATCCTTGAACGCTTATCGTACTGAAATTTGAGTATGCGGAAAATATACGCTTCTACCGTTTGAGGGAGTGTGGCGCTTATGTTATCCTTGTCGCGCGAATTGCTTGGTAAAAGCATTGGAAGTTATCACCTGAGCAAGCTTATTGGCATCGGTGGAACGGGTGCTGTCTTTCTGGGCAGTGACGACGATGGCAGTGAGATGGCGGTAAAGATCCTGATTCCTCCAATATTGATAAGCGAGGAGAGCCTCAAGGAGTTTCATAAACGCTTCCAGCGCGAAGCAGAGATACTTTCAAAGCTGAACCATCCTTATATTCTACCCGTGACGGATTTTGGCACTGATGAAATTTCCGGCTTCCCCTATATGATCATGCCTTACAAGGGCGGAGGAACGCTAGTTGAGCAGATACAGGCCGGACCACTTCCCTTTGACAAGGTCATGAAGTACGTCTGGCAGCTCGCTAAAGCGCTGAACTACGCACACAATCAGAATATTATTCATCGCGACATCAAACCAGCGAACGTTCTGCTTGATGAAGATGATCAAACTTCTCTGGCCGATTTCAGTATCGCGAAGCTCTTTAATCTGTCAACCACTACATTGACGAGCGCCAATCAAATGCTCGGCACGCCCGCATATATGGCTCCTGAGCAGATATCGAATAAACCGATCAGTCCCGCGACCGATATCTATGGACTGGGCGTGCTTACCTATCAATTGTTGACCGGTTGTTTACCCTTCGATGTTTCAACCCTGCTCGCCCTACTGCAGCGTATTATTCAGGAGAGCCCTCCTCCTCCACACGGTATCCGCACCGATCTGCCACCGGCAGCTTCGGCTGTCTTATCTAAGGCGCTGTCAAAAGAGCCAGAGGCACGCTTTGCTAGCGCTGAAGCCTTCGCGCGCGCCCTGGAACAGAGTATGCAAACGGTTCTGACCACCTCAGCCATCATGCAAGCAGCGAAAGATCGTTGGCAGCTTGTTCAGCCGGTACAGGATCTTACTCCTGCAGTCGATAAAGCAGTCGACATTGCCGATGGCAGTAGGGCAGTCAACATTGTCAATGGCAGTAGGGTAGTCGACGATGAAGATAAAGGGGTGGATTTAAATAATGATGCGACCCTGGTGGCCTATTATACTACCACCCCACTAGAGGATGAGCAGGCGTCATTACCTCTTTCGGCCCATAGCGTGCCTTCTTTAAAGGAAGATCTGGTCCAGGAGAATTATAGATCCCTTGCCCTGGATGATCACGCGCAGCTGGAGTTTCCCTTACCACAGGGCGCTCCCCGGCTCCAGGAAGATCATGAGACTGTTCCGCTTATCAACAATGAGTATTCTCCCTCGTACGATAGAGCAAAGACACTTCAACCAGCCGCCGTGCCCATTGAGACTGCGCCAATGGCAACCGAACGGCAAGATTCTATTTCACCAACTGAGAGCAAGAAGATAGATGCGCTGGTCACAGTGATAGCAGTTCAACAACCACAGAATGCCTCTTCTCTACAGACCAAAGCTCTAGAAACATCACTTCCGCCAGCAGCTGAAAAAAGCATACTGAATCAGCCTGCTAACTTCCATGCTACCATTGTAAAAACATCGCCCGGGTTTCAATTTAGTCTGAAGAAGCGCTGGCCCCGCTGGCAGATCGTGCTGGCTGCCATCCTCGCTCTTCTCCTGATTGGTGAAGGTACGTTCTCGCTCTATGCATCTGGCCATGGCCTCTTCGTTCACCAGCTTCATCAGGCACCAACGCCGTTGCCGCCGGCGAGATCAGCCATCATAGGCATCACGCCCGACAGCCAGACGCTGCAAAAGACGTTTACCATCGCAGCCGTGACAGGACTGCCGGATGCAAATCAGCACCAGGTACTGGCGCGCTGGATCTACAATACCACTCCACCTCAGCAGCGCACGGCTAACGCGACTGGGAAAGTCTCTACTCCGGCCACTCCGGCCTCAGGTACACTTCTCTTCACAAACACTAGCTTTACAGGAGCCATTAATATACCAGCTGGCACGATGCTTACAAGCCAGGGCAAGAACTCAAACGTACAGGTTATCCTTGATGAGCCTGTTAGTGTCCCTGCTGCGCCGCCGAACTATGTCGATCCCAGGCAGCGTCCCATGCAAAGGGTACGCGCACACTACGCTACTGGTGGCGCGGCTGGGAATATTGCTGCACAAAAGTTTCTTCTCGCCAGTGCAGCGTGTGTTCCAGCGAGTCCAGTCTGTTACGCTGCACTCAATGACGCGCCATTTATAGGCGGGACCGACGCGCAAAATTATACGTTTGTGCAGCAGGGTGATATAGATAGAGTATCCAGAGCTTTGCAAACTCAGGGACCAGATCCCCAGGCATTTCTGCAAGACCAGTTGAGCACAAGCGAGAAGTGGATTATTACGCCTTCGTGCAAGTCGCAAACGTCCTCCAACCATGCAGTCAATGATAAAGTTGCCAACGTGACTGTTACGACCACGTTCACCTGCTCCGGCGAGGCCTATGATCAGAAAGGAGCAATGGAGGCTGCAAAGCAGCAACTCAAAGAGCAGGCAGCCAAAAATCCTGGCGACGACTATGTGCTAAACGGCAATATCAACGCAACGCTTCAAAGCAATCCCGTTGTGGACGCGAATGGAACGGTCAACGTGCCCATCCAGACCAGTGGTATGTGGGTCTTCCAATTGAATGCCACCAAAAAACAGGACCTGGCGAAAACAATGGTTGGCAAAAAGAAGCTTGCTGTGCAGGATATGCTGAAGAGCTTGAAAGGCATAAAGAATGCTACAATTAAGCTCCAGGACGGCGACGAAAACACCTTTCCTGATGATCCGCAGAAGATTACGATTAATACGCAAGCCATCAACTCTTAGAACAGTAAGGAGTTATCCCAAACTTTTGAAAGATGATGAATATTGTATTTTTACGTGC
>CAXTXB010000021.1:24819-25879 GCA_964247965.1 uncultured Dictyobacter sp. | reverse complement strand
ACATTCTTTGCGCTCAGCGCAAAGAATGTAGAGGTGTAGAAAATGTAAAAAGATCCTTTAAAACTACAAAGAGCAGCGAAGCTGCGAACTTGCAAAGCGCAAGAAGGCGGAGACGATGGGAGTCCAGCACTCTCTAGTACTGTTGCACATGGACACGATACCAGTAGGAATATAATTCCCGAAAGCCAAGGCGCTCATACACTGCTAACGCGTCCTGATTCGTGCCAACGACCTGCAGATACGCCTGGGTTGCGCCCTGCCGCCGAGCCCAGTCCAGCATGACCCTCACTAGCTGTGTTCCATAGCCTTTTTTCCTCTGTTCGGGAGCGGTAAATATCTCAAACATGCCAAAGATGTCGTTTTCCAGTACTCCCAGGCCACAGGCGACGGGCATCTTGTTTATACGCAACACGACAAACAAAGTCCTGGAGACTATTCGTTCGAGAATCTCCTGGTGCGGCTGATGCTTCTCGATGGGGCTCTGGCTCAGTTGTGAGAAGATGGATAACCAGGTTGTGAGTGAGACTATAGAGAGCGCAGGATCATAGTCGTGCACCCCTGGCGTAAGTTCTGTGGCCAGTACGAGCGTGCGTTCCACATACCGATACCCGCGCCGCCCTAGCAACTCGTCAAGCTCCGGCACGATCTCTAAAAATGATGGTAGGCGAAAGATTGTCGGTAGCTTCTTTTCTTTATAGAAGTATTCACATGTTTCAATCTTCTCCTCTAGAGGGAGCAAGGATGAGTAGAGAGGGGTGATGGAATTAGCACGTTTGGTATATCCTCTGGCAAAACGCAGCAGCCAGCCATCATAGTACATCTGCTGCAGTGCGGGCCAACTGTTTAGCGCAGCCTCTTCGATACGTCTTTCTAGCATGCATTTTCTCCGCTTCGGCACGAGATTTTATTCTGCTACTTCCTACATCCAAGATATATAGATCACTTAAGACGGAACGATGGATAGTGCACTGACACAGCTCTTCTAGCGGGTGACGAGATCCGCGGGGGCGGCCCAACCCCCCCCGGGGTGTGGGGACCGGGGGGGTATAGGGGGCGCACC
>CAXTXB010000021.1:14001-24809 GCA_964247965.1 uncultured Dictyobacter sp. | reverse complement strand
CACACAGCTCTTCTAGCGGGTCACGATATCCGCTTAGCGACAATCCCGCGCGGGTTTGTCGCTACGCTGGCTTCTTAGGCGGCCAGAACCGTTTTCATGCCAGATTGACGCTCAACTCAACCTGGCTCATTCTTCGGGTTGGCTGGCCGGCTCTGTGATCCACGCCTGGATGCCTGCGAAGTGCGCGACCATGGCTTCTGTTGCCGCCCGTGCATCTCCGCTTTCGACCGCGTCCAGAATGTGTCGATGGACTGCGGCTGTGACAGTAGGGCTCGGTGGTATTCCTGGCAGCGACGCTCGTACACTATTGAAAACGTCCCAGAATGCCTGCAATAACTGCGCAACTAGATTATTGCCTAGAGATTGATAAAGTATGTCATGAAAGGCGCGGTCCTCTTCTGGAGAAAGTTGCCCATTTTCAGCCCGTTTCTCCATTTTGCTTATCAGGATGCGTAACTGGTCAAGATGATCTTTTGTTATCCTTCCAGGCAGTTTACTAATAAGGCTGCTCTCGATGATCTGGCGTACTTCTAATAGTTCACGTACAGTGCGCAGGTCCTGGCTGCGATCAAACAAGATGCGAAATGCGAGTCCGTCAACAAGTGCGTTCAAGGAGAAGGGGCCTACGAATGTACCCTGACCATGGCGCGTTTCGACGATGCCTACTGCCTGCAGAACTTTGATAGACTCGCGGATGGCGGTGCGGCTGACGTTCAGCTCACGCGCCAGCTCCATTTCTGTTGGCAGTGGCGCACCACGCTCTAGTTTCTGATCGATGATGTATTGTTTTATGCGGTCTTGAATTGTTTGTTGCAAAGCTTCTCCACGGGCAGGAAGAAATGCTGCTTGTCCCTTCACCTCTTGACTCCTCGTCCATTATCATTTACACTAGTTGTATGATGTCTTACATCACACTATACTCTCTCTAGCTGTATTATACTCTACGGCTTGTTGACCGAGAAGGCTTGTGCTTGTAAGAGCATGTTTGCCTACTTATTTTCGGTTCACTGCTCTATGATGCGAAAGGAGAACGAACCATGGCGACTGTGGCAGTGCAGCCCTGGTACAAAGAGCTTACTCCCGGGCAGATTCGAGGATTTTTCGGAGCCTGGCTGGGATGGGCGTTGGATGGGTTCGATGTGGTCCTGATTACATATGTTTTGTCTGACATTGCGAAAGAGTTTCACCTCTCACTTGCGGTTGTGGCGACGCTGGCGGGTGCTACTTACGCGACGCGCTGGTTTGGCGGACCCGTTGTTGGTGCGATTGCTGACCGTTTTGGTCGCAAGGCGGCGATGATGTCGTCTATCTGGCTCTACTCACTGGGTACGTTTCTGTGCGCCTTTGCCTGGGGCTACTGGCCGCTTTTTATCTTCCGGATGCTGGTAGGGCTGGGTCTGGCGGGCGAGTATAGTTCTAGTTCAACTTATGTGATGGAGACATGGCCGCAGAGTATCCGTAACAAGGCGAGCGGATTTCTTGTCTCGGGATATGGTCTCGGTGGCCTGATTGCGGCGGCTGTCTATGCGCCAATTGTGCTGAACTTTGGCTGGCGGGCGATATTCCTGGTCGGTATTCTTCCAGTCTTCGTTACACTTTTTATTCGCTATGGAGCACCAGAGAGCACTGAGTGGAAGGAAGTTCAGGAAAAGGGCGAGACCAAGAAGAATATGTCGCTCGCGAGACTGCTCTCGCCCCAATGGTTGCCGGTCTCATTGACGCTGATCGTGCTGATCTTCTGCGCGTTTTTGATGGGTGGTCCCATTCTGCAATTGATGCCGACCTATCTGAAGTCGATTGGCTATAATCCTGTTGGCGTGGGGCAGGTTATGGCTATTGCGAATCTGGGTGCGATCGCAGGATACATTGCGGCCGGTTTTCTAGGTGACTGGCTTGGCACGAGACGGACCTTTATCTATGAGCTTATTATCTCACTCGTGATAGTCGTGCCTGTCTTCCTGATCGGCAAGTCGAGCATTATACTCCTTGGAGTGCTCCTGTTCTTCCTTGAGTTCACTGCGCTTGGCGTCACGGGTCTCTGGCCCAAATATATGGCCGAGTACTTTCCAACCAGCATTCGCGGGGCGGGATTGGGCACGACCTATAACATTGGCGCGTTTGGCGGCTTCATCGCGCCGGTGCTTGCTGCGGTGCTCTCTGCTCGCTATGGCCTGGCAGGGGCGATGATTGGGGTGACGTTTGTCTTTACCTTTATCGTTGTTGCGATCATTGCTCTGAACATTCCAGGGCGCGTGTCGCGCAGATACGAGCAGGCGGACATTGCTCCACAGGTAGGGGGCAGTGGAATATAATATAGGACGGTAATTTGCTGATTTTCGGGCCGGGGCGCTTGCTCCGGCCTCTATCCAGTCGGATTTTCCTGTCTATATCACATGAGGAATAGAACGATGACACATTTACCTGAGCACTTTGGCGGTGTTGTCCCTCCGGTGTGTACTCCAATGACCGATTCGTTCGATGTAGATACCGCATCCTTACAGAGGCTGATCGAGTTTCTTCTAGAGGCTGGAGTACATGGTCTCTTTGTTCTTGGATCGACGGGTGAAGCCGCCTTTCTTACAGATGAACAACGTGCGACGGTGCTCGATGTGGCTGTAAAGACGGTCGCGGGCCGCGTCCCCCTGGTTGCAGGCATTATCGATATGACGACCGATCGTGTGTTAGAGCACGCCAGGACGGCACAGCACGCGGGCGTCGATGCGTTGGTTGCCACGGCTCCGTTCTATACGCGCATCAAGCAGGCTGAAATTCTGGATCACTTCCGCATTCTTCACTTGTCTATCGACCTGCCTCTGATCGCCTATGATATTCCGGCGGCGGTCCACAGCAAAATTGAGGCTCGCACGACTACGCAGATGGCGCGTGAGGGAATTATCAGTGCGCTTAAAGACAGCAGTGGAGATGAGGCAAACTTTCGATCGATCGTAATGGAGATGGGGGACCGACCTGACTTCTCGATCTTTACAGGCTCAGAACTGCTCGTCGATACTGCGCTTCTGATGGGTGCCAGCGGCGTTGTGCCCGGCCTGGGCAATGTCGATCCTGCTGGCTATGTAAAACTCTATGAGGCCGCGCGCTCAGGGAATTGGCAGACTGCTCGCACAGAGCAAGAACGCCTCTTCCGCCTCTTCTCAATCGCATCTGTTGGACTAGATCGCATGGGCATCGGCTCCTCAGCGATGGGAGGCTTCAAAACCGCGCTCATGTTACGCGGTGTGATCGCGACAAATGTTACGGGTAGGCCACAGATACGCCTGAACGACAAAGAGGTCGCCTCTGTACGTGAAGCACTCGCTGAAGCTGGATTGCTCAGCGCGGAACTTGAGACAGAAGAAGGCATGATTGCCCATTAGAGTTTGAAGATACAAAGGAGTAAAAAATGCTCGGAATCGGTGAAAACACGCGGCTCTTACAGCGCTATGAAATCCTTGAGCGCGCTAGCATGCATTTCATAGCTGGCTGGGCCATGAAATCTCATGATTGGGATACGAAAGTAACTCTGGGACGGCATATGTGGCAGGACGCGCAAGGCACCGATCGGCTTCGCAGGCGGCTCAAAGAGCTCCGCTCCGGTGCGCTGGGCGTAGACAATCAGACAGGCTTACAAGAAGTCGTAGATTACGCTGCGCGTGCCAACGACATAGGAGAGTTCATCACTGGCTTGTATACAGTCATTAAGCCCGCCCTGCTCGACGCCTATCGCCAGCATCTGCAATCAACCGACCGCATCCTCGACGATGGCACGGTAGACGCTTTGATGTTAAATATCACTGCCCTGCAAGAACAACACAGTTGGGCTGAGGGCTGGCTTTCTGAACAACAATCTTCCATCCATAGTGTCTCGGCCTACGACCAGTGGAGTGCGGCTGTGACGGCAAAGCTGGCACAGGCAGGAGGTATCGATGGCAGCGAAGCGTCTGATGGCACTTCAGACGTGCTGATCCCTGAACGGCCACCCTTTAAGCGTCCACACGAGAGCCGCATTGATGGTTTTATAATGAAGCGTGACCGTGACACTCCTCCTCTAGAAGAAAACGTCGAGCGATGGCGCGAGTTCGTCTTCCGTACTTTTATGAACGAGATTGGCGCAGGCGATAACGTTGCCAGCATCATCTTCGACGCCCCGCCGCATGCTGAGTGGGCCTTTCTCTACGACATCGCCCGCCACTGCTGGGACGAGTATCGGCATTCGGAAATGGGTCGACGGCACCTCATTGAGATGGGCTGCACTCCTACCAACTTCGCACTGGGAACCGGCACCTACGAGTTCCGAGACCAGCTCTCTATCGTAGATCGCCTGGGCATGCTCACCTTTGTCGATGAGACCGACGCCTTCCACTACAAACACGGCAACCGCAAGCTCTTCCACTCCATCAACGACACCGCCAGCGAAGCCTACGTCATGTACGACATCTGTGACGAAACCCGCCACGTCGCCAACGGCCACCGCTGGATCGAACACTTACAACAACTCACAGGTGATAAACGCACCCGTGAAGAACTACTCACAGATTTCCGCCGTCTACTCCAAAAACGCATTGAGTTCATCGGCACCGGCAACAAAAACTAACAAGAAAGCATGATGACACATTTCCTGTGTACTCGGCTCATTAACTAAAACATACAACGGGGATCACAATACGACCCCGCGTAGCGACAATCCCTCGCGGTTATCTTTGCATGTAGGCAGATAAATATGCATGGAGAAAAACGTCATGCGTTACATTCAAGTAAGCCACAATGAAGATATCTACTGCACGTTTCCCGACATAGCACGCACAAGCAGTGTTCCAAGAAAAGGATATCCTGGACATTTGAAGGGTGCTAATGTTGTTTAAAATTGTTTTGTGGATAATACATCAAATATGTGATGGCACTCTTATTTGTTTGCCCGCTTGCGCGCGTACATCCGCCGCATCCGGACCAAACTTCCGCACTCCTCATCGCTACACCAGCGCCGACTCCTATTCTTGCTCCTATCTACAAACAGCCAGCCACATCCCCCATCAACATGAGGGCACTCCTTCACCCGTTCTACATCAGAAGAAGTTAGCAAGTCTACTATAGAACGGATTAGTGACCAGAGAACTTGATCTAACTCATTTTCGCCTAGTTCCCACTGCCACTCAACACGATTATCTATTGCAACCAATCGTCCACGCGCCATAGCCCGCACAAACATGTCCTGCAAAAACTGCAAATCAGGTTTTGCTGGCGTTTTCTGCTTCGTCAATGCAACAAGAACCCGATAGCTGGCCTCCCGTAAAGCAAGGGCTTGTGTGAAGATAGCCTTACTTTCCTCAGGCTGCAAATCCGCTTCTAGCAAGAGTTGCTCTGCCTCCTCTTCCGTGATCAGTCCGATATGCCGGCTCCATTTCACAAGATCGGCGTAGCTCTTGAGGAAATCGTGAGGAGCTTCCCCAACGCGCGGCTCTACAGTGTTGACAAAATCAAGGCTTAGTTGCCCTCCTGATAGGCGTGGAAAACGCTTGCCCGCTTCAGGCTCATCACCCACTTTTCTTTTCTCCATATTCTCTCTCTCTTTCTAAAGACTATAAGAAATTCACATCTTCCTTGCTAATATATTTACGCCCAAAAACCACTTGACTCGTAAGGTGGGGGGAGTGTATATATTATTACGACTAAACTAATTTTAGTCCGTAATATAGTGGTTTTCAAGGTCCGAAATTTTCAGGAAGAGGAGAAGATGTAATATGTCTCAACACTTTGGCCTTATTGGCGTTCCATCGAGTGCAGGTGCTCATTGGCCTGGGCAGGAGAAGGCTCCAGAGGTCTTGCGGAAAGCTGGGATCGTGGAGCACCTCAGGTCGGTAGGCTGCTCTGTAATTGACCATGGTGACCTGGATCGCGTTCGCAGTCGTAAAGATAGAGTTCAGCGCCATCCTCAAAACCTTGCGGCGGTGACCTCTGTTGCGCGCAATGTTGCGGGTCAGGTCGAGATGGCGCTGTGCAGCGGTGAGATTCCGCTGGTGATTGGTGGCGATTGCACGATCACATTAGGAGTCATCTCCGGCTTCTTGCATGCTAGCGTAGACCCGGCTTTGCTCTATTTTGATGGCGGCGTGGATCTGCGTACTCCTGCTACCAATCCGACTGGCATCCTCGACTCTATGGGTATGGCCCATATGCTTGGTCAGCAAGGAACGGCCGAAGAACTTTCACACATTGGCCCACGTTTTCCGCTCTTATCAGATGAGGCTATTGCTCTCTTCGGCTATGCTCCCAATTCTGATGATGTGAAAGGTACCGAACAACTTGTGCTCGAAGAGCGCTCCTTGCAGCGCTACCCGTTGGAACGCGTTCAGGGTAAGGCTAAGCAGACAGCGGCTGAGGCGCTGGCTCATATAGAGAAACAGGCACGTAGTTTCGTGATCCACTTCGACGTAGACGTTATCGACTTCGTGGACTTTCCTATCGCCGACGTGCCACAGTTCAACGTCGGCCTGACATTTGAGGAGGCAATGGAGTGTCTGACGGTCTTCACCTCTAGCCCTCAGTTTGCTGGCCTTGTCATCACGGAGTTTAATCCCGATCATATCGACGAGGAGAGCACTCTTGCTACAACCTTTGTGCAAGGGATCGCGCATGCTCTGACCCAACATACTATCGGCGGATAGATGCCTTCTGGTTGAGGTGATGTGATAGGATGGGAACAAGTTAACTTGTTTTTACGGAGGACCATTTCTATGACCATCGAAACTGCATTTATAACCTTCCCATCCCTTACCACAACCCGCTTGCTCTTGCGGCAAATCCAACCGAATGATGCCGAAGCGCTCTTTGCGATCTTTTCTGATGAGGAAGTCATGAAGTTCTATGGACATGCTCCCCATCGGTCTCTCAATGACTCACGCGAGTCGATCAGGAAGACGCAGGAGCGCTACGCACGGCGTGAAGCTATACGCTGGGGCATTACGCTCCGTGATGATGATAGGCTGCTTGGTTCTTGCAGCTTACACCACTTCGACGATGGCTTTCATCGTGCCGAGATAGGCTATGAGCTCAATCGCGCCTCGTGGGGTCAGGGCATTGCGTCCGAAGCAGTGTCGGCCGTCCTGACCTATGGCTTCACGGAATTGGGATTGCATCGCGTCGAAGCGATTATCGATATCGTGAATGATGGCTCCAAAAGCCTGTTAACTAAGCTTGGCTTTGCCTATGAGGGCAACCTGCGCCAGCGCTATTACTTCGAGGGCCATTTCGAGGACGAACACTACTTTGGCTTGCTTAAACATGAATGGCAGAGATAGTATAAGAATTCTGTATTTATTAGGAAGGATATGAGAAAGTATGTCACTCATCATTCAAGGAGTCAATGTCTACCTGACAGAACGCGGCTCTGGCCCTGCCGTTCTCTTCCTACACGGTGCGCCCGATTCAGCTGAGATGTGGAATAGGGTGATAGAGCATTTGAAGGATGACTACCGCTGTTTTGCTCCTGACCTGCCAGGCTTTGGGCGTTCTACCGCACCCACGGATTTCACCTGTTCCCTGAACAACATGGCTCGTTTCATCGACGAGTTGATAGAAGGGGCCGCTATCCCAACTCCGCTCAATCTTGTCGTTGCAGATTTTGGGGCTACCTACGGTCTTTCCTGGGCCGTGACTCATCCTGATAAGGTACAGCGCATCGCTATCACTGGTGGCTCCAACTTTAGCTCACGCTACCGCTGGCATGGAGCAGCCCGTCTATTGCGAACGCCCTTGATCGGAGAGTTGGGCATGTCATCCCTCACCCTTGCCTCTTATCAGAAGATGATGCGCCAAAACGCTCCCCTGGTAAGTCCGGAGTATGTCCGCGAGTCCTACGCCCTCTCGCTGGCAAGGCCTGAGACGCGGCATATGATGCTGAAATTGTATCGCAGCATCAACCCAAAGGATTTTGTTGGAAGAGAAGATGGGCTCCGCGACCTGACAGCACATGTTCCCACTCTTGTACTCTGGGGCGACAAAGATCCCTTTATTACACCTGAATACGCTGATCAGTTTGGCAGCGCGCATGTCGAACATTTCCCAGAGAACGGACACTGGCTCTCTGTTGAAGCTCCAGAGATAGTGGCACAACGACTTACAACATTTTTTGCGTAAAAAATGACTTCATTCTGATACAACGGACGGCTTTGTTGATAGCGAAGATGTTTCTAAAAGCCTGAACATATCATCTTATCGCGGATCACGCTAATGCATAGTCGCATCAGGTGCGCGCCAGTAGCGTCGCGTTTCGACTACAGTATCGGGTGTCGCTGAAACGAGGCCAGCATGCTCTAGCAGGCGTATCGCTTGATAGAGAGCCAGTGGCCGTGTATGTGGATCAACTTTGTCCCCATGTCGAAAGTTCATAAGCATGGGTAATTGATGCAAGGTGACTCCATGTTCCTTATCTTTGGGAAGAGCATCGAAGACGAAATTTGCTAACGCCTGATAATACTGAGAGGACCGTTGCTGCTCATTATGTAAGGGGGAAGAAGTTGGTGGCCGAAACACGAGATGAAACCTGCACTCGGTATTCCCCCACTTCATGCAAGACAATTCCCGAATAGTGACTTGCTCGTCATAACGTTCCGCTGCGCCTTCAATTGCTCCCTGGAGGAGCACACAGAGACGACGATGATTGACGTAGGTAAGGACCAATCCATCATTCTGAGAATCAAGTTCGTACTTGAAGAATGGAGGTGAGACCTGCTCAGAGGCGGCATGCATCTGACGATGAGCCTTGCTCATCGTCAAGAGGAGTTCCTGTGCACTATGAACGCGCTGCAATAAATACGCGCACAAATGGCCAGTCAGCTCGTTAGTGATATAGTACCGCCCGTAAGCGCGCAGAGCACTATCTGGCTGTATACCTACTTGTGTGCAAGTATATCCAACCAGGTCAAAAAGCAGCGCATCAGGGTAGACTTGATTGGTCAAGAAGCTTGATGGTCCATTGATGCTCCTCGTATACTCCCGCACCTGGGTCAGGAGCTCTGACCCAAATTGCTGACGGAGAAAGTTCTCATAGGTAACGAAAATTAACCCGTGCATAACAACACTCTTTCTTCACGAGAATTCACGGCATTTACACCCGGCATCAGTTTCCATGGATCAGGTTGATAGAAAAAGTTCGGTGTTTGTATGCGATCCTCGTAGGAACGGTGAAAAACAGGAGTGGTTGATGCGGAGAGAGGAGGAACAATCCATCCCCAATCAGCGAACGCTCGCCGGCCCTCTTTTTCTTCATTTCTGGTAAAGGCATCAAACTGCTGAGCCGCAGTATGATGATCAACGATCGTGACTCCACATTCCTGAAACGAATGAAGAACCGCAATGTTCAGTTCCACTAGAGCTCTATCTTTCCAGAGGGAGCGCGCTGATTGCGTGTCGAGCTCCAGCCGCTGCGCAATGACGGGGAGCATATTATAGCGGGTCTCATCCCCAAAGTTGCGAGCACCGATCTCTGTACCCATATAGTAGCCATTAAAAGGTGCAGCCGTATAGGAAAGGCCACCAATCTCCAGACGCATATTGGAAATAACAGGCAGAGCATGCCACTTGAGTCCAAGATCAGCGAACCACGAATAGTCTGGATGCCAAATTGGCACTTCCAGCACGACCTCGTGAGGGAACTCAAAGAGCTGGGGAGCCCTTCCCGGCATCTGGATAGCAATAGGAAGCAGATCAAATGCTGTCCGTTCCTGCTTTCCACTCCACCCAAGCTTCATTAATTGCTCCGTGAGCTCCAGATTGACAGGATCACCAAGTAGCGAGCCGTCTGACTGACGATAGCATGCATAGCGAAAGAACTGACTATTCCAAATACGAATACCCGGTTGTCCTGGCTCTTGTGCGCTAAAGACCGTGAGAACCGAGCGGATCTTTCCTTTATTCGTTGCAATCTGGATGTGCTCAACCAGCGCCTCAAATAGTTCCGATGCATAGGTGAGATGACGCATATCGCGTACCTGCAGTGACTTCCAGGTCAGTCGTCCAATACAACGCGTACTATTGCGCCAGGCAATCTTCGCGCCATGGACCAGCTCCTCGCAAGTCTGTGTGTACGTCCCTGTCTTGTCTATCTCACGGTAAATACTCTGCAAACGTTCACGTAACATCCACTCATCACCGGTGTTCTGCTTCGCAAAGAGAGAAAAATAATATGCCGCCTCCGCCTCTATATCAGTCTCAAGCGTCATAGGGTCCTTTCCTTCTTTCGTCGATCATATATCATTGATGATAGAAGAGTAATAACGTCTTTATCGTTAACGATAGAAGAACAATGGCACTTTCTCAATGATACACGACTCGTACCTGTTATACAATAGTTTTATGAGGATGTATAAAAGGGGAAGAGAACAATAAATGTTACGTACTTGTGCATAAAAGAGCTCAAAAGTCACATAAGTGGTAAAATCATAAGAGAATTAATGCTTGTTGATACATTTACCATCTGGCCCTCTCTATAGGATAAATTGACTATAGAAGGTTTTGAAACTTTAGAGTTTAATCGTTTCGTACTATCTATACATACGACTTTAAACAGTAGGAGAAACGTACCATGAAAGTTGAGATATTTTTGACACCCTCAACCTCAGCAACAGAGATTGCCGACAGTTTTCCTAAACGGAATGAAGATAGACTTGTAGATGCGGATGAGAAAAATGGCGTCGTGACGCTGGAAATAGAGGGCAGCACATTACCGGACCAGCAGATCCAATGGATCGAGCAGCAAAAGGAGCAAGGGAAGGTAGATCGCGTGGAGACGGTATAGAAATGACTCATGCCAATGT
>CAXTXB010000021.1:1131-13991 GCA_964247965.1 uncultured Dictyobacter sp. | reverse complement strand
TTCACACAACCCCCCACCATGTTCCCCCGCCTTTTTTTTCTGCCGGCGCCAGAAAAAAGAGCCTGGAAAACATGATGGTCCTTCTTTTGAAACATTGGCATGAGTCATTCTTTAATCGAAGACATGTAACAATTTCTATGCTCCCCTTGAATATAAGAGTAGAAATGTTATTGTAGCGTCGATCGGAGTGGAAAACTTGTCTAGCAAAGTGGATCATTTACCCGATGCGGCTGCTCCACCCTATACCACCACCGTCGCCCAGACGAAACGAGTGCTGCTCGATTTTCTGACAGAGAACACGGGACCGCTGCTGGGGACGTTGCGGTCATATGTGCAGCGTATGGGGCTTGCGCAGGGCGAGGCGGTTCCGCCTACGGCCCTGGAGGTCTTGCAAGAAACGGTTATCGAGGCGCTTGACCACAGCACGCGCTTCGATCCTGTGCGCCAACCCATGGCCTGGCTGCTTGGTATTGCGATGAATGTGATTAAGCGCAAGAAGGTCGAGCGGGCAAAGCATTATAAGCATGAGTTCTCAATTGGTCAGCTCACACAGTTTCATGGAGAATCGCTGAGCGAAGGCGAGTATTTTGAGCTGGTTGCGCCGCTTGTGTTTGCAGGACCAGAACAGGATGTGGAGGCCGATGAGGAAGCCGCGAGTATTCTGGCCCTTGTTTCGGCGGAAGATCGCCATATTTTGCGCCTGGCCTACGTTTATGAGTTTGAGCGCGAATCTTTGGCCCTGCAGCTTGGCATTACGCCCGGCGCGGCACGCGTCCGCCTACACCGCGCCCTGGCCCGTCTGCGCACCGCGTGGCGCGAACAACAATTGAAGCAGCCGCCCTCTGAAGTCGCGAGGAGGATTGAGCAATGAGTGAACAATGGACTACCCGTCTGCAGCAGCGTATGACGGCTCTCTACCGCTATACCCGCGCGATGGAGTGCAGGGACACTGAGACGATGAGCGCGGTGCTCTATGAGGCCGGTCGTGACCGGGTGCTCGAACGAATGATTCTGGAGATGAATGAGGGCTACCAGATTGAGGACCGTACTGTGGTTCACCCTGACGATATAGAAACTGTCCAGCATATGCTGCGTGAGATGATGCCGGCGTCGCCCATTGCGCCGACTGGGATGGATCAAAATCGGTCTCCGGCTACTATTACCAAAAGACCTTCGACTACCACAGGGGTTGGTAAGAGAGAAAACGTCATGCCTGGACATGTACAAATGCTAAAGCAACCATCCATTAAAACACTGGCACATTCTCGCTATAGCTGGCTTGTAGCTATCGCGGCCATACTGCTTATCTTGCTTAGCCTTCCGGCGACAAATGTGCTGGCTGATAAGTTCCTGGCCCTCTTCCGCGTCCAACAGTTTCAGCCTGTGAGCATAGATTCGCAACAATCGGCACAGACGTTGTTTACCACACTACAGAATATTGGCGACATACAGTCTCAGCAGCGTAGCTCAAGCGGCAATCGCCAGAATCTGACGCAGGCGGAGGCGGAGAAGATTATCGGCTACCATATCCTGCTCCCGAACCACCTGCCTGCAGGCGTGAGCGGTACGCAAAATATTGCGGTGGTGGGTGGCGATCAGGTGACGTACACTTTCAATACAGCCAGGGCGAAGGCATACCTGGCAAAGAACGGACAGGGCTCAGTCGCCATTCCAGCCGCACTTGATGGTGCGAGCTATACGATTACGGTTGCGCCGAGTGTGAATGTGAGCTACTGCCTCCAGAATAAAACGGGCTGTCAGCAGGGCAAGCCATTTTTCATTCATGAGGTTGCAGGTCCTTCAGTTCAGAGCAATGGAAATGCGTCGATCACCCAATTACGCGACTTCCTGCTCTCTCTGCCAAACCTCTCGACGTCCGCGCGTGAGCTCTTGAAGGGTCTCGACGAGAAGACGGGAACGATTCCGGTGCCCATTCCACCACAAGACAGCGCCGAGCAGGCGACCATTCGTGGCACAGCCGGCTTGCTCTTAAAATCGAATAATATGAGTGCGGCAATCTGGGAGACACAGGGTACTGTATACATCCTGGCTCTAGGTACCAGCGATAAAGCTCAGTTGCTTGATGCAGTCAACTCACTCGCGTAGCAATGATCTTATGCAGCTTCGCTGCGCGATACACTTCTTTTTATTTCTTTTGCTTTTTTTGCATGATTTGGGCGGAGCCCAAATCATGCAAAAAAGCAAAAGAAATAACAAAAGAAATAAAAAGAAATATGCGTGTTTTTAGAGGTAGAGGATAGATGACATACGCACAAGATACATCGTCGGATCTTGCTGTTGAGGTTGCCAATTTCCGCAAGGTCTATGGTAGTCTGGTTGCTGTAGATGATGTGAGCTTTGCGATGTATCGAGGTGAGGCGTTCGGCTTTCTGGGTCCGAATGGGGCGGGTAAGAGTACGACGGTGAAGGCTTTGACGGGGTTGATCTCTCCGACGGCTGGCACTATTCGCGTCCTGGGACAACCGGTGGGCCATGTGTCGACCCGCGGCCGTATAGGTTACCTGCCTGAGCTGCCGGCGTTCCACCGTTGGCTCAAGGCACGCGAGTTTCTGGAGTTTCATGGTCGCCTCTACGGACTGCATGGTCTGCTTCTTAGGAAGCGCTGTCAGGAGGTGCTGGCCCTGGTCGGGCTGACTGGACGTGAGCAGCAGAAGCTGGGAACGTTCTCGAAGGGGATGCTGCAGCGCATTGGCCTGGCCCAGGCGTTGATTAATCAGCCTGATCTATTGATCCTGGATGAGCTGGTCACAGGACTTGATCCGGTTGGGCAGCGTGATATGCGTGAGATTCTACTGCAGTTAAAGTCAGCCGGCGTGAGCATTTTTCTGAATTCACATCAACTAGCCGAGGTTGAGACGCTCTGCGACCGGGTGGCGATTATCAATCAGGGGCGCATCCTGAAGACTGGTACGCCAGGGGAATTGCTGGATACTCCGACTACCCTGGAGGTACGCGTGGATTCTGTGACGGAGCAGATGCGGCAGCGTATCTCTGAGCGCGCTCTAATCCTGGGGCATGATACCGATGATCCACGTACTCTTCTGCTCCAGCTTGAGGACGAGGAGCAGGCGGCAGATATCGCCGCTATCATCCAGGACAGCGGCGCGCGCCTCTATGCCCTGATTCCACGTCGCGAATCGCTTGAGCAGATTTTCTTTCACACCATCGATTCTTCTGGCTCTTCCAATTCTTCCGACACATCAATCCATTCATCAGAAATTTCGTGAGGTGCGCCATGGGAATGCTGCTCATTACCCGATTTACATTGCAGGAAGCTGTGCGCCGCAAGCTTTTCCTGGCTATGCTCATCCTGGGACTCTTGTTGCTGGGACTTTTCGCCTTCGCGCTGCAAAAAAGCGTTGAGGCGCTGGATTCTGCCAGTCCAGATTCAAGTACCAATATCCTTCTGCTCAGCGTGGCCCTCACCCTGCCCGCAATGTGGATCGTCTTTATGCTGAGCAGCATCCTGACGATCCTCTTCACTATCGGTATGATCTCTAATGAAATCGATGCTGGCACCCTGGTCTTGATCGTCCCCAAGCCGTTGCGGCGTAGCGAGATTGTTGTGGGCAAGTGGCTCGGCAATGCGCTTATCGTCTGCCTCTACACGACCCTGCTCTTTCTGGCCTTCACAGGCGTAATCTACTGGCAAACCAGCTACCTGCCCGACCAGCTCTGGCCCGCGCTGGGTACGCTCCTGCTGGGCATGCTCACCCTGCTTGGGCTTACAACGTTAGGTAGCACGCTCTTCCCCACCGCCGTCAATGGCGCTATCGCCCTCGTCCTCTTCCTGGCCGCCCCCATCATGAGCATCGTCCAGGCCGTCCAGCTTGATACTCCCAGCCACGCGCTCCAGAATATCTCCACCAGCATTGATCTCATCCTGCCCATCAATGCCTTCTGGCACACCACCGCCTTCTACCTCACGCCCAGCTCCGCCTTTCTCATTGTCCAGGGCCTCTCCAGTCGCGGCGCTAGCAATGCCATCCCCTTTATGTCCCCTCAACCACTCGCACCGGCGATGCTCATCTGGGGCATCCTCTACATCATCGTCCTACCAGCCATCGCCATCCTCAACTTCAGCAAGCGTGATCTATGAGTACGTGAATATGCACTTATTACTAGTGCTAGGACTGAAGTTAGACTAGACTAGGAGGGGGAAAGTCTTAAGCTCGATCAAAATGAAGTTTCGTCTTTTGAGAAAAATGATGGGACAAACAAAGCATCGGGTGCAGCTAGCGTAACTGCACGACAACCCTCTTTATACGCTGACTTATAACTTTTTCCCGCACCTATCGCATCATAGAAGCCTCGAGAAAATTCTATGGCTGCTTTATCATTAATTGGACCTTCCATTGCAATGGTATAAGGAACACCAAGCGATATAAGCTGTCCTTGTGTGGCCGAATGACATGCATTTAAGATGACGCATTGGATAGGAGGGCTGTATGACTGGAACAGGGATGCCAATGCTGGAAATGAAGCAGTTTTTGCCTCACCCAGTTCATCTTCCAGTACAATCCCTTTCTTAACTCCATGCGCTGATATATGTACAATCTGGAATTCGCTGTTTAGTAAAACTCGCCTCAGGTCATGAACTGTTACAGCATGATGGCTCGTGAGCAATATTTTATCTCGTTGAGAACTGAGCTGAATTGCTTGCTGAATCGCTCTATCTTCCATCCCGAGGCTTAGAGGAGAAGTATTGCCAGGATTGGCAAAAATGATTAATCCCTCTATTCTTTGTCTCTTATTAAAAGTCATCTCTTCTTTCCATCTTCTCACGTATTTACAGACGCTATAACTGTTAGATAGATATATAGGTCACATCTTATCAAATAAATATCTGGTAAGACACAATTTACCAAAATGTACTAGTATTTGCCTTCACCATAACTGCTTTGCTATACTCTTTTTTGATACACAGCTTTAAATGTAGTGACCATCTTGTACTAAGCCAGAAACCCGCTAAAGAGATAGTGAGGACGCCTATGTATTGTCAGTTCTGCCAGAACGAACTTATATCCGATGCAGTCTTTTGCAATCGCTGTGGAGCGAGAGTGAAAGATAAAGCTTCTTCACCCTTTGACACAAATACAGCAGGTGCAACAGATCATTTTAATAATAACTTACAGCCTCCGCCACCTACAAGACCCTTACATTTGTCTCAATATTCTGCATACAGTGCTGAATTGCCACAGCCTCAACAGATATTCTCACCGGCAATACCCTTTCAATCAGTGGGAACACCTCGATCTAATAGCCTTCTATCCATTCCGACTACAACAACACAACGACTGCTTATTCGCATGTTCCAACCCACCCTGGCCAGTAATGCTCTACTAGGTTCTACACTCGGAGCACTCTTAGCAGCAATCATGGGTATCGTAATTGCCGGAGGTCTACTGACTCTTGCACACATGCTTGCTCCTCACACTGCACAGTCAGCCATGAATGGAGAGGGAGCATCACTCGTTGATTCTGCACTAAATATTACTTCACTCGGTTCTCCATGGCGTGATAGCTTGCAACTATTTCTGAGTATGCATGGACCCGCTGTAATTTTCCATTATAATGAAGAGACAAGCAGTTTGCTCCTTTCGTTTAACGCTGCTTTGGATGGCCTTATCATTATCCCCGCATTTCTACTTATTTTTGGTGGTTATATCGCTGCTAGTACCGATTTACAAAATCGAGCCAGAAATAGTCTCTTACGAGGTGCTAGTATCGCTATACCCTATTCCCTTCTTCTCCTGATCATAGTTCCTCAAGTTAACGGTTGTATACAGAATGGCGCTCTTACGCAAAATCACACAAATATGTGTACCACAACTATGACGATAGATGCGGGCTCAGTTCTCCTGCTTGGGTTATTATGGGGAGGGCTATTTGGCATGTTAGGTGCATCACTCAAGCTTGTTCGTGGTGATTGGCATCAGATGATATTCCAATATCTCCGGAGCAGTCCTTACCCTCAGTTGAGCGGGATGATTGCAGGTGGAATAGGAGCAGTTGGCCTGGGTATTTCGTTGTCTCTTCTCTTCTTCTTTAGTACCTTCACGTATACTGCGTTCTCAAGTCCTATTTTCACGAAGGCTCTCTGCATGACCGGTGATTGGCAAGTACTAACCTTCTGGAGCGCTACTCAGGGATTCCTTCATGCTATAAATCTGTTTTTCTTCTCATTAGGAGCGCCTATTCAGATCAGTAATCCAATGTCAGCTCCTTGCTTCTATACAAGCAGCAAAGCCGCAACTCTTTCGTTGTTTAACGGGACACTTCAAGGAGCACCATGGTTTTATATCGTTTCGATCCTTTCTCTATTCAGCCTCTTTCTTGGTGGAAGAGTGAGCGTCACAGCAAGTAGAGTGCAGGGTTATGGACCAGGAGCGATCCAGGGAGCTCTCATCGCTTTTCCTTTTACATTGCTACTTCTGTTGCTCAATACGATCTGTGCGCGTACCACGACTATAGCAACAAATGCTCCAGCTATGTTGCGACCTTCTTATATACAGTTTGCGGGCGTAAGCACGCTTGATCTAATTTTATGGGCATTAATGAGTAGTGCTCTATTTGGTGCTCTAGGTGGTATCTATCAAATGAGTCCTTTAAAAAAGTATATAGGCAAATTTCTCTTTATTCTTGCGGTACCTCTAACCCTCTTCTGTACGCCGGGATATTTTATCCTTGATCGACTGAGCGGAGTACCTCGTCATTCTCGACGTGGTTCTGCAAAAACGTTGCTTTATAGTGCTTTTCTGTGTGTTCTCCTACTGATGATCGCCTCTGCCATAGCTGGTGCCACCTTTATTATCCTTAACCAGACACTACTGTTTGAGGATAACCAGCGCATCAGAAATATTCTGTCTGTCTTGTTAATTGCTCTCCCTGGTATACTTCTGCTTGGCGCTTGCGCCTCTGCCCTTTCCACTGGGCTAGATCCTACTACAAATTTCGACAGTAACTTTCCTGCATCTAGCCCAGAGTTTCGAAGAGGAGTAATATGATGCATAACTCTATGCTGTATCCAGATACACAAGCCGCAAGCTCACACTATAGACCTACACATAAAGGAAATCATTTCCCTCTGATACTCTTAACTATTTTAACAATTGCGTGTATTGTGGCCAGTATGGCCTGGCTGCAGTGGGCTTCACAACGCGGTTTATCACTGGGATATCCAAAACCTCGTGTACATGTTACACTGCCAGCTTCTGGTTCCTTGCTTCTACACAGCGACTATCAGTTCACAGCCAATGGCACTGGACGAAACCTTATGTATACCTGGGACTTTGGTGACCAGAGCCTGAGTACTGATCACGCGCAAACAACTCATCACATCTATAAAAATAATGGCTCCTATCGGCTCGTTGTCACCGCGACTGATGGTATGGGAAATGTTAGTCAGGATGCGGCTACCGTTCATATTATTCCTCCTCTGCCACAAGCCTCTTTCATATACCAGATAGGCTTCTTCGGAATATCATTTGATGCCTCTGCCTCTACCGCTGATCCTAGCACATCAATAACAAATTACCACTGGGACTTCGGCGACGGCAAGCAGGCTGTTGACACGACCTTCCCACAAACATCCTATTACTATGCTGCTACAGGGTCGTACCGCGTGACCCTAATCGTTACGGATGCAACAGGTCAGCAGAGCAAGCCGTATATAACAACACTTACTATCGCTTGATGAAAAATGTCTTCGGTAGTGAGAGTCCCAATTTCATCATTCCCGAAGAGAAAAATATGGATGCTTGTTGATCTTCTTGGACATTTTGTTTCACATGAAGATACAAAGGTGCTTCGATATTCTATTAGAAAATTTTTGAAAAAAATGATGCACGAGGAGCAGCAAGATCTACCGTCTGGCGACCCTCTCGATAAGCCCGATCAATCGACTGACCATTTCCAAGAATATCATAAAACCCTCTTGAGAATTCTATAACCGCATCTTTTTGCTCAATACCATCTGTGATAATTGAACGTATGCTGGACCCAATAGAAATACGCTTTCCCAGTGCTTCTAATAAGGAGCTAGCATTTAGAATAATACAGTTCAGGCTAGAGTTGTATACTTTCTTCAAATCTCTATTATATTCCAGCAGCAGTTCTGCAAACGCATTGCTCGGAACAAGCTTTTTTCTCCCTAGCTCATCCTCAAAGAAAAGCCCATCCTCTCTACCATATCCTGTAAACTGAATAAACTGGAATTTATCACTGTATAAAGCACGTCGGAAATCATGAATTGTTGTTGCATGATGTGGAGTAACTATTATTTTGTCTCGATAACGGCTCAACTGAATAGCTTCACGAATCGCTCTCTCTACTCTGCCAGCACTCCCGTAAGACTCACCGGCCGGGTTTGCGTAGGCCAGTAACACTCGGATTTGCGGCACGACATCGCTCTCTCTAGAAGTATTCTTCTTAGTAGGAGAGGCTATAGGAATACGGAATGCCATACTAGCATCCCTACTATCCATAAGGTAACGTAATCGCTCTGTTCCGCTAGCACTTTGACGAGATAAAGATCCCCAGAGGACAGAATCTACACTAACTAAGCTGTTAGAAAGACATTGCATCTCGTATTGAGTGCGCGGATATTGCAGCACTGCATTTGACCTCGTTCCACGTACGTCGCTAAGCATAGTAACATATGCTCTTCCAATCTGCTCTACCGCCTGTTGAGATCCTGCTACACGAATATGCAATAGATATGGTCGACGTAGTGTACCCACAAGACTCTTATAAATACCGAAGATTACTTTGCCCTGAGGGCCACATTGGAGTAGTGTACTCTTCACCTGTGATGATGATGCATGCAATAGAAGAGCCTCTTCTGCGGCATTCAGCCTTGTTGGCTCCAAGTAGACACTTACGAGACAGTCATTTCTCTGTCCCTGTAACTGCTGAAAAAGGTTAGTATGGTTTTGGATAGTCCAGGTCCAGGGATAAGTAACGTACGTCTCATAACTATTATATGTATCCTCGAATGCAAAAATTTCTTCATACCGACGCACTTCCGCCACCCTTTCAATAGGAAAAGGCGCAACATACTGACTAAATGAAGCTTCGTCAACAAGAGGATGTAGCGCGTAATCTATATCCTTGAAAAGCGTTTGCAGGTGCATAGCATGTTCAAGACAGTGCTGGTAGAACTGGTTGATATCTACGCCCACAGGATAACGTATTCGACACAACAAACCAATCTTATCAATAGATCTGTAGCCGCTGTGCATAAAACGCAGATCAAATGCTATAATACCGCTGTTCCAAAGGGCATTAATCAACTGTACCTGCCGCTCCAACTTCTTTTGAATGGAAGTTCGCTCATTTTGCTGACTCGAAGCAAGCATCTCTTCTAAAGGAGATAGAGCGAAACCGAAGAGAGCATTTGTTTCCCTATAGTGATCTGGAGCAGTGAAGCGAACAAAAGGTAAATCGGTTGCCATCGTCACACCTTGTACTTAAATCAGACGAATACGACGCTTCGGTTGATAACCTTCCGATGGTGGAGTGATTTTGTCAGCATCCAACCCTAAATGCTTTACCGCCGTTTTTATAATATCATCCGCAACAGACGTCAGCAGCGCAACATCATCGCGTTGAAACTCAGTGAGCACGCTTGGACGCAGCACGGCCAGAAAATCTTTTTCAATTATCCAGGATCTTATCGATATAAAGATCCCGGCAACCAGGAGAGACGAACAATAAATATATACGATAAGAAAAAGGAAAGATATGACTCCTCCAAATAGTATCCCACCAATTGCCGCTGTTGAACCACCTCCTGCTGAGCCAGAAGATGCTGCTGCTGAGGTCAAACTGCTGATTATCCCAAAGATTACACCTACTACAATAGCAGGCCCAAACACCAGGGTCACTCCGATCAAGACGAGCAATATAAACCGGAGCATACTTAGAGCTGGCTTAACTGTTGTAGCTCGTGATATATAGAGGTCATGGCCTGCAGATGCCACATAAATGAAGATCGTAGCTGCCTTACGTTTAATTATAACGTAGTCTCGTTGTTCTGCTACCATACTCTGATCAACAAGATTTTGCAGCGTAACATTTAATCCCTCCAATGTACGTTGATGTATCATATCTTGAATCGCGGAACGTACGTCCATAGCCTGGGTTCGTCCACCGTTCAGTAGCCAGGAGTGATGTATATCAGTAAGTGTGCCATGGCCTGCGAAGGCTGAACGTATTGAACCCGTTCCCTGCCCTGGCAAAATTGCCGAAGATCCAGCTCCTGGTACCCCTGGTTGTACAGACTGAAATGGTGGTTGCGGCACAGATTGCTGAAGTGGCTGTTGAAGTGCAGCTTGTTGAAACGGCTGCTGAGCCCCGGTTTGAAATGAAGAGCTTTTAGGCACAAAAAGTCTTGGAGATGATGCGGAAAGATTAGGATAATTGTCAAATACTCCAGTATTATTGGGTTGAGAAGCAGCATCAAACTTGTGGCCACAATAAGAACAAAATTCAGACTGATCGGGATTCTCTCGAAAGCATTGAGGGCAGCTAATAGGCATAAATGCACTCCTGTTATTCGTATACACATTACTTTTTAGAATGCGTTACTATCATGAACGGCTATACCGAAGCATATACTATTCTAGAATGATGCAGAGGAATGCGTCAACCTTTTTAGCCATAATGGGATACACCGTCAATCTTTGTTCTCTCTATTGCATGCTGTATTATAATGCCTAGCTTTTCATGACTCTCAGCTTTTTTCTGCATGGATCTTAAATCCGGCTCGCTTGCTTTTATCGCGCAGTAAGCACAAGAAAACCTCTATCTACACACAAGGGTTTTAAAAGCTATCTCTTGAAGTGATTGTAGCTATATATTTCCATAAGGAGGAGTCGGTAAAAAAGTTAGTATCAATTGAATTAGTATACCTTTGCTCAACTCAACCGCATTCTGAACTCGGGGGTTCAGAATGCGGTTGAGTTGCGTGGAAAGCGCCCGGACAGTTGTTGTTCAATAGCTGATTAGCTTTTGGTGAAGGCACGCGTAAGCGCGTTCAGATAGTCGCGCACAAATGCCTGCGAGACCCTGGCGTCTGCCGCCATAGGGAAGGCGTGGAACGCGCCGGGATACACGTGCAGCTCTGTAGGCACTCCGGCCCGCATTAGCCGACGAGCATACTCAATATCCTCCTCCAGGAATAGATCCAGTGCGCCAACGCCTATGAAGGTTGGGGCTAGACCCTCAAGCTTTTCGGCGCGGGCGGCGGCGGCGTATGGCGAGACGTCCGGCCCTCCAGGCTCTTTCCCCAGGAGCGCGGTCCAGCCAAAGCGGTTGGAGTCGGCGGTCCAGATATACTCTCCGACGTGAGGGTGTGGATCTGGAGCTGTGACGGTGCGGTCGTCGAGCATGGGGTAGATGAGTAGCTGGAGGACGAGCGGCACTTCGCCACGATCGCGGGTAAGTAGTGCTAATCCCGCCGTCAATCCGCCGCCCGCGCTGTCGCCGCCGATTGCAATGCGAGTCGCATCCACGCCGAGTTCGCTGGCATTTGTGTGCAGCCATTTCAAGGCGGCGTAGCAATCCTCGACTGGACCTGGATGTGGCGTCTCTGGCGCGAGGCGATAGTCCACCGATACGGCGGCACAGCCGGTCGTCGAAACGATACTTTTAACCTGCAGATCTGCCTGGTCGGCATTCCCAATCACATAACCGCCGCCGTGAATCCAGAGCAGGGCTGGCGTAGCCGTTGAGGCAGTTTTGGGACGATACATCAGCACGCGCACATCGGGTGCGCCTTGAGGACCCGGTACATGGCGCTCAACCCTGATAACGTCGGGGAAGTCGGGCGCGTTCGCAGACATCTGGACGTTCATCTCATTGAGAAGGTCACGGGTTTGCGGCAATGTTTCCCGAGTAAACGTCAGTTCGGGAAACACATCAAGCATCGGCATGAGCTCCTGGTCTACAAGATGTTTAGTCGTCATTTCAACCTCCTTGTTATACGCTAAGAACAAAACCTTCGTAACCCTTTTCTGCCACCTCCTGGCATTTGATGCGGTAGTTCCCTACTCCTCCAACGTAGGGCATGAAGATGCGGGGCTTGCCAGGAATGTTCGCGCCAATATACCAGGAGTTGGCCAGTGGAAAGAGGGTCATATTAGCCACTTCGTTGACGTGGGCTACCCAGGCATCCTCGGCCTCAATGTTTGGTTCGATGCGCGTGAAATTATGCTCTCGCATGTAGTTAATACAGTCGGTGATCCATTCGACATGCTGTTCTATGGAGACGGTCATATTGCTGAGTACAGAGGGGCTGCCAGGGCCAGTGATAATGAAAAGATTTGGGAAGCCGGCGGTCATAATCCCCAGATAGTTGCGCGGCCCGACTGCCCACTTCTCTTTGAGGGCGTGGCCGTTCTTGCCCCTGATGTCTATTTTAAATAGAGCACCCGTCATGGCATCAAAGCCGGTTGCGAACACTATCACATCTAACTCGTACTCAGCGTCCTGGGTGCGTAGACCTGTTGGAGTTATCTCCTCAATCGGAGAGTTGCGGACATCCACCAGGGAGACATTATCGCGGTTGTACGTCTCATAGTATTCTGTGTCGATGCAGATGCGTTTAGTGCCAATGGGGTGATCATGCGGCATCAACAATCTGGCGGCATCAGGGTTATGGACCATCTCGCCGATCTTTGAGCGTACAAAATCGGCCATGTACGTATTGGACTCCAGGTTGATCCCGGTATCAGAGAAGGCTGTGAGCATCTGGGTGCCCCCTAATGCCCATAACTCCTCGAACCTCTTCTGCCGTTCTTCCTGCGTCACTTCGAGGGCCGACTGAGTATTATAAT
>CAXTXB010000021.1:0-1121 GCA_964247965.1 uncultured Dictyobacter sp. | reverse complement strand
GAGCGTCAGGCCGGCAGGCGACTCGCGGTCCGTCTGGCGCAGCCTGGGGTAGTCTGCCTTGATGCTTGCCTTTTCTTCTGCGAGCAGGGTTCGATTTCGCGCGGGAATACTATAGTTTGGAGTGCGCTGGAAAACGGTCACGTGCTCTGCCTGTTTGGCGATCTGAGGGATGGCCTGAATGCCCGTCGAGCCTGTACCAATCACGCCTACCCGCTTGCCCGTGAGGTTGACGCCTTCGTGAGGCCATTGGCCAGTATGATAAACCTGGCCCTTAAACGAATCCAGACCTTTAAACTTCGGTATGTTCGGCGTCGAAAGGCAACCAATGGCTGTAATGCAATACCTCGCGGTTACCTGATCTCCCTGGTCCGTCTGGATCGTCCAATGGTTGGTTACGTTGTCATAGGTAGCTGCTGTCACACGTGTATTTAATTGGATGTCGCGGCGCAGATCGAAGCGGTCCGCAACGTGGTTGAGGTAACGGTTGATCTCGGGCTGGGTGGGGTATCTCTCGGTCCACTCCCATTCCTGTTCGAGTTCGGGTGAAAATGAATACGAGTAATGCACGCTCGGACTATCACAACGCGCACCGGGATAGCGGTTCCAGTACCAGGTGCCGCCAACTCCCCCGCCGGCCTCATAGACCTTTGTCGAAAGCCCGAGCTCGCGCAGGCGGTAAAGCATGTACAAACCTGAGAAACCGGCTCCAATGACAACGGCATCGAAGTGGCTGATCGGCATCCCCGGCATCCCACTACTCGCACTTTGTTGTGCGTTGGACATTACTTCGTCCTCCTTGTTTTATGGCATCGTTGACCGCGTGCAGGGACCAGGACACGGAATCCAAGGATTCCTCTAGAGTTTTAACCTTGTCGTCTTCTACACGCCCCATTGCGAGTTCTTCGCCATACATCAAACGAAGCCACGTGCTAGATATAGCGAAATCTGAAATAGTTACTAAGAGGAACAAGGGTCAGATGAAATAAATTATAGTAATGCATTTCATAGAATGTCAACATGTGGGGAAGAAAGCGGTGGGGATGCCGGGTGGAATAAATACGGCCCATCAAACCAGGGCTGCTCCAATAATGGGTTATCCCAAACTTTAAAAAAATGATGAC
>CAXTXB010000020.1:0-26279 GCA_964247965.1 uncultured Dictyobacter sp. | reverse complement strand
GTTTGCGTCCCTTCGCAACCCAGCGACGGCAAAAGAACATCATATTCGCATTCAGTACCGGCCCGGTGATACGCTTTACAGCAAAGCCTGCGATGATACCGATGAGAAACGCGTCATAGCCGTCCGCATAGAGCTTCGCTGCTAAAGAGGGGTGTGCACTGAGGCGTGACTCAAGCCAACTCGCATGCAGCGTGTCATGGAAGAACGGCAATACCCACAGGAACATCGGGATCGCAATCAACGTACCCACCAGGAGTACAATGAAGGGGATCGCAACTTCCTGTGCGGTAGTAACCTGCTTATACCGAGAAGGTACGAGCGGCACGCGCATGAGGAAGCGATCGATCGCCCCTGGCCTGGATTTCTCGGTCTTCTCTTCATACTTCAGAGAATCGAAGCCAATCTGCTGGTAGAGCAGTAACGCCATGAGACCTTCGATGAAGGGGCGTACTACGTGACGGACATCGTTCCATTGCTGGATCGACATCCACTGCACGAGGCCACCATGGGAGATATCACGGCTCAGCAAGTGATCCCAAGTGTACTTGACATTCCAGAGATGCAAGTCAAGATGCTGACTCACGATCGTCGTTACGACATGCTGACCAGTGAGCCACTGAGTCAGGATGAAGTAGAGGGCGATCATCGACAGCTTGCCAATATGACCAAAAAACAGACCATAGAGCTGGCTCTGGGTGAAATTGAGTAGCTTATACCTACGCCCGAGTTTGGGACGCTCACCTTGAGCTTCCATTGCAGTAGCGCTCATGCTGCAGCCTCCACATATTTGATAGCCCTCTGCTGATAGCGAGCCTGGGAGGGCCTACCAGTGAAAATCAATTTGTAGATACACTTCTCAAACAATGTGGTTGCCTCATCAATGAACTGCCGTATGTAACCGATACACTGCACCTGGTTACTGGTCAACGGCGCTACTGTTACCATTCTGCGAATTTTTCATCAACTTGATCATGTGGACGTCAAGGCGGTTTTCAACACATTTCGAAACTAATTCCACTATATTCATGTACGCTCGGCAAAGCTCGTGAGTTTCATCAAATCCATTTCCATGTTTCAGCAGAAGAGACCGGCTGTAGCACATGGGGCGAGCATACGGCTTCACGAGGATTCCCAACATTGGCACTGATTTCCTACCTTTCACCTCAAACTATGCTCATATTTAGGTTCATACACCCTCTTGGTGATGGATGTGTTTATCAGAGAAATGTGATCCCTGTTTTGAGCACAAAGAAAGAGGTTCTTGAAGAGGAAACTGATGCTTTTCACCAAGAGGGTGTATGAACCATATTTAATCCCGATACCACCCATAACAACGGGAGTTGTAGCATTCTCCTGGTGGGTATATTGAGGTGTGCGAACAACGACAACGATGAGGGAGTGTCGCAGGTGGGGCCGATTGATGCTTGTTGACAGCAGGAACGGATGAGATTATATTTTTACTACTAAGATAATAGCTAGAATCAGGATGAGCAGGAGTCCAAGGATAGTCAGAAGGAAAAAGTTATGCCTCGTCCTATTTGCGATTGGGTCGGGTTGGCTTGATTGAGGGGATATCAGATTAGCATCTGGCTCGTTACTCGAAGAATAGGGAGGAGCGATGGCGAGAGGCAAACGTCCAGATAAAAGGGTTGCGCCTTTCGTCATATCATGCCAGAACGCCGCTATGGTAGAGTATCGATGCTCACTATCGATAGATAATGCGCGTTCGAGGGCCTGGGCGACCTCCAGAGGCAAATCTGGGGCCAACTGAATGACTGGTTTGAGTGGATCAATTTTCAAGCTTCTGAGCCGAGAGACAGCGCTTACAGGAACAGTGCCCGTCAAGAGTGCGTAGAGCGTTGCGGCGAGCCCATAGATATCGGTTCGTGGGCTTGTCTTACCCATGTACTGTTCTGGTGCAGCGTAGCCCAGAGTTCCTTTAAAGAAACCGGTAGTAGTTCCTTCGACAAAGAGCTTGGCCATGCCGAAATCGACCAGGACCGCTTTCTGTGCTCCATCAGGGATAATAATATTAGCAGGCTTAAGATTGCGGTGCAGGACCGGCGGCTCTTGTTGATGCAAATACATGAGAGCATCGACAACAGGAGCTAACAGCGTTAGAACCAATGGTAAGGGCAGGCGCAGATCCGGATTCTGTTGGCGTAGAGCTTCCAGGTTCTGACCCTGGATGTAGTCCATAAGCAGATAAACACGTTTGAGGGAGTCGTGCTCAAAGATGCGATAGACACGAGGCAAGGCTGGATGATCGAGCTGCTTGAGAAGCTCTCCTTCAAAAAGGAAATGCTTACGCTCTCGCTCAGTAGGAGTTATTATCTCCTTAAGAGAGAAGTGTCTCTGCGACCCAAATTTTCGCTTAACCACGTACAACGCGCCCGTCTGCTCTCTACCCAGAACTGCTTCGATCACATAATGATCCCCGGTGGGGTCACGCACAGTAACGCCAATCGGCAGTGTCATCTGTCCCTGTTGCATACGCTAATACTTTACCTCATATCTCACACAACTACAGAGACAGTATACGAGACACTACTCATTGAAACAAGCTGAAGTATAAATCTATTTTAGAAAAGAGTTAGCACGATAAGAACGTAGATTGTTAGAGTGCTATTAATCTTTCCCTTCTTAGTGGAAATACAACGGTTTTCCAGGCCCACCATCGCGACTACATGCTCCCCTTACGCCTCCTGAATGGCTGAACAACCCATTATTGCATTGCACAACATAACCATTAGTATCTTTCCAGAACGTGGTGACGCATTGGAAGTACTTTCCGTCGCAAAACTCAGGATCAGGAGCTGTTAGAAGTGTTCCCGGATTGAAATCATACCCCCAGGGATTTCCATTGAATCCAGTTGCTGCCGGTGGTTGAGTAGGCTGTGAGGCTGGCGCTTGTGTAGGTTGTGGAGCAGGTGGTTGCGTAGGTTGTGGAGCAGGTGGTTGTGTGGGTTGCGATATGGGTGTGGGTGTTGGTGGTATGAGTGTCGAAGTAGGTCTGGTCGTTGTAGCCTTTGGTGTGGGTGTGTATGTTGTCATATGTACCGTTTGATGTGATTGGGATGTTGTAGACGTTGGGATGGTATCGGTATTGGCCTGGTTGGTCTGCGCCTGGTGGCTTGTTGCGTTAACTATGCTACTGCAAAGTCCGCAGATCAGCAATGCAAGGATTGTAACTCCGCATCCAACGAGCCATTTTCGCTTTGGCTTTGCTGATGGAACACGCGGTCCTGCCATGTAACCTGGTTGATAAGATGGATATATCGGCGGCTGTGGCACCTGCTGATATGGATTTGGCTGTTGTGGATAACCTTGCTGGCCATATGCATAAGGTGGTGGCGGCGGCTGAGGGTAAGCCTGTGTCTGATCGCTATAAAACTGTTGATTAAGTGGTTGATAAGGTGAAGGCGACTGATTAGGGCTAGGTGGCTCATTAGTGGGCGGTTGATTCATAATAGTCCTCTTTACATTATATGCTGTACGACATGCTCCATGTATAAAATTCAACGAATGCCTATAGCTATGGTAACAAACGAAGTACAGAAATAGAGAAATGTTCGTATTGAGATCAGACTGAAAGAGTATGAGGTACCCAAATGTAACAAGAGCCAGACTATTTAGCCTGTGTAGAAAGGGGAATTTCTTTTTATATACATTGATATTTTGTTATTTTCTCACATTCTATACTTAAAAAGTAAAGCGAAACCTTAGAAACTTCTATGTTAGGAAAGAAGTATATAAAACGAAAATAGGAAGTAAGGTAGTGTGGTGATGATAAGTAGGAAGATAGACGCGCAAGCTTTGCGCGTAACTTGTGCGCAGCAGGTAGAGGCTATGAGCCAATCAATTACGAATGCATTAAGTGTTGGCAAGCAGAAAAATCCAATATACGCATTGGATGGAGTGCGAGCTGTAGCGTGTTTGAGCGTAATCAGCTTTCATCTAAACCTCTTTTCGCTGCTTGCCCATCTCTGGTCTCCTATTCTTAGCGATGTTGGTGCCACTGTCATCAGTTCTCTAGCTCTAGCGGGTGAGATGGGCATAGTGCTCTTCTTTATTCTCTCTGGTTTCCTCTTATTTTTGCCCTTTGCGAAGGCAATATTGTTTGATCAGCCTTATCCTCCACTGCGCCGCTATTATATTCGTCGTATTTTTCGCATCCTGCCTGGCTATTATGTCTCGCTCTTTTTGATCACCCTCTATCTCCAACCTGCCTATTTCCAGCCAGCCCATCTCCACGAATTCTGGCTTTTTCTCACCTTTCGCATGGACTTTCCCGTCACCTATCAGCAGATCAATCCCCCTTTCTGGACGTTGGCCATCGAGTTCCAATTCTATCTCCTGCTCCCGTTTATCGCCTGGCTTATAGGTAAGGTTGCGTCTCAGGGAGCACTACGTATCCGAGTGTTAAAAATGAGTGCATGTATCCTCGCCATATTTGCATGGGGTCTTGCCACGCGTTACTGGGGCTTCTTCATGACCAGTAGTATACCTACACAGAACTTCACGCTGCCCGCCATGATCTCCAGCGTGTTACGGCCCTATATCTTTGGTACATCCGGTAAGTACTTTGAAACCTTCGCCGTTGGTATGTTCATTGCCGTCGCCTATCTCTACCTACAAAACAAGCCTCATACCGGACGCCTGAACACACGTGCGCGCCTTCTAAGCCCATATTTATTTGTGTCAGGCCTCGTCATTATCGCCTGGGCAAACCTCTGTCTCTATTATGTAGTGTACGCACATTGTATATCCCTGGACTATCTGGACCCTTATCAGAATGTCCTGGCCTACTCAAAAGATGTACTCAACCCAGTGAGTTTTGCGCTAGGTTATGGTCTCTGTCTCTTTGCCATCCTTCATGGCCCTGCATCGCTCAGGCGACCGTTTGAGTGGCTCCCGCTACGCTGGATCGGCCTGATTTCTTATAGCCTATATATCTGGCACGATCCATTTATTATCTATTTCCAGGCATATTTCTTACCCAATTTTCGAGCATTAGGCTGGGGTGTAGACGCTCAGTACATGATCTTTGCTCTCTGGGTCGTAGTGACAGCATTTCCACTTTCGATAACTTTTTATCGTTGGGTCGAGATGCCTGGCATCCGCCTGGGTGAATGGGTCTGTCACTGGCTGGAAAGAGAGCATAAGGATAAAGATACTGAGCGTATTGCAGTGACCGTACCTGAAATTCGTGAGACGATTCTTGTACCCTCTGGCCCAGGAGAGAACTCCCTTAAGTCCCTTTAATGTAAAAGCCATGAGGTATATAGTTGGGACGACACCCTCTTCTTGTTGTTAGCAAGCTAGAAAGCATTCAAGATGACGCTACGATATCTATTGTTACAGATGGGCAAAGTATGGAAAGTTTTTAGTTGTCTACTTTTCGTCCTTGTTCTACTCAATGGATGTTTCGCGAATTCTAAGGTAACGAACATATCCAAAGGTGTTTTTAATGGCTTATCCACAAAAATGCCAGATGAGCGTTATAGTGCGCAAATGCTGTCCGATCTTGCCTATGGACCGTTACCCGACGAGAAATTGGATCTCTGCCTACCGAAGGGGAGAATGGAGACACGGCCCGCGGTTGTGCTCATCCATGGTGGAGGCTGGGTAGCGGGAGATAAGCAAGAGTTTGATGAGCTGTGTCTCCTACTTGCCCGGCATGGATTTGTGGCGGCGAGCGTGCGTTATCGCCTGGCCGTATCTTCTGTACCAGCAACGTATTGGCCCGCACAAGTTGTTGACGTGCAACTTGCCGTACGTTGGTTAAGGGCTCTGGCATCCTCGCTACAGGTTGATCCACGGCGAATTTGTGCGTGGGGGGATTCCGCTGGTGGTCATCTGGCAGTCTATCTCGGCACTCATGAAACGGTTCACGCAGGCGACGGGCAGGCTTACCGGGCTTTGGGCGAAGCCACAAATGTATCCTGTGTCGTAGACGAGTTCGGCCCGGTCGATTTGACGGCATCAAAAGATGCGCCGCTCGCTGGTGATCTCCTCACCCTATTCGGTGGAACGACCTATGATCAAAATCCGGAGCTATATCGTGATTTCTCACCTGTTTTCTCCATAACACCCCAGAGTGCCCCGATGCTTATCGTTCAGGGCACACAGGACACCCTGGTTCCTCCAACCCAATCGGCTGAACTACAACAGACCCTTCATCAGCATCACGTACCTGTTTGGTATCTCAGCTATCATGGTGGCCATGAATTTTCCGAATTATCTGGCACTCAACGTAACACTCTGCTCGCTCAGGAAGTGAACTACCTGATTATGTTAGAGCATCCTTAAGCCTCTAAAATAGGCTTACGCACAAAATCAACGGACTCAACATCCAAGATTTCTAATCTCATTTGTACAGTCTACAATGTCATTATCTAAACAGGTCAGACTGATAACCGCGTGACCAGCCCCAATGAGTTCGCGGGCAACGGCAGAGACGATAAACCCAGTTGCTCCTGTAACGAAAACACGCATAAGAATGTCCTCCTTTCCGTGATGAGATGAAGCGCAAGTGTGATACAATGGGGTCACCTCCTTCTAGGGTAACGGAGGGACCCTCATTTTGTCAAGGGCTGATCTCCCTGGGGGAAAGGAGTCATATCCAATGAACAAGCCAATACAAGCCAGCCGCCCAATGCGGGCTGACGCCCAGCGCAACTACGCTAGCCTGTTAAATGCGGCGCGAGTCGCAGTCTCGGAGCGTGGGGCTGACATCGTCCTCGAGGACGTTGCCAGATCGGCAGGGGTCGCAATTGGAACGCTGTACCGCCATTTCCCCACGCGTCAGGACCTCCTTGAGGCAGTGTTTCTGGATGAGGCGAATGAATTGAGGGTACACATTGAAGAACTCGCAGGCGCTCCGGTTCCTTTCGACGCCTTGATCAGCTTGCTTCGTCTCCAGATGGACTTCGCGGCTCGAGGGCGGAGTATGGGAGCAGCCATCATGGCTGCCAAGCAGGTTCCTGGGACGAGAATCTATGCTGCGAACAGAGCTATGCTCGAGGCGGGAAATGTTCTGTTGCTGCGCGCCCAAGCCGCAGGACAAATCCGAACGGATGTCTATTTTGTCGACGTGATACGACTCGTCTACGGAATCGTCATGGTGAACGAATATGCGTCCGACCCTGATGGGGTCAACCGAATGCTCGATCTCGTCATCGCCGGACTCAGAACAAAGCCGAGTCGGGACTGAAAGATGGTGTATTACCTCTCGGCTCTCAGCGATCCTCTTGACGACGGCACACGCTAGTTGAACATGCGCACCAGCTTCGCTGGTCAGTGAAAGGCAATCTTGGGGGAGGGCCAATATTGTACCGTTCTCTCAACGAGCATGGAGGCCTGGTACCAGCGAAACTGACACAGACCGCAAAGGAGATGGGAATATGCGGGTAAACGTTCAACACATGCTGCCCTCACTTCTTTCCAAAATTGGTGCGAAACAATTCGCCTCTGGGGCTGCTTTTCTCGGTTCTGCATCGTCAATTTCGATGTTTCACGCTGATTTTGTCAATTTTGCCTCAAAAGTTGTGTTGATTTCACCCAATTTACCAACAAGTAAGGGAACAACATTTCATGTGCTGCAGAAATAACGCGTTAACCATCCGGACTACTCATAACGATACACCGTACAGCGTGAGATGCCTGTGCTCAGGCCGATGCTGGGAACACGCCATGCGAGGCCACCGGCAGTCTCATCGCCATTCCAGCGTCGACCAGCGACCCATTGTCCATCTTGATATTTTCCCTCATCAACTGTTGCGATACCGACGTATGCAGGGCTAGCAGTTTTGGATCGAAAGATGACGCGGAAGCCGTATCCAGCTCCAATGAACGTATCTGCGCCGGTGTTAATAATCAGTCCATAGCCATGCTCAGCTTTGTAAGTGAAGACCTGATCAAGTGAGATCTCGAGTTCATAATCCCCCAGTTCTCGCGTAACACCAGGATGCTCCTCATCGAGAACGAAGCCGACCATCTCACCCTTCCCCTGATGCTCAAGAATGAGTGGAGCGAGCTGCCTCAAGACTGCGTAGCTCTTACTGAGTGGAGTATCGGCAGGGCTTTCCATTGAATCGACAGCGAAGGGCGAGGTGCCGATGGCCTCATGCTGCCCAATTGCATAGAAGAGGTTCCGTGCGCCGTCCTCATCGCGTTTTGTCTCAGGAATGAAGAGTGGATTACCCCGTCGTATGTACTGCTGGCACCACTGCTGGAAGTCACCAAAATAGATATCCGGACAGAACAGATCGAGGTGTGGAGCGCCAGCCAGCCAGATATCGAGTGTGTGAGGCAGAGGACCGCCGCTAGGCCAGTCCCCGGGCCTGCACTGCGGAGGATGGTTCAACCAAGCGTTCACGAACATCGGCAGCTTGTACTCTGCCTTGCCCGCGGCCGTCACGCTATCGACATAGCGCGCATAGTTCCAGGCCATAAAAAACTCATCAGTCTGCGCCCCACCACCAAAGATCTCCTCCCAACTCCCCGAGGTCTTAAATCCGTTCGATTCCCAGCGCTGCTGAACCTCATTTCCTATCTCTTGACGATGCTGCTGAAGCTGATCGAGCAGCTCCCGTGGCACCGACTCTGCAAACGCCCGATTGGCTGCATCAGAGCGATCACGCGAATCACCTAACACGCCAACCTCATTTTCCACCTGTATCATAACGACCGTATGGTCATTGCCATCCACCTCGCGCAGATGACGCATCAATGCGGCGAACGCCTTGCTATCCGCTTCCCTGTTCACCTCGCTCAAAGTCGAAAGAACCTCAACGCTCCGGCCGCTACCAAGCTTAACACGGGGAAACCTGGCATAGTCTCGTTTTACCCATACAGGAACATAGCTAGACTGCCCATTCTTCCAACTGCCAAACCACAAAAAGATAAGCCGAAGGTCGTGGCGACGAGCCTCCTGAATAAGACCATCAATCAGACTAAAATCGAATGCTCCCTCCTCGGGCTCAATGAGCTCCCAGAAGACAGCAGCCAACGCCGTATTGAGATTCAAAGCCAACAGCCGTTCCCAGATTGGCCGCATATATTCAAGGTCCGACGAACTGGAATTGTGCAACTCGCCGCCGATAATCAGAAATGGCTTGTCATCCACGATGAGCTGGGTTGCGCTCCCCTGCTTGCGTAGATAAGGAACATCCTTGCTCTTGTCTTGCATTGGTTCGATAATATCCATTGGTGTAGTATCTCCTTCCTCTTTTCATTTTAGCATGTGGGAATGAAAAATGTCCCGAGTAGGGCTACATTGTGATATCAATTTGGTATACTTCTAAATAGAAACATTGAAAGAAAAGAGGCATGCGATGAGCGACACAAAAGCGGCATTCAAGCAACGCTTGCAGCAAGAATTCGCCAAGGTCCAGGAGGGTCAGACCTTTACCTTTCGGCGTACCTTTACGGATGGTGACGTTGCTCTATTCTGTGGCGTAACGGGTGATTATAACCCCTATCACATCGACGAGACCTTTGCGCAGGAGAACTGGTTTGGACGCCGCATTATCCCAGGCCTACTCACGGGTAGCATGATTACTCATATCGGGGGTATGCTCGGAATTCTCGCCACCGAGATGCATTTTCAGTATCTAAAGCCCGTCTACATTGGTGATACTATTACTTGTGTCGTGACTATTGCGAAGAAAGACCTAGAGAAACGCACGCTTATCATGCACGCCACTTTCACTAACCAAGATGCTATAGAGGTCTTGAGTGCCCAATTTAACGGCTTTCCCGCGAATATCAGGCTGGCTCAATAGATAAGAGGTAGTAGTTTATCTCAGCGTGTTTTCATTCACGCTTTAGCGTAGACGAAGTCAGTAGCAGTATAAAGTTGCTCCGTCTTTTTGTCAGTAATAGGGTCAGTATAGCTTGCGAGCCAGTAATCGCCCTCCTGCTTGACCCCCAGAATTTTAACGTCCTCCTGCTCGACGACGATGATTTCGCCACGTTGTACCTGTTGGATGCTCTTCCAGCCATAGCTATTCTGGGTAGAAGCAAAGAGCTGCTGCTGAGAATTCGTTTCTTTTGTCATCATATATCCGTTTTTTCTATTTCCACAATACATCGCTATAAAAAGAAGAGTTGTGTACATAAGCTTTTATCGCTTTTCTTATGCAAAGGTAGTGCCGACACGATCAAGAAAGAGTTGCACGAAGCGCCCGGCATCCACGCAGACGGATGCCTGTATGTTTGGTTTGGGGGCATTGGGCCGGTTGAAGAAAGCGACGGTCTCGCCTAGAGTCAACGTGCCACTCAGCTCGACATCGACATAGGCAGGCTCCCAGATGATAAGATCGGGCTGGAAGGCAACGCCCAGGCAGAGCGGATCGTGCAGATGAAGGGCAGCCACGTTGTATTTGGGTGCAAAGACATCAAAATAATACGCAAGCATCTGCTTGATAAAAGTCTTTACTCTGCCACCCTCCCGGGTAAAAGTCTCGATCTGTGCGCGCGACAGCGGCGTCTGCATCGTCGCATCCAGGCTTACCAATCGGATGGGCCAACCAGCATGTAAGACAATCTGAGCCGCGTGCGGATCGGCCAGCACGTTAAATTCAGCGCTTGGCGTCGTATTTCCGGGAACACGAAGCGCACCACCCATGAGCACGACTTCGCGCACAGCCCGGGCAATACGAGGTTCACGGCGCAACGCGAGTGCAAGATTTGTGAACGGACCAACGGCAACCAGCGTAATCTCACCCGGACTTTGTAGCACACGCTCAATGATCAGCTCAACGGCATGTTGCCGGACCGGCTGTATTGTTGGCTCTGGCAGTATAACCTCGCCCAGCCCGTTCTGACCGTGAACGTAGGCTGCATCCAGCGGCGGGCGCACTAGCGGGTAAAGGCATCCGCGGGCGACAGGAATATCAGTGTGTCCAGCGAGTGTGAGTAGGGAAAGCGCATTCCGCGTCGTCTGCTCAACATCGACATTGCCGCTTACCGTCGTAATCGCCTCAAGCTGCACCTCGGGTGAGGCCAGGGCCAGGAGAAGCGCAAGAGCATCATCAATACCAGGATCGGTATCCAGGATTATACGTGGCACAGGTACCTCCTCTTACTTTATGCCGACCTTTCCTTCCCTTAGCTCGTTGTCTTCTATCTGTTTGCGAAGCTGTGGAAAAGAAACTGCTGTGTAACATGCAACCAAGCGTCCAAACCAGGTCAGCCTGTAAAGCAACGCCATCACTATAGCACAACCTATTAGCGTATAGCAAAATTCTATCCCATCCGTTTTACTGTTGGGATTTACAGTGATTGACACATTGAATATGGAAATTCCCTAGTTTGCCAGCCCCAACTTTACAACGTAGCTAAATGCATTCCAAAGATGATGAGCCATCGTACTACTTTCATCCGCTCGGAAGGTATCTCCATCAATCGCAAATGTCTCTATAGCCAGCCCTGTTCCCTCGATCAGCAGCATGAAATCGGCAGGGGTGTAGCAACGAACGGTTTGAGTAATCAACTGGCTTTTGTCTCCAATCGGCCACCATTGATCAAGAAAGCGGCCGCCGATGGGATCGAAGTCATATCCTCGCATCAGCCCACGTTTTTCATCCCGTTCTTCTGTTCCTGCCTGGCGTATCCACCAGCATGGGCTGAAGACATCCATGAGCACGCATCCCTCAGGAGCTAACCAATCTTCTGCCATACGTTGGAGGAGTCGTCGATTGTCCACGTCAGTACCCATGCCAAAACTGTCCCAGTGGCAGATCAGATCAAATGGTTCAGGGAAATCTAGTGCGTAGTAATCGCCTTCTATGATGGTAAGTTGACCCTGACGGAGTTCCTGAGCAAGCTCTCGAGCAAAGGAGGCACGGAGCGGGCTTAACTCAACGGCAACGACGCTATGTCCAAGATCAGCCATAGCTGTTGCCGTGCCACCAGCCCCTGTACCTAATTCCAGAATGCGTTTTTTGCCTGCGCCGCTGTAGCGCTCAATGGAGGCGGCCCTTACCCGATGAGAAGCGAATATACCAGTGGGACCCATCCACTCGCTTCTCTTTGTATAAAATGGTTCTATCCAATCCATTGCTACTCCTATGGTTTTCTTTTAAATGAGCAGACACGCGCCAGGGCGTGGCAGCGTGCTAAATGAGTAAGAGATTTTACCTCAGTCAATCATGATGAGTAAGAGATTTTATCTCCTGCCAGCGGAAGCAATCTATGATGTGATCATTGACCATGCCGACTGCTTGCATAAAAGAATAGCAGATGGTAGAGCCGACGAAGGTAAAGCCACGCTTCTTCAGTTCTTTACTCACTGTGTCCGATATGCTGCTCTTCGGAGGCACGTCCTGCATTGTCTGCCATGCATGCTGCTGGGGGTGTCCATCCACGAATTGCCAGATGAAGGCATCGAAGCTGCCAGATTGAGATTGCACTTCGAGAAATGCGTGTGCGTTTTTGATCACGGCCTGAATTTTTAGTCTGTTTCTTACTATTTCGGGATTAGTGAGAAGCTCTTGATATTTGTGCTCATCGTAGTGAGCAATCATGTTCGCATCAAAGCCGTCGAACGCCTGGGTGTAACCAGCTCGCTTCTTGAGGATCAACGACCAGCTCAATCCGGCCTGCATACCCTCAAGAATCAGCATCTCAAACAGCTTGCGATCATCGTGGACGGGTACGCCCCATTCTTGATCGTGATAATCCATGTATTGTTGGCTGGCGTCCGTCCAGGTACATCTCTTGAGCATCGTGTTGTCCTTTCTTCATCCACGTCATGACTGCGAGGGATTGTCGTTACCGCAGGGGGACAGATAAGTTGTCCCCTACCTGATCCCTGTGTGACCTTATAACTCTAAAGACGATCGGTTATAGTTTTGAGAACAAGGTTTCACATCCCCCTTATTGTTCACATGGAATACTGAACGAGCTTATAGGAGGGCTTACAATGAAGATCGAGCAGACATCTCAGGACGACGCATTGCAACCTGGCAAACTCATCTCGTTGGATTGGTATCGTACTCTTTCAGGTCCCGCAACCCATGCATTCTGGGCTTCTTTTCTTGGTTATGCCCTGGATGCCTTTGACTACCAAATTTTTTCTTTCATATTGACCGCTATTGCCCTCACCTTTGGCTTAACTCAAGCTCAATCGGGCCTGATCGCCACCGTCACGCTGGTCGTCTCCGCTTTTGGAGGAATGCTAGCTGGCGTAATTGCTGACCGTATCGGGCGAGTCCGAACACTGATCCTCACGATTGCCGTCTACGCCACTTTTACATTTTTGTCCGGTTTGGCCCCTAATTACCAGTTTCTGCTCCTTTTTCGCTCACTGCAAGGGTTAGGCTTTGGAGGAGAATGGGCGGCGGGAGCGATTCTAATTGCAGAGGTAGCGAATCCAACGCAACGTGGGCGTGTACTAGGCATGGTACAAAGTTCCTGGGCGGTGGGATGGGCGCTCTCGTTGGTCGCGTATTCAGTCGTCTTCAGCTTTTTCCCCCAGGCGATTGCCTGGCGCATTGTCTTCATGCTTGGCATCCTGCCCGCACTGCTCACGCTTTACGTACGTAGAAATGTGCGCGAACCAGAGGTGTTTGTTCAGACGCGCGATGCTGAGAAGGCAGAAACGCCGGAAGTGGTGCAACGTGGAGCTACCCGCAACTCGTTGGTCCAAATTTTTCAACGCGACCTTCTCGGCATAACATTGCCGGCGACCCTACTGGCAATTGGCGCTCAAGGAGGCTACTATGCCATCTTTACCTG
Organism: uncultured Dictyobacter sp.; assembly: GCA_964247965.1. Classification (GTDB taxonomy): domain Bacteria; phylum Chloroflexota; class Ktedonobacteria; order Ktedonobacterales; family Ktedonobacteraceae; genus Dictyobacter. The sequence goes on along the minus strand of CAXTXB010000020.1, from coordinate 12,533 downwards.
GCTACCCACGTTCCTCAAAACCGCTCGTCATTTAACCATTGTTGGTAGTGTTCCTTATCTCTCCGTTGTCATTATAGGTTCCTTCCTGGGCTATGTCGTTAGTGGCTATGTCAATGACTGGATTGGACGCCGCCCTACCTTTACGATCTTTGCCATTTGTAGTGGTATTCTCATTTATCTCTACACGCACATACCAACAGGAAGCAACACTCTCCTGCTGGTTTTGGGTGCGCCACTGGGTTTCTTTGCCTCGGGCATCTTTAGTGGCTTCGGCTCTTATCTGGCCGAACTCTTCCCCAGCCGGGCGCGTGGAGCCGGCCAGGGCTTTGTGTATAACTTCGGCCGTGGCGTAGGAGCCTTCTTTCCTACGATTATTGGGATACTCTCTGCATCTATAGGGCTAGGTGGTGCAATTGGTTTCGGAGCCTTTGGCTATGCGCTCTGCCTGATCGCTCTCCTCTTCTTACCTGAAACGAGAGGAAAACATCTAGTTGCCGTTGACTAAAGCAGAACTATGCTAACTGGTAATCGAGCCTCGTAACAAGTTCAAGGAGAGCAAGCACCAGTTAGCATAGTTCTACTGTGAGGCGGTATGATAAACACACGTCGAGGTGAAGGTTGAGAGGTTTCTTAAGCAAAGGAGAGAGACAAATGACAGACGTACTTGCTGGCGTGGATACTGGGGGAACATTCACTGATATTGTGCTACTGCAGGATGGTAAGCTGCGTGTACACAAAGTACTTTCAACCCCCGCTGATCCATCACGTGCGATTCTTGATGGTCTTGCGCAGCTTGATGCAATGGGAGAGCTCCAGGTGCTTGTACATGGCTCGACGGTCGCAACGAACGCGGTTCTCGAACGAAGAGGTGTGTCTACGGGCTTGATTACGACCGCTGGTTTTCGCGATGTGCTGGAGATTGGTCGCCAGACACGTCCCAAGCTCTATGACTTACGCGTCCAGAAAGTGTTGCCGCTGGTGCCTCGATCAGAGCGTGTAGAGGTACTTGAACGGCTCAATGAGCGCGGAGAGGTTCTCATCCCCCTTGACGAAGATTCTCTGCGAGCCGCCCTCGCAACTTTGCAGCAAGCCGGCGTAGAGTCAATTGCTATCTCACTTCTGTTTAGTTTCACGAATCCCGTGCATGAACAAGCAATAGCCGAGGCGGCGCGCGAAACCGGTTTATACGTCTCAGCGTCCTGCGAAGTATTGCCCGAGTTTCGCGAGTATGAGCGAACGAGTACCGTTGTTCTGAACGCATACATTGGACCGCTTATTGATCGCTATCTAGAGCGTCTGGAGCAGGCCTTGCCTGAGTCTAGCTCGCTACGCATCATGCAATCAAACGGCGGCTCTATTTCGAGCGTGACCGCACGTCGTGAAGCCGCCCGGACTCTCCTCTCTGGTCCTGCGGCAGGAGTAGTAGGTGCCGCATTTGTTGCCAAAGCCTCAGGCTTTACACGTATTATTACCCTTGATATTGGCGGAACCTCAACAGATGTGGCACTCGTTGATGAAACGATGACTGAAACCACTGATGGAAAGATCGGCGGTTATCCTACCAAATTACCCATGATCGATATTCATACAGTAGGAGCAGGGGGAGGAAGTATCGCCTGGTTTGACCTGGGTGGCGCACTGCGTGTTGGACCTGCGTCGGCCGGAGCTGATCCCGGGCCAGCAGCCTACGGGCAGGGAGGAACCAAAGCAACTGTAACAGATGCCCATGTCGTGCTCAGGCGACTGATCCCTGAAGCATTCCTTGGTGGCACAATGCAACTCAATCAAGAGCAGGCGGAGTCTGTCCTGACGGACATCGCGCAGCGTCTGGAGACCTCTCGTGAGGAAGCCGCGCTAGGCATCATCCGTATCGCCAACGCCAACATGGAGGCAGCCATTCGTGTGATCTCGGTTGAACGAGGATGCGATCCTCGTGATTTTACGCTTGTCGCCTTCGGCGGTGCTGGTCCACTACACGCATGTGAACTGGCGGCGGCATTGCGCATTCCACGAGTATTAGTACCTGTAACTCCTGGCGTGCTCTCAGCCCTTGGCATGCTCATCGCAGATACCCTCAAAGACTATGTACGTACTCTTATGGTACCAATTGAGCAAGCTCAAGAAGTTGTGCATTCAGTCATGACTGAACTGGAAGAGCAGGGGCGCAGCGATCTCGCACGGGAAGGTATTCCAACTGAAAAGATCATCATTGAACAGTATCTTGATCTTCGCTATGTAGGACAGTCATACGAACTAACGATACCACTTATAGATGATATGAAACGTGCTACAAATGACTTTCACGCAGCACACGAGAGACGTTTTGGCTATAGCGATCCCAACGAACGGGTCCAGGTAGTCAATGTTCGATTAAAAGCACGTGGTCTTATAACGCATCCTGAATTAGAAGTGCAGGAAGTAACACGAGATGCAATCGTGGAACCGATTATGACGCGCGATGTCACCTTTGCAGATGTGAACAGTCCGATGAACCACGATGTACCAGTATATGAACGGCAATCCTTGCACCCAGGGATGGTCATAGCAGGTCCCGCTATCATCACCCAGTATGACACAACTACCATAGTACCTCCTACGTGGTCTGTTCAAATCGACGCCATCGGCAATCTCGTTATTGAGTTGGTTGAGGAGTAAACAAAGATGAAAGAAGCGCTCGTGGTCAATCCCGTTAGCCTTGAAATTTTTCGAAGTGCCCTCACTGCAATTGCAGAAGAGATGGGAGCGGTCCTCATGCATAGCAGCTACTCGCCAAACATCAAAGAGAGACGGGACTTCTCCTGCGCTCTCTTTGACGCACGCGGCCGACTCATTGCGCAGGCAGCCCACATTCCAGTCCATCTCGGCTCCATGCCAGATTCAGTCGCAGCAGCCCTGGTCACCTTCGATCATTTCGCCCCCGGGGATATCATCGCCTTAAACGACCCTTTTCTTGGCGGGAGCCATCTACCAGATATCACCTTGATTGCGCCAATATTTATACAAAGTGAAGAAAAACCTCGGCTGATAGGCTTCGCCGCCAACCGCGCTCATCACGCGGACGTCGGAGGCATGTCGCCGGGCTCCATGCCATTAGCCACCGAGATCTACCAGGAAGGCATCATCATCCCACCCATTAAACTCTGGGAGGCCGGGCAACCAAATCGCGCCCTTCTTGCACTTATTCTACGCAACGTACGTACGCCTTATGAGCGAAGAGGCGACTTTACTGCCCAGGTCGCCGCCAATCGCACCGCTGCTCACCGCATGCAAGAAATCATAGATCGTTGGAGCCTGCCCGTCCTGGAGGAACACATCGAAGGCCTGATCGCTTACGCCAGGCGAATCACTGAGGCAACAATCGAAGCCATTCCAGACGGCACGTATCAGTTCACCGACTCGCTGGACGATGACGGCATGAGCGAGGCTTCTGTACTCATTGCCGTGACTGTCACTGTACGGAGTTCGCATATTACCATAGATTTCACCGGAACCTGCCCACAAGTGAGAGGGAACATTAATACAGTGACATCCGTTGCCAAGTCGGCTGCATACTATGTCCTGCGCTGTTTAATGCCCGACGATGCCCCCATGAACCATGGCACATTCGCCCCGATCACCGTTATCGCTCCAAGCGGCACAGTCGTAAATGCACGTCCTCCTGCCGGTGTAGCACAAGGGAACGTAGAGACCTCCCAGCGCATCACTGACGTGATTTTTGGCTGCCTCGCCCAGGCTCTGCCCCAGGTAATCCCGGCCGCGAGTCAAGGAACCATGAATAACATTACCGCCGGTGGCATCGACCCCCGCACTCAGCAGCCTTTTGCATACTATGAAACCATGGGTGGCGGCATGGGAGCCCGACCTGGACTGGACGGACTCTCAGGTGTACACACCCATATGAGCAACACGCTAAACACACCGGTGGAGGCTTTTGAGTACGCCTACCCGATGCGTATCACGAAGTATCAAATCCGCGATAATTCTGGTGGAAACGGTGCAGCCCGTGGGGGAGACGGATTACTGCGTGAAATCACCTTCGAGGTGCCTACTGAGGTAACACTGCTGACTGAGCGTCGGCGCCTGGCTCCCTATGGCCTCCAAGGAGGAGAGCCAGGACAGTGTGGAGAGAATTGTCTGTATCACGCGGGCGAGGAGAAGCTTTTACCCGGCAAGGTCCATTTCAGAGCCATGGCGGGCGACAAATTAACGATCGCTTCTCCCGGTGGTGGCGGCTGGGGTGATGCAGCCGAACCGCGCGACCGGTGATGCCCATGTAGTGAGTACAACTACTTCAGGGGGACTTGTAGATGAAGCCAAATCTGCAACTCAAATACGAGCGGGAGCGACGAGGCTGGTCTCAGGCCAGGATTGCTGATGAGATCGGCACAACCGAGAAGAACGTAGGCCGCTGGGAGCGTGGTGTCTCTTACCCATACCCTTTTTTTCGCGAGAAGCTCTGTACTCTCTTTGGGAAGAGTGCTCAAGAGCTTGGTTTCGTGAAAGATACGGAGTCAAAGGACGATGGACAGCGTGTAGTGCAAAATCCCCTCCCGTCATTAGTGCTTGATGATCCAATGATGCCCCCTTTGCCAAATGAGGGACGGGAGTTAGTAGGTCGTCTGAAGCTCCTAGATTTGCTCGCTGAGCAGCTTTATGCTGGAAGATGTCTTGTGTTAAGTGGGCTTCCTGGCGTAGGGAAAACAGCAATTACCATAACTTTATTGCACCACCCTAAAGTCCGGTCAGCTTTCTACAACGGTGTATTGTGGGCGGGGCTAGGGCCTCATCCCAATGTATTGGAACAATTGAGTCGTTGGGGAACTCTATTAGGGCTGCCCAATATGGAGGCCGCAGCAGAGAATAGCCTGGAAGCGCGCGCCATAGCCCTGCGTGCCGTCATTGGGACACGGCGCATGGTGCTAGTTGTAGACGATGCATGGGAGATTGAAAACGCGCTCCCTTTCAAAGTAGGTGGCCCCAACTGTGCTTTTCTCATCACCACACGCTTTCCATCTGTTGCTGCCAGAATTGCGCGTGATGGAGTCTACACTGTGCCTGAGTTGAATAAAGATGATGGACTGGAGCTTCTATCGCAACTGGCCCCTGAGGTCGTGCTCCACGATATGCATGCAGCACAGACACTTGTCGAAGAAGTTGGTGGTCTGCCACTTGCTCTCACCCTGCTAGGCAAATATCTGCATACCCAGGCTCATAGCGGTCAACCGAGACGTTTGCAAGCAGCCCTGGCCCGTTTGCGTGACACCGCTCAACGTTTGCACGTTAGCGGCCCCCTGCCACCTCTTGAACGCCCACCAAGTCTAGCAAGTGGAACACTCTTATCGTTACAATCAGTCATCGCAGCCAGTGATATGCAATTAGGTGAGCAAGCGCGCTCAACATTTTATGCTCTTTCGGTGTTTCCAGCCAGGCCAAATAGCTTTTCAGAGGAGGCTGCTTTAATGGTTGCTCAAACATCTGCAGAAACTCTAGATATTCTCTGTGATGCAGGTCTGTTAGAGAGCAGTGGTCCAGGACGTTACTCTCTGCATCAGACTATCGCCGATTATGCCAGTACTCATCTGAGTGAGACACTAGCGCGTGAACGTCTGGTTGCATATTGCATTCCCTTTATTGAAGGCCATTGTGCTGACTACGAGATTCTGGAGCGGGAATGTCGTAACCTCCTTGCAGGTCTGAAGTATGCATTTGAGAGTGGGCTATACGCGCAATTAGTGCGAGGAGTTAATAGCTTCGCGCCATTTCTGCCTGGTCGGGCGATACCCAGGCCCTAACATCTGTACTCCTAAATTTGGGCAAAGCAATGTATCAACAAGGAGAGCATAACCAGGCAGAGGTGCACCTCCGCGAAGGCCTTTCTCTAGTTCATGAAGGAACATATCGCGAGCAGACCTGTCAACTTCTCACTTTGCTTAGCACCGTTGCTCTGGAGCAAGATGATCTGTCCAAGGTAGAAGCATATTCTCAGAAAGGTCTTCTGCTTGCACGCGAACTTGCAAACGATCAGAACGTCTGCGACGCACTTATGAATCTAGCGTACGTAGCCGAAGTACGTGAAGAAGGCGAACGAGCAGAAACCTACTTGCAAGAAGCCCTTCTGCTGTCTGAGCAGAGCAAATTGCCTCTTATGATGAGCCGTGTGCTCAGCGAGTTGGGAGAGCTCAAGCTACGCCAACAGCAACTTAACATGGCACAAATATATTTCCAGCGAGCACTCGACCTGGTAGAGCAGGATGAGCCAGAGCAGATAGTCGTAGTGCAATTGGGTCTTGCACGCCTTGCCCTTGCCCGGGGCGATATTGAAGAGACCTATCGGCATGCACATGTGGGCCTAAGCGTCGGCAAAGTAACTAATCAGCACATGGCACGCAATATCGAAAACTGGCTAGCTCGATTATCTTCGTCTTTCCAGGCTGCCTACGAATCTCAAATTCAATCATTAAGGGAGCAATTACATGATAGTTCAAGCGAGGATGACTCGGTATGAACTCTAAAGTCGTGAAAGTTGTATGTTCCATCTGAACAATAAATCCCATCAATACGGACCAAAAATGAAAGATCAATGCCATGGATTATGCCTTCATAAGTTCATTGGAAGCTCGACATTTAATTCGATCTGGAGCCTGGAGCCGTCCTACTACAGGACTGGCGTTGGGACATGTACAAGCCAATCTCGTAATACTACCTCAATCCTGGGCTGAAGAGTTTACAACATTTTGTCACCTTAACCCGAGGCCTGCACCTCTCCTGGACATCACACTTCCTGGCGATCCACGACCAACAAAAGTGGCAGCACAGGCCGATCTACGCACAGATATACCGCGCTACCGGGTGTATCGCGATGGCGAACTCGTCGAGGAACCAGAGGATATTTTGTCGTCTTGGCGAGAAGATTTCGTAGCTTTTCTGCTAGGCTGCTCCTTCTCAGCTGAACATGCGCTAATTGAGCACGGTATTCGACTGCGTCATCTGGAGCAAGGCAAAAACGTTGCAATGTACCGGACGACAATAGAATGTATTGGGACTCCTCGCTTTCATGGCCCTCTGGTCGTTTCAATGCGCCCAATTAAAACCACAATGATAGATAAGGTAGCGGAGATTACCAGTAGATATCCACTCGCTCACGGAGTCCCTATACACATCGGAGACCCATTGGCATTGGGTATCATAGATCTTGCGCAACCTGATTGGGGAGATGCAGTGTCAGTGGAAGGAGATGAGCTACCGGTATTCTGGGCATGTGGTGTTACTCCACAGGCTATTATCATGATAGTCAAGCCCGAGATAGCCATTACCCATTCCCCGGGCCATATGTTTATCACTGATTTGCGAGATAGTGCAATTTATCGGCATTGAGCATGATACTGAACTTTATATTGCTGATAATAGCATTTATAGAACCTTTGGGGATAAGCAAGGTTCTATCATGAAGTAGAATTGTGCTTGAAAAAGCTTAAGGGCTCCTTACAAGTAACACTAGACAACCAATAAAATGTCCAGGTGACGAGGTCCATGCACTCCAACCACACGTGAGAGCTCAATATCCGAGGTAGCGGAGGGGCCAGATATAAATGTAATCGGCTGATGCTGTTGTGTAACCGTATCATTCAAATGGGTAATAGCTTCAGGAACGAGACCGACGACCTGGTCCTTGCGCACGATACAAAAAGCATAATCTGGCAACAAGGAAAGTACGCGTCGCCCTTGCGACAGGCCTCCATCGAGTACGATTGTTCCCGTCTGTGCGATAGCGACTGCGCACGCCGTGAGTACTGCGCAATTACTCACGCCGATCTGTTCATTTGTCAATTGGGCCTGATCATCGCGCAATACTTTCAGGCCAGCAGGTATCCAAACCTGTGGAATATCTGCCGGGATAACAAGCTGACTGAGCGAATATTTCTCGGCCAACCTAGCGACACAAGCCGGAATCTCAGCAGTGTGAATTCGATGTACATTTGCGCTATAATCTTCAAGACGGCTAACAAACAACTGCATGATATCTTCATGCGACTCTAAACTATAATGGCGATAGCTCCGCTCAGTAGTCATTTGCTCGATCTGCTCATGGGCAGGTACATCGCGCAGTGCATTTCTGATTCGACTGAGAATCTCTTCTTTCGCACTAGTTTTCAGTTGTTCCATTATTCTTCTCCTCCTGTTGTTTTGAATGTGTTCGCCACCATTCACGGAAACTCTGTCTTGGCACGCTCTGCAAGTTACGTGCACTCGACCAGCCCGCCAATGGCCCTGGTAGTTGGCTAATAATGCCACGGTGTGCAAATGGTAGTTGTCCAATACGGGCCAGTCGCTGCATCAGAGCCAGCCGCTGAGGATCTTCAAATATACAGAGCGCAGCCTGCATTGCCAAGTTTTCAGGGTTAGTATCCCGACGTATTATATTTTGCTGCTCCATCCTCACCACCTGCCCTCGCAGGTGCAGCAACACCTCTGGAATATTAATTTTAACCGGGCAAGTCTCATAGCAAGCTCCACAGAGGGTCGAAGCGTAAGGCAAAGAAGACGCGTTCTCAATGCCCTGCAATTGTGGTGTGAGAATAGCTCCAATTGGACCAGGATAGACCGAAGAATAAGCATGACCACCGACTCGCTCATAAACCGGGCAAACGTTGAGACAAGCACCACAACGAATGCAGTGTAATGCCTGACGACCCACTGGGTCTGCCAGCACACGTGTCCGCCCATTATCCAAAAGAACCACATGAAATTCCTGAGGACCGTCCCCCTCCTGAACGCCTGTCCAAAACGAGCTATATGGATTCATACGCTCGCCTGTCGCAGAGCGAGGTAATAGCTGTAAAAACACCTCTAGATCCTGCCAGGTTGGCACCAGCTTTTCAATGCCCATAACGCTAATTAGAACATCGGGCAGGGTGAGGCACATACGTCCATTACCCTCAGATTCTACGATACCAATTGAACCGGTTGCAGCGACACCGAAATTAACTCCACTAATCGCAACCTTTGCTCGTAAAAAGATATTACGTAAATGCTCACGTGCAGCCATTGCTAGCGTTGTCGGATCATCAGAAAGCTTTGTTGTATCCACATCATGCAAATTAGCTCGGAAGAGCTCTTCGATCTGCGCCCGGTTTTTATGAATAGCTGGCACCACAATATGCGATGGATTATCATGTGCAAGCTGGACAATCATCTCAGCCAAGTCTGTCTCATGTGCCTGAATCCCAACTTCTGCGAGTGCATCATTCAACCCGATCTCATCAGTAACCATCGACTTAATCTTCACCACTTCTTGCACATTGTGCATCTGAATCAGGCTTGTAATAATTGCATTCGCTTCCCGAGCATCGAGTGCCCAATGAACCTTACCACCCGCCTTCATCACCGCCTCCTCAAACTGCAATAAGTATCTATCAAGGTGGCGATTGACATGATCCTTAATCTGCTTTGCTGCCTCGCGTAACTGCTCCCAATCCGGAACTTCCGCGACAACCTTATTCCGTTTATTACGGATTGTATGAGTCGCCTTTCCAAGATTGTGGCGTAGTTGTGTATCCTCTAACGCCTTCCGAGCTTCTTGCTGAAACACTGGTAAGCGCTTCTGTCGTAATGATACGCCCATAGAATCTTCTCCTATATCAGATGTTGCCCTACATTCTCCTCTGTGGAGGCAAGAATTTCCGCAAGGTGTACAGTACGCACACCTGAACGTCCACGGGACAGCCCACCATTAATATGCATGAGGCAAGAATTATCAACTGCGGAACATATCTCAGCTCCTGTATCAAGAACATAACGCATCTTATCACTTAACATAGCGATCGAAGTATCAGCATTCTTGATAGAAAACGTACCACCGAAACCGCAACACTCATCTGCTGCTGGTAACTCAACCAGATCGATGCCACGAACTGCACGTAGCAAGCGAAGTGGAGCATCTCCGACTTTAAGAACACGAAGCGAGTGACAGGTAGGGTGATACGTTACGCGGTGTGGGTAATACGCACCAACATCCTCTAGTCTAAGCCGGTGAACCAGCAACTCAGACAACTCGTATACACGAGGAGTCAATTCACTAATTTGTCGTGCCAGACTAACGTCGCCTGCTAGTTCCGCTACCTTTGGGAAGAGATCGCGTATCATCCCTACACAAGAAGCCGAAGGTACAACTACAACCTCCGCATCTGAAAAGATATTGACAAAGCGATGAACTAGAGGAATTGCCTCACGTTGATAACCTGTATTATAATGCATCTGCCCGCAACAGGTTTGGGCTTCAGAGAAATCGACCACATGCCCCAATCGCTCTAATAGCTCTACTACTGCACGGCCAGTTTGAGGAAAGAGTGTATCGTTGAAGCATGTAATGAATAATGAGATACGCATTCCGTTTCCTTCCCATATGGAAATCTAGCAGACTGCTCTTGACATACTTACTTGTGTCACAACATTGTATATGAGCACGAAGAAGTTATACAAAGATCATGTAAGAAGTATACCTATGATAGGCAGAAGATACTAGTGTAAAGTAGCGCCAGCTACTCAAGTAGCCTTCAAATGTGCAAACCTTCAGATTGAAGGAATCAAATAATGCTTTCCAATCACTGTGACAAAAAAGTATGCGGGGAACGTATAATAAACGAAGTCTTAGAAGAGCGTTTACGTTAAAGAGGGCAGTAAAAAGATGGACAAAGTAGATATTCAGAGCAAAAGACTAGTTTTTGACGATAAGTACAAGATAGAAGAAGCAATATTTCGGTTTTTACGTTTTGATGGACAGATGAGCAAATTTGAGCGTCGTCTAGTGTTTGAGCGCGGTAATTCTGCTGCTGCTCTTCTTTGGAATAGGGATACACAAAGAGTACTTTTGACTAATCAGTTCCGATATCCAACATACGATCAAGGGCCTGGTTGGATGTCCGAAGTCGTAGCGGGCGTGGTGGACGGAAACGAAACTCCTGAAGAAACCATACGCAGAGAGATAGAAGAAGAGATCGGCTACAAGGTATTAAATACGCTTACTTATATTGCAACCTTCTATGTCTCACCTGGGGTGTCCTCTGAGAAGATCACACTATTTTATGTAGAAGTTAGTAATGCTGATCATACGGATAAAGGTGGTGGTTTATTGTCTGAGAATGAAGATATCAAGCTTGAAGAATGGTCATTGCAGGATCTGTGGCAGATGTCAGAGAATGGTACAATAAATGATGCAAAGACGTTGATAGCTGTACAATGGCTGCAAAGAAGAATGGCGTAAGAACGATGAGGAAGGCAAACATTTTTTCTCTACCTTGTAGACTTTGTTCGAAAAGTTGCTGTATATAGATGTTAACCTTGACGAAGAGCATACAGTATGATAAATAGTAATGACACTCTCTTGTTAACTGTAACAGGTTTGTAACAGATCTATATTCGACATAGTGCCACCTTCCTAACAAGATAGCTGTTGAAAAGGCATGAAAAGACAATCATATGCTGCTCTATTGCAGTTGAACGAACTGGTAGTCTTTGAGAACCTTCTGTGGCTAATCTATATTAGAAATGTCCCGAAAAATTTAAGGAGAAGTTTTTTTAATGGTCAATTATATCTGGGTTCCCGTCGTAGTGAGCCTTCTGGCTGTAGTGTTTGCAGCTGGCCTGATCTTTTCTGTACTCCGGAAAGATACGGGAACACCCAGCATGCAAAAAATAGCAAACGCCATTTTTGCAGGAGCGACTGCTTTTTTACGCCGTCAGTATCGTACAATTGGGCTTCTTGCACTTGTCGCAGCGATTGTTGTATCTCTTGCACTAGCTCTGCTCGGTCAAGGTTCGCAGGCTGATAAAATCAATCTTGCTTGGCATACGGGCCTTGCATTTCTTGTTGGTGCTTTCTGTTCAGGTGTCTCAGGCTTCATAGGGATGTACGTAGCAGTGAAGTCGAATGTTCGAACAGCGAGTGCCGCGACGCGAAGTCTTGGAGAGGCTCTTGTTGTTGCCTTACGAGGAGGAGCAGTTTCAGGTTTCCTAGTGGTTGCTCTCTCACTGCTTGGTGTTTCAACCCTATTCATGCTCTTCGGTGGTCTTACTCAACCTGCACTTGCGCCATCGCTAATCATCGGATTTGGCTTTGGAGCGAGTTTTGTAGCTCTTTTTGCACAACTAGGTGGAGGTATTTACACGAAAGCAGCGGACGTAGGTGCAGACTTGGTAGGAAAAGTAGAGGCAAATATCCCAGAGGACGATGCGCGGAACCCGGCAGTGATTGCAGACCTTGTGGGTGATAACGTGGGTGATTGTGCGGGTCGCGGGGCGGACCTGTTTGAGTCTATGGCGGCAGAAAATATAGGGACGATGATTTTAGGGGCGACGCTGTATCAAGGGACAGGTAACATTGGGTGGATGCTGTTTCCGTTGGTGTTAGGGGCGTTTGGTATCATAGCATCGGCGGTGGGGATTGTCTGGGTTGGTGGATCGTCGGTATTGGAGTTGGGGGGAGGTGATGGGAGCCAGTTGGCGATGAAGCAGTTAAATAGGGGGTACTACATCAC
>CAXTXB010000019.1:7904-26933 GCA_964247965.1 uncultured Dictyobacter sp. | reverse complement strand
TTCTTTGTGCCGCTTGATTCACTTAACTTGACGGAGAACCCAATGTTGACAGCAAAGACGATCGACAACAGCCGATAACGATGGATCATCATAGACCGCCGACCGGACTTTGAGCTCAGGACAGAGTATTATAGACTATAATGGATGGGGTAAACCGAGCCGTGGGTTCGAATTCCACCTCCTCCGCCCAGTACCGCAACGCTTCTGGTCTGGTTCACCTTCCTAAGTTCTTTAATCAGTACCCACATCCTAGTCTATGCGACGTTTGAGATAATCACTCCAACGCACTTCACCACGCGGGCTCATCAAGAGCGTGAGCGTGTCACCCGGTTTGATCAGGGTCCTTCCACGAGGAAACAACTGCTCATTCCCTCGGCAGATTGAAACCACGAGGCAGTCGGCCGGTATCTTCGCATCACGCAGTAAACGATTTGCTAGAGGCATGTTCGGTTCCACTGTCGTCTCCGTCATAATAGTGCCATCGACCATCCCTTGCATCCGATGTGCCTCTTTTGTCGTTGTGGCACGATAGAGATTGACAATATTGGCAGTGGAAAGGATGCCAATGGGAAGATGCTCAGGCGAGAGCGGCTCCGCTTCAATCACTGGTGCCCAGTGAACACGATAACTGGTCAATTGTTCAAGGGCATTATCCAGGGCTTCGTCAGCCTGAATAGTGGGTACATCATGCCTCATCACTTCTCCAACCGTTTGCCCTTCGCGCTGCTCCAGAGGAATATGTTGTACATCCTCCAGATCAAAGACTCCTTGAAGGATATCTTGCTCATCCACAACAGGGCCGCCTTTCTGCTCTGCCTGACCAAGGAGTGAGAGAGCCTCGACAATTGATTGTGTTGAAGATAAACGGACAACCACCGGGCTCATGGCCTGTCGCACTGCAAGGGTTGATAAAAGCGGGAAGGTGAACTGGAGCCGATGGGCAGGCGAGTCGGCGCGCGTAGGAACCTGGCTGCTATAGATGCTATTTTGACCCACCAGCACATAAGAGATACTCACTGCTATCATTGCAGGGGCGAGCAACGAGAGGTTGCCAGTCATCTCCGCCACCATTAGCATCACTGCAAGTGGTGCATGGGCAATCCCACCAAAGAGTGCCATCATGCCCACAATCACAAATGGTGCTGGAGTCGAGGGAACACCGGGTAATATATGATAGCAGAGCCGCCAGACGGCAGCACCAACCATTCCACCAATGACCATACCAGGCCCAAAGATGCCTCCTGACCCTCCCGAACCAATTGAGAGTCCGGTCGTTAGAATCTTGACAAATGGCAGCAAAAGGATGACCCAGAGTGGCAGTGAAAGCAGTCCTGACCCCATGCTGACCTGAACCCACCCATATCCCATGCCCAATGCCTGTGGAATCAGCAGACCAATCAAGCCTACAAGCAAACCACCAATGCCAGGCTTTAACCAATTAGGAAGATGAACATGATGAAAGATATGCGTAATCCCATAAAATCCGCGTGCATAGAGCAGCCCGATCGCACCACAGAGGATGCCTAGAACGACATAGTAGAGCAGTTGCACCGGAGAGGTAAAGGCTATGTTCGCAGGAACTGCAAAAATTGGATCCCATCCTGACCAGGCTCCGAAGATACTATAGCCCACAATAGAAGCAATCAGTGCAGGAATAAGCGCCTCCACCTCCAGGTCATCTTTATACAGGATTTCCGCTGCCAGGATAGCTCCGCCTAAAGGTGCACGGAAAATAGCACCAATGCCTGCACCCATGCCCGTTGCAATCGCAATCCGGCGATCACTGGCATTCAGGTGGAGAGCGTTTGCAAGGATCGAACCAAAGCCCGCACTAATCTGAGCGGCAGGACCCTCACGACCAGCCGATCCTCCGGTGCCAATGGTGATGGCAGAGGCGACAAGCTTGATGAGAGGAATACGTGCGCGGATAGACTTCCCTTCATGGAACGCAGCAATAGCTGCATCCGTCCCATGACCCTCAGCCTCTGGTGCCAGGCTAAAGACGATGATGCCAGCCACAAGACCTCCAGCCGCAGTTACAATGGGAAGGAGCCAGGGACGTATAGAGCTCCAAAAAGGCATGACTCCAGCCGTTCCTTCTCCAGCAGGATCAGGTGGTACATAGCCAACCAGCCCATTCAAGAACCAATGGTTGGCCAGATGAATAGCGGCATAAAAAGCGATCGCTCCAATGCCCGCCACAATTCCTATCAGTGCACCTATTAGAAACCACTTGAGCAGATAGCGCGGATTCTCGATACTGCTCTTAATGCGCTGTAGTGGAAAAAGACGTCGGATAGAAAAGGATGCTTTCATCAGTCATTCAACTCCTTCTAACTACCTGTTCACATTTCCATGAGTGGGCAGTCATTCAAAATACAGGCGCAAGACAAAATGTCATTTCATCTTAATAAGAGAGGCAGATTCCGGTAAATTTCCTTGAATCCATGAACGGCTGATGCTTACGCTACTACGATACTTCGCTTCTTCAAAAATAAGACAAGAACAAAGAGAGTAGTATCTTTCTATCTAGACCCTTTCATTCTTGAAGGAACGCCACATTAATGATTCTCTGAATCAATACCATGAAGAATAAGTTGAGCGACATTTCTTGCTTGCAGAGCAATCTCGGCTTCTGATTGTCCAAGGACCCGCGCGGAAAGTACATAGGACTCGGTTAACGACAACACCATTAACGCAACAACCTCGACATTTACAGAACGAGTCTCACCACGAGCCTGGCTTTCCTCCAACAGGAGAGCAATAACCGCAAGATAATCGCGGAGGAGTTTTGTTGCCTCGTCTTTGAATGCGCGATTGACACCATAGAGAGCACTCATATACACATGGAAGCTGTCGCTGTCCTCCTCAGCCAGATGAGCGAACGCGCAGAACAGGCGTTCTAGCCGCTGCTGCAAGGAACCTTCCACTGCGAGAGCAGAACGTACTGAAGATAACTGCGTTTGAGCAATATAACGCAACATTGTTATAAAGAGTTCGCGTTTATTCTCAAAGTAAAGGTAGATTGTTCCTTTCCCTATCCCCGCTTGCTCCGCAATCGTGTTAATATTAGCTTGATCAAAACCCAGGCGCGCAAACTCAGCCGCTGCTTCGCGAATCACACGACGGCGGGTCGCTTCTCGCATCTGCTCATCGACAATCTTAGGCACAAAGCCCCCTTCACATCAGTGTAAGAGATAAACGAACTGGAAACATAGATTCTTCTTTCTTCTATTAATGGGCTCCCAGTCAACTTAACTTTTTCAGTGTACTCCTTTCCGAATGGGTTGTCAAGCAGATAGACACTAGAACATACGAGATTAGAGGCGGAGGACGTAGCCGATGCCACGGACAGCATGAATGAGGTTCGGTTTGCCACCTGCATTCAATTTTGTACGGAGATAGTTTACATAGACCTTGATGACCTCCCAGCTTGCCTCACTATCCCACCCCCAGACATGATCAAAAATACAACTTCTGGTTAACACCTGGCCAGCATTTTTCGCAAGCAATTCAAGAAGATTATACTCCTTCCTTGTCAGTTCGAGTAATTCGCCCGCGCGCCATGCTTGCCGAGCGGTCGTGTCAAGGATCAGGTCTCCAACAGTGATGTGCTCGGCCTGGTGAGTGAACTCTCCAACACGACGCATACTGGCACGCACCCGAGCCAGGAGTTCCTCTATATCAAAGGGCTTCGTAATATAATCATCCGCACCACAATCTAACCCTTTTATTTTGTCGGTCACTGCGCTTCTCGCAGAGAGCATGAGAATTGGGAATGGCCTTTTCTTCATCTCACGCAGATATCGACAGACTTCGAAACCATCGATGTCTGGGAGCATCACATCTAATAGAACCAGGTCGGGTTCACCGCTTTTCATTTTCGTGAACGCCTCATTTCCACTCTTCGCCGTCATCACCTCGAAACCTTCTTGTCTTAGTCCACGTATGAGAACGCGAGCAACCTCTGGTTCATCTTCCACAGTTAATATACATTTCATACTACTTCTCCCTCTTTAGAAGAGCTTGCATATTCAGCCATTCAAGAAATAAACAATGATCTTATGGAATCACTGCATCCGTTTCTTGTTTGTTGTTCTATCTTTTTTTATTTATGACTGGCTGGACAGTCATAATAATTATATACTAGCAAAGCATGAAATAGCAAGCTCAGCACTCTTTGAAATCGGAAAAGCGAGAAGCTAGCTTCTCGCTCAATTCTCGTATGTTGATAGTAGAGTAGTATGGATTAATAAAAGAGAGAAAGGTGCTCATGATAGCAGCTTTCTCATGAGCTGGCGAAGGGCCATGAACGCTTCAGGAATGACCATTGGTATTGTTGCGAGCGTTGTTCCAGCAGCTAGCAGACACTTCAGGGGTGTTTGATCTCATATCTCTCTCCCTTCTTTAATAGAAAACATTAAAAGCATGATGAAGGTAAAGTCTATGGAAAGTTACCTCTCCACGACCAGCCAATCAAGATCACGAGGTAATGCTGATGAGAGAACTTCGTTTCCATCTGGATGAACAACTACGTTATCGTTGAGGCGGAAGCCACCCTTCTCTTCCAGATACACAGCAGGCTCAATGGTATGAATCATACCGCTACGCAGCACCGCTTTCGAGGCTGGATGCAAGGCAGGAGCTGTGGCGTAATTGATGGCCTGGAAGCCAATGCCATGCCCCAGTCCATGTTTGAAGGCTGCACCAAACCCGGCCTGATGCATTACCTGGCGCGCTACCTGATCAACATCTCGCGCGAGGACCCCTTCACAAATGGCCTTAAGCGCGGCGTTCTGCGCCACAACACATGCTCTATGCGCTCTTTGCCACTCACGACTGATCGACTGTGCAAAAAAGGTGCGTGTGAGTTCGGCCCAATATCCATTAATGCCGATCTCTATCTGTACGAGCACGGGATCTCCATCAGCAATAGAAGTAGTGTCTGTCAGATTAACAGTACGATAGGCGTGTGCCGCACGAGGACCTGCCATCACATGGACATAGGGCTGTACATGTTTAACACCATGAATGGCATACCCTCCCCACAGCAAACCCGCAGTGGTAGCGGTAACGATCTCTGCTTCGGTTGACCCAACATAGATGGCTGTACGTGCTGCTTCAAATCCCTGGCGTGCGACGAACTCACAACGTCTGATAGCCTTCAGTTCCTCCTCTGTCTTCAAAGAGGCAAGTTCATCGAGCAGCACAGTTGCATCACGTAGAGAATCGCCTATGAGAAGGGCGTGTAAGAGATCAAGCGTTGCTGGTTTGGGCACACTCATCTGCGGAGAGCCGGTAGCAAGGGGAATATACCCACCTTCATAGCCCACGATCATTCGATCGGTCACTCCTGCTGAACGCAGCAATTCACCTAGAACAGTGTGCATCCTGTGCGTTGTATCACCGTCGTGCCAAGTTTCTACCGCAAATGTCTTAACCTCTAGAGCTGCATCTGGAGGCACAAGGTCCTGCTCGTCAGCAGGAACAGCGAGCCGAACTTCCAGTTCCTGAGCCTGGTTGAGTGACAAGAGACAAAAGCTATTGCCTAAAATTGGTTGATAACCCGTAAATAGTAGGACATTTTGTGGCAAACGACAGATGATGGCGCGATACCCTGTTTCAGGTTGTTGAAAAAGCTGCTTCACATGCTCTGCACGATCTTTGTTCATTTTCCCCTCCTTTCCTCACTACACATAGCTTCTTCCATTTCTTGCTTAGTCAGTAACTCTACTACTATTTGTCCGACAATATCTCTCATAGCTCCACTCTCTTTTCTAACACAGGCACTCGTGCACTTCTCGGCATGCAATCGTGTTACACTGCATACCTGGCCGCATCTGAGCGCTTCAATTCGAGTCCGATGCCAGGACGCGAGAGATCAGGACGCAGTTCACCTTGAACCGGTGTCAGCACTCCATCGAAGAGCATGTGCTCGATACGTACGTGGTCATGAAAGTATTCCATATGACGGAAATTGGGGACCGCGCAGCAGGGATGGACGTGCAGCGCAGGTCCACAATGCGCGGAGAGTTCCAGGGAGCGCGACTCGCAGAGGACACTGGCACGTAAAAAGCCGGTGATTCCAGCACAACGAGTTGCATCCGCCTGCAACACATCGACGGCATTGGCCTCCAGCATGCGGCGGAAGTACCAGAGATCATAGCCGTACTCGCCAGCTGCTATGTCCATTCCAGCGGGTGCACGACTACGAATGAGATGCAAACCTTCAAGGTCATCGGATGAAACCGGCTCCTCAAACCAGGTCACATCGCTCTCCGCAACAAAGATGTTTGCAAGGGCAAGCGCCTCTTTTCGACTATACGCACCATTGGCATCAACAAAGAGCTCTGTCTCGGGTCCAATCGCCTCACGTGCCTCAGCAACACGCTGGGGATCATCCTGCGGGTTCCGGCCAATTTTCATTTTGACCCGAGGAATGCCATCAGCGACCCAGCCACCGAGTTGCTGCTGTAGTTGCTCACGCGAATAAGATGTGAAGCCTCCACTACCGTAGATAGGAACTGCCTCTCGAACTGCTCCGAGTAGAGAAACTAGCGGCAAGTCGAGCAGTCGCGCTTTCAGGTCCCAAAGTGAGGCGTCAACGGCTGCAATCGCCATTGATACAATGCCTGGACGACCGAGATTACGAATTGCCTCGACCATGCGTAGCCACACGCCCGGCACATTCATCGCATCCTGTCCCAACACGACCTTTTCAAGCATTGTCTGAATAAGGGTTGCGGTTGCAATATCAGCATAGCTGTAGCCAATGCTACGCTTACCACCTGCGTGCGCTTCAACAATCACAATCGTGGTTTTGTCCCAGCTATATGTGCCATCTGACTCTGGCGCATCAGTCGGCACTGTATAAGCAGAGACATCAAGATGCTCAATAGGTATCTTCCTATTCCCAAATAGTGTACTCATTATCTCTTTCTCCCTGGCATAACAGAACATGTATGACGTGTTCTGCTCTTTCCTGTATATATACTTTGTCCAGGTTACAAATAGGTAAGAAAAAAGCTCTTATGGAAGAGTTTGTTGTTTTCTTCCATAAGAACCTTGAAAAGATGTGTTTGACACACCTTATGCACCTTGCTGACCGATTTGATCTTTAACGAGATCGGGTACGTGACTTCAGGCGGGGTACTCCATGCCCCGCTGTCCCTGCTGGTGAGAGATTCTGCCGCACAGGTGGATTGAGATTGGAGACATGTTCTGGATGCTGCGACAGCAGATCAGTCCCGTTTGAAATGAGGTAGTCGGCGGTCCGTGCGGCCAACGACTGAATGGTTAATCCAGGATTTGCCGATCCTTGTGTGGGCAGCAGGCTTCCGTCACAGACAAACAGATTTGGAATATCCCAGGTTCGTCCAAATTTGTCGGTAACAGAGGTGCGAGGATCACTGCCCATACGCGCTCCTCCAACCAGATGCGCATAGCGGGGTTCTTGTACCACCTCCTGTGCGCCTGCCGCTTGCATAATTTCCGTCACCTTTTTCACACCCGCTGCTGTAATCTTCTTGTCGTTGTCATGCAGCTTGAATGTGACCTTTGCCACCGGCAAGCCAAACTGATCTTTCTCCTCCGCCAGCCCTACCTGATTCTCCTCGCAGGGCAGAATCTCGCCGAGTACACCGAGGGCTGCCCAATGATTATAGACCATCATGACGCGACGCATTGCCCATCCCCACGCTCCTTTTGCCACCATCATTTGTTTGGCAAAAGCGATAGGAAGTGGCCCGACAGTCTGAACTGCAAAACCACGGACGAAGTCATTTTTGGAATTCGTTTCATAGAATTCCTCAGTCAGTGCGTGCGCAGGCGGGGCTTTGTACATCCGAATGGGGTCCTCGAAGCGTCCCAGCACGACATTTCCAATTTGAACCATGAGATATTTGCCGACCATACCATTAGAATTGGCAAGCCCCTGCTCGAAGCCAGGACAGGCCGAGTTGAGGAGCAGACGTGGCGTCTCAATGGCATAGCCACTCACGATGACCACTTTGGCTTTTTGGACTTTCTCCTCGCCATGATCAATGTATGTGACCCCAGTGGTGCGTCCATCCTTCATGTTGATACGCGAGACCATACAATCGGCTCGAATCTCGGCACCACACCGGATCGCATCAGGCACATGACTGATCAGTGTACTCTGTTTCGCACCCACCTTACAGCCTTGAATGCAAAAACCACGATAGATACAATGCGGTCGATCTTTATACGACCCGGCATTAATGGCAACAGGGCCACCTTCTGCAACACGAATACCCAAACTTTTACAGCCGCGCGAAAGGACATTCCCAACGCCACCTAATGGATGCGGGCCATAGACGTATCCATGAGGGTCACCCCAGGGAAAGTAGGCAGGGCCAGAGACTGGAATTTCTTTTTCGAGCAATTCGTAATAGGGCTTGAGATCTTCATAAGAGATAGGCCAATCCGCGCCGAGGCCATCTGATGAAAGAACGTGGAAATCGGATGGATGGAAACGTGGAGTAAACGCGGCCCAGTGCACAGAGCCACCACCGACGCCATGACCACTATTATTGGCTCCCAGCGTAATCGGATCTTCTCCCCCTGTGATCCGCAGATCATTCCAGTACAACTTGGATGAGCCAGCTTCATCACTCACCCAGTCACGTTCTGTATCCCAGAACGGGCCAGCCTCGATCCCAATAACCCTAAACCCTGCGCGCGCCAGCCTCTGCACAAGGACGCCTCCCGCCGACCCAACGCCCACAATACAGAAATCAACCTCCTCATTTGGATCAAATGTGCGCATTGGAAAATCAATAGTCTGGAGTGGACCAAGTTGATGTTCAGGTTTAGCTCCTTTAAACTCACCAAAAAGCGGTTCTTTCAAAATTTCATGTGGCATTTAATAGACTCCTCCCTGACCGGATGGCTGCTGTTTATGCCCACCTGGGCCACCTAACGGTTCATCTTTACCAGAAAGCGAGGTCACAGGCGCTTCCCAAGCGTAGCGTTGTTCTTCCACTTCCCAGGGCTCAGGCTTGCCCCCCTCAAGGCGCATATAGCCTCGCGGATAGGCAGGTCCACCAAACCCAATCTCATTCCAGGCATAAGGATGAGCATAATAGGCGTTAACCACATCCTGCATGATAAGCATCCAGAAGTAGTGAACTGGCATTTTCAGCCAGACCTCTTGTGCAGCGGGAGGTTTAGCATCATGAATCGTCTTAAGTACAACATCTTGTCTATAATAGTCAAGATCGACAAAGGAGGTATCATACATATGTTTAGCGATAGTATCAATCGCTTGTAATCCGAGCAGATGTGCCTCATGGTCAGGGGGCATGCTCTCATAGCGATATCCATCAATACGCCGATGATACAGCCGATTATCAATATAGTTGACAACCGGAATTTTATGCTCCTCATCCCGGTCATCCTGTGGTAAGAGACGATTGCACACAGCTTGCATCATCCGTGCCTCTTCAAGCGAAAAGAAACGGATTGGGGGTACGTCGTTCACACGATTCAGCACAACCTTGCGTGTTGCTTCATCCCAGAATGCCTGTTGGCTTAGAACATCAAAGCTTGGGTAATAACCAGGTTGAGCCATTGGCGCAATCGGCCGTTTCGTTACGGGATGGGTAGGCAGACGACTCGTGTCTCCGTCTGAAACTGTCTCCTGCGAGATATGATACACGCGTCGATTCTGTTTTTTCAAAAGATGTTTCATGCTTAATCGGCCCTTCTTAACAGACTTGCGAGCACTCCAAGAAAGCCAGAGGCCGCGAAGAGGAGCGGCGCAAACATCGGTGGTCCGTACAGAATGTTATAAAGAGGGTCCTTACGCAGACCACCGGGACGCCGCAACACGCCACGGAGATGATAGAGAAATCCGATGCCACCGTTTGCCAGTGCGAGCAATGACGCAAAAGGCAATAGGGTACGAGCAATCGTACGACTCCAGAGCGTTCCAAAGCCAGCGATCATCAAGATAGGCGTCATGAGAATAGGCGTCCATTGTACACGATAGGTAAAGTTATTCTTATAATGCGAATAGAGCGCCTCAATACCACTGAAAAACGCTGAGATGGCGGCGGCAACAGCAAGTGCACGTTGAAAGCGCCCTTCGCGTACATCTTGCTCAATCAGCACACCTTCGCGTGTCAAACCATGTGGTAGCCAACCAAGCCAGGCGGAATGTGGACGCGCCAACAACGAGACTTCCTTGAGATCATCCTCGCGGCGCAGGAGAGAAGCGATCAAGCCGAGCATGCCACAAATGCCGAGCAGTGGCGGGGCGAAAAGAGGTGGTCCCATAACGAGGTTAAAGATAGGAATGCGCCATCCTCCAGGTTTGCGATGAATACCTCGGATATGGTAAAAGAATCCCAGAGCCCCATCTATCATAAGGAAAAGTGATACAACAGGCAGCAGCATACGCGCCACCCAGCGATTGAAGATAGACAACACACTCGTGACCAGTAAGGTGAAACTGAGGAGCACTGGTGTATACATGATTCGCTGACCATAACTACCTCGATAATGCTCATAAGTAACTTCTAAGCCTGCAAGCAGACTGGAAAACGCGGTAATAAGTGCAAGGCTGCGCTGAAAGCGACCTTCACGAATGTGTTGCTCCAGAACGATCCCTTCGTGAGTTATTTTCCGTGGTAGCAGGTCTGGCAGCTCGGAACGCCGCTGCTGTCCGTTGACGAAAGCAGTCAATGCATGCTTGCTCTCATTTTTGACAATTTTGTTTGGTTTTGTTAAAGCCATACATATTCCTCTTTTACTCGCCATACTTAGTGGCATTAGAATGATTCCACTTCAGTTTCATAGCAGCAAAGGAGAGGTTTGGGCGCAATCCCTCCTGTGTTCAAGCGAGTAGCACATGTTGAGCACATGTTCTCTATGACTTATGCGGAAGAATGCCTTCTATGACGCCCTTGATCGACTTCACCCCAATGCCAACCTCTTCATTATCGCCCTTCACCAGCGTTTTGCTGAAATTGACGGCCTGCTCAAACGAGATGTGTGGGGGCAGTGTTTCAATTTCGGGATCAGTGTAGACATTCATCACGACAGGCCGGGTTGCAGAGAGTGCCTCGTCAAACGCACGTCCCAGGTCCTCCGGCTTGTCAACACGAATGCCCATCAGCCCAACGGACTCGGCAAAGGTATGGTAAGGAAAATCGGGAATCGATTGTGTTAAGGGCAGCCGGGGATTGCCCTCTTCGACGCGCATCTCCCAACTCACTTGGTTGAGGTCTTGATTGTTGAAGACGATGAAGACCAGGCGAGGATCTGCCCATTCTTTCCAGTACTTCCCCACAGTGATGAAGCCGTCGAGTCCGAGCATTTGAACCGCGCCATCACCAGTTAACGAAACGACGGGACGATCCGGATAGGCAAATTTGGCGGCGATAGCATAAGGCACGGCGGCCGCCATGCTGGCAAGATTGCCGGAGATTGATCCCATCATGCCTTTGCGCATCTTGATATCACGCCCGTACCAGTTGGCCGTTGTGCCCGAATCAGCACTGAGAATGGTGTTTTCAGGTAAGCGTGGCGAGAGTTCCCAGGCCACAAACTCAGGATTAATAGGATTGCCGCTCTGCTTCGCCCGCGCCTCGATCACTCCCCACCAATCTCTGATGTCAGACTCGATTTTTTCGCGCCAGGAACGATTAGTCTTACGTTGTAAGAGTGGAACGAGCGCGCGCAACGACTGCTTACTGTCCCCAATTAATGGCAATTCCATCGGATAGCGTAAGCTGAGCATACGACCATCGATATCGATCTGGATACCGCGTGCCTGTCCTTCTTTTGGCAAGAACTCCGAGTAGGGGAAGCTAGAGCCAACCATGAGCAGCGTATCGCAGTCTTCCATCATATTCCAACTCGGTTTAGTACCCAGAAGACCAAGACCACCTGTAACATAAGGAAGATCATCAGGAAGGACTTGTTTGCCGAGCAGCGCCTTTGCTACACCAGCACCTAGAAGCTCAGCTACCTCAGCCACCTCGTCTCCAGCATCCTTCGCGCCAGCACCAACAAGGATCGCCACTTTCTGACCGGCATTGAGAATATCAGCGGCGTGCTGCAAATCTTCCTGAGTGGGAGTCGTATAGGATGGATAATACCCTATCCCTGTGTGGACTGTATTATGCTTCCGAGGCGGCTTCTCCACCGCGTCCTGATCTTGCACATCCTTTGGGATGATGATACAGGTGACGGTACGCTCCGAGATGGCAATACGCACAGCGCGATCAATCACTTGTCGCGCCTGCACGGCATCAGTGATCGTCTGCACATATTCGCTTGCCACATCCTTAAACAGATTCTGGAGATCAACTTCCTGCTGGTAATTTCCACCAAGAGCCGAGCGGGCTGACTGCCCAACAATAGCGACAACGGGTTGATGATCCATTTTCGCGTCGTAGAGGCCATTGAGCAGGTGAATAGCTCCTGGTCCAGACGTTGCCATACAGACACCAACCTCACCAGTATATTTTGCATGGGCGCAGGCCATGAATGCAGCTTCCTCTTCATGACGCACCTGAACAAACTTGAATAGGTCTTGATGTCGCTCAAGAGCACCAAGGATACCATTAATACCATCACCTGGAAAGCCATAGATAAGTTTGATACCCCATTGTGAAAGGCGTTCTAACAAAAAATCGCTTACTTGTGAAGCCATACTATTCTCTCTCTCCTTATGGAAAAGTTGGCAACATGGAAAAGTTGGCAACGAGACAACAGAAAGCCCATGTCATTGCTCTTCTCCGATAAACAATGCCATATGCAGTGCCTGCTAATCTTCCTGCATTGCAGACACCTCTTAGTCTGCCAGACGAAAGTAAGAAAAGGGTAAGAAAAGAAAGGGGTTAGTGATTATCTCTCTGCTGTTCCTGGGCTCGATGAATTTGTTCCCATATTTCCTTTTTTGCAAATTCCGAGCCACATACAGCGCAAACGTATTCATCAATATCCACGCCCTGCTCGCGCTCTTTCTCTATAGATGGATGATTGCACGGCTTGCCAAAGAAATCTCTTCTGCGGATATACGCCTCTTTCGCGTCCATATGATATCCTCCTGTCTGCTGTCTACGATACAGCATAAAAGTTAGAGAATGGTAAAGCGAAGAGAAATTACGAGGATATTTCCTGCTCATCTTCTACGGTATACTCAACATCAATAGGTAAAGCAAGAGAAAATTGAACCCTTTCTCCCGGTTGAGAATCCACAGTGAGCATCCCGCGATGAGCTGAAGCAATTCTGCTGGCAAGGTAGAGGCCAAGCCCTAATCCCTTCGAGCGTGAATCTTTTACAAACGGTTGGAAGAGATGAGCAAGCACGTCAGGAGGAATACTTGCTCCTTGATTGCTCACGGTAAGAACGGCCCATACTTCTTCTGCTCTTCTTTCGGTACGCACGGCAACCGTCACTGGTGTCTTCTCCGGAGCATGCGAAACGGCATTGGCAAGAAGATTTTCGATCACCTGGCGTAGCCGTTCTGGGTCAGCAGAGACGAGTACTTCGTTTGGAGCATCAAGCACTATTTCGATTTCCGGTGTGCTGAAAGCAGAAACAGTTTCCCGTGCAAGCGTGACGAGGTTGAGAAGCTGTGGGTTCAGTACAAAGAGACCCTGATTCAAGCGCTCGATATCAAGAAGATTTTCGATAAGCCGTTCAAATCGCTGAAGCATCTCCTTCGCCATCGTCGCATCTTGCAGATCGGAAGAGCGTCTTCCGCGACGAGCACGCATTTGAAGCAGGTCAAGATGTGCACGCAGAGGAGTAAGAGAGTTGCGCAAATCGTGGGCAACGATCGTAATTAATTCTTCAGCAATCAGGCGGCGACTTTGCTCAACTGCCTCTGCTGTGAGCTGCTCGATCAGTTCTGTTCGATGAATAATCACTCCGACCCAACGTACCACAGCTTCAAGAAAATGGAGGTCCTGGCGCGAGAAGAACTCCGGCGTGCGAGAAGAGGCCATAAGCACACCCCGACGTTCACTTCCCACATAGAGGGGTACGGCAATCTCAGATCGAATGCCCAGTCCTTCAGAACTGACCATTCCTAAGATATAATTCGGGTCCTGATCTGCATGCTGAGTAAAGTAGGGATTTCCTTCGACAAAAACCTTGGCCATATATCCTCCGTTGACGACCGGATGTCGATCAAGGCCTAACGCTCGCTCTCGTCTGCCTAGAGGAGTATCGCTTGTCCCGAGAGCGACTAGTGTATTGACCGCTTCGTCATAGAGGAAAATATCGACCTTCTCAGCCTGAAACGTTTCTACAACCAGATGTGCCATCTGCTGAAGCGCACTATCAAGTTGGACTGCTTCAATTTCTAGCAGTCTTTCAAGCGTTCGTAACAGTTGACCATCTTTCTGGCCGCCCTGCTCCTCATTTGAACTCTGGCTCATCTTATCCTTTCTTTTAAACCGCCATAACCTCTCCTTCCACTTTACTAGCCATTACACGAAGAATATATGACAAAAGTTCTGTAGGGATCTTTTGCGGTGTATCTAAAAACAAAAGTGCTAGCTACACTTACATGATAGTATAAAGGGAACACAATACTTACTTGTTTCTAACCAAAGAGGATTATCATTTCTCTATCGCCTGTACGAGAATACACAAGAGCGTACGAAGGCGTTGCGAAAGACACGATGTCATCGCAAAGAAGTGCATGGACTCCGCACATCAATTTATTGTCCAGCCTGGGAAAAGCTGCTTCCTTAAAAGAAAAGAAGCACAAAAAGGAGTTCTCTCTCTATGATTTCAGGAACGAGCCCTCTTGGAAGCGGGATCGATACAGTCCTATGGATTACCGCTCTGATTATGATTATCGGGTCGCTCATCTTCACGTTCAGGTCATTTACTGCCCGCACGGAGGTCAAGCACTACTTCTATGCTTCAGCTCTCATTCCATTAATTGCAGCAACACTCTACATGTTGATGGCAAGTGGATATGGAAGTTTGAATCAGAATGGACACCTCTTTCTATTTGGTCGTTATATCGACTGGGTCTTTACAACGCCACTTCTCCTGTTGGACCTGGCGTTAGTAGCCCTGCCCAAAAACTTTCCTGGCCGTATCTCCCTGATTGCAACGATGATGGGCGCAGATATCTACATGATTGTAACAGGTTTTGTGGCGACCGCGATCCGTTCAGATTTCAGGTGGGCCTTCTACGGTGTCAGTTGCGCTGGTTTCCTGGCTGTCCTCTACTTCATCCTCGTCCGTTTGACACCCGAAGCAACCAGGCGTAGAGATGACGTGAGAAGGCTATATGGGATGCTGTCAGCAACCTTGCTCATTCTGTGGTTCTGCTACCCTATTGTCTGGGCGTTGGGAAGCGAAGGCTTTGGTATCATTTCTGTCTTCGCCGAAACGATCCTCTACGCCATCCTGGATATTCTAGCAAAGGTTGGCTACGGCTTCATCCTATTGAGCAGTCCTGCAACATTAGCAGACGCAGATGAAACGCCTGCACCTATTAACAGGATGGCAGCTCAAGCATAAGGGTCAAATAGGGCGAGAAAAGTAGGTATAAGAGTGTTCTTGTTTCTACATTTACTGGAACAAAGATATCCTTCTACCTGCTTTTTTTGCATCAAAGGAATACACTTCATGGCAGCATTGCTTCTGATCCTATTCAGTGTGCCTTTCCCTGGAAAGGCATAAATGACGTTATTAATGTGCTCTTAATGAAGATGATGCATGAGATCTACTGGATGGATTATATGAAAGAGCCACTGTGGGTCGTCTGCCAGCAAGCTGGCTTGCGGGAAGAGTAGAACGCAGACCCTTTCCAGCGCTCCCCTGGATTTATCAAGTAGTCACGGCCAGAAAATGATGCGTTCTACGGAAGCGCTAGTGAGTGAGGTGATGCTGAGACCAGAAAACGCTTCCACGATCGGCAAGATACCAGCATACATTGGGAATCTCGCGCATGGCTCTTTCAAACCAACTTCCACGAGGGCGGATCTGCTGAGTTGCAGGCATCAGATGAACTTTTTCACTATATGCTCTGCGTAGTTGACTTAAGCGTTCTATTTCTGTTTCTGTCAAGCCTGCTCTGCGCAACATTGCATAAGCTTCTCGATACTCCATATGCTGCATATCATCCTCTT
Source organism: uncultured Dictyobacter sp. (assembly GCA_964247965.1). Taxonomy (GTDB): domain Bacteria; phylum Chloroflexota; class Ktedonobacteria; order Ktedonobacterales; family Ktedonobacteraceae; genus Dictyobacter. The sequence continues at coordinate 10,802 of CAXTXB010000019.1, read as the reverse complement.
TCTTCTTCGCCATACAACATACACAACATTGCTTTCAGCGCTCGAGCTTAAACCTCCGCGCCTTTTCCGTAATACATCGTGTCTTCGCGTGATCCTCCCTGGCCTGCACGTATGTCATCATAGCGCTCGACCAACTCAATCGAGCGTAGGTACTTTACCATCTTGTAGCCCAGAACCGTCTCGACGCGCAGTCTAAGGGGTGCACCATGCGGGATAGGAACTGCTTCGTCATTAAGATCGTAAGCTAATATTGTCTGGGGATGCTTCGCCAACTCGAGATCGATGACCTCATAAAATGGATAGTAATGAGTGCCATCCAGACTGTGCTCATCAAGGCCATACGACGTAAAGACGAGGTAACGCGCCTCTGGAAGCGGGTCGCAACGTTTGAGAATCTCGGTCACGCACACGCCCGTCCACTTACCAACGCCTGACCACCCCTGGATACAATTATGTTTTGTAATCTGGGTGGTGACAGGCAGCGCATGTAGATCCTCAAGAGAAAGGCAAAGTGGATGCCTGACTAAGCCCCCTACCTCCAACCGCCAATCACGAAAGTTGTTCTGAGCCAGGTGCCGATACTCTTCGCTGGCCGGTGGAGCTCCGTTGACCCAAAAGTAGGGCGAAATATCAGATTCCTTATAGTGTTGAACCGATTTAGCTCCGTGTAAAAGTGCTTTTCGCGTAGGGTCAACCACAGCCCCCAAGGCATGCTGAACCTGCCGACAGTGTCGTGCAGAGTAGATGGTCGACCACATATAAATCAGAGCGACGAGAACAAGGGCAGCAATAGCAATGCCGAGCGCGAGCCCGAAGCTTGCCTGCTCGCTCCCAAGGACGATGTCGCGAATATTGTTCTGGAAATGGACAATGAGGACCAGGGAGACATGGATAACGATGAAGCCAAGAAAGGCAAGCAGGCTCAAGAAATGCAGGCTCCGTCCGACCTGACGACCTCCAAAGATTTTAATATACCAGGGGAAGCGTGCGGCAACTGCAGGTGACATCGTGGCACCCGTCAGCAGCATAAACGGGCCGAGGAGAAAGACGGCTCCGGCGTAGGCCAGTTGCTGTAGCGGATCGTAGGGGTGAAAATCACTGGCGGGCGGAATATGAAATGTAATGTAGGTGAGAAAGGTATGAAAAGCAGCTGGAACAATGGACCATGAGGTAGGGATGAGGCGCACCCATTCGCCTGTGGCAAAGAGCAAAACTACATAAATCACTCCATTGAGTACCCAGAAGATGACGGAGAAGAAATGCCAATGTCGTCCGATGCCCAGATTTTTCCCGCCAGGAAGTGCCAACCAGGGTGATGCAGGAATCTCATCATCCAGCGAGGTATAGACAACATCCTTATTCACCGGTACCTTCTTCGTTGTGAAACGTATCCATTCTTTGCCGGGTGTACTGTTATCATTCCAGTAAAGCCGGGGATGGGCAGCAAGAATTTGAATGCCGCTACGGATCAATAATCCCATAAAGAGCAAGTTAATATAGTGGGTGACTCGTAGCCAGAGAGGAAAACCTAGCGTGGCAATTACCAAATGGTTGCTCATAAATATACTCACCTCTTCCTTTATCTAACGGCACGAATACTTCATAACACAAAGCCATAACTAATCTTTGGTTTATACTTGCTCCTTTTCTTTCTCCCAACATGAGTAATATAGCCTCCTTTGGTTACAGCTTGGTAAAATTTGCTGAAGAAGCGTAAAGAGATGGAAGCACGGCAGCCACGTTGCACCAGCACCACTACCTCGAATATTCTGTTGCTCAAGAGGCGCTGGCAATAGCAAATAACCCTATGACCCCAAGGATATAGAGAAGAAGCACGATCAGTGAGTCGATCCCCATATGAAGAAGCTGACGCCTGGGTCGAAAGATGAGCCCACAGATATAGACGGTTGTGAGCAAAACACCTAATCCAGCCAGGTAAATATCTGTATTCTTCGCTTGAGGAAGAACTGTCTGGCCTGAGAGAAGCGTTGCGAATAAAAAGAGGACCGGTAAGAAGGCATTTCCACCAAAGATATCACTAAACGCAAGATTGTATGCTCCTGCCTTCACAGAAGCTAATCCCGTGGATAACTCCGGAAGCGAGGTTGCAGCAGCAAGAACGGTACTCCCGAAAAGGACTCCACTAAGACCTATATGCGTAGCGATAGCATCTCCACTTTCCTCAAGAACGACACCTGCCACCAAGGTCACTACGGCAGCAATGATAAAGACAACAACCACGCGGGAAGTACTCCATTTTTGTGTTGTGTCTTTCGTTTTCTCCCCTCGGTTTTTGTGTAAGGCATCTGGCGCACGTCCCTTTTCTTGCCACGGCAGGTCTGTCCGGGCCTTGCCGAGCAACCAGATTCCAACGATCCATGTAATTGTGATGAGCAGTGCTCCAGGAGTGAGACGCGCAAAAATCAGTGATTTAGGCAATTGTGTTCCCATGATAGAGAGAATTAAGACAGCGACAACCAGTACCCCCTCAAGAACAAGCTCAAGTGAGGCGGCAGCGTAACTCAGAGCATCCTGTCGCCATAAGCCGAAGATGTCCAGGAGGACAAGGACAACCGTCTGTATACCAATGCCACCAAGAATGTTGCCAATAGCGATTCCTAAATTGTTTGAAAGTGCAGCGCTAGCTGTGATAGCAATTTCAGGCAAGTTGGTAGCAATCGCAAGGAGGATCAGTCCTCCAAGAGCCTGACCCAGTCCAAAGCGTGATGACATTACGTCGGTCGTATTAGAGAGCTGAATTCCTGCGATCCAGACGGCTACAGCAGCAGCCACAAAGATAAGCCCGAGAACAAGTAGTGGGAAAGAATGAAACATAGCAACTCCTTCTCTTCATTTTTCAATATATCGTATATACACTTTTCTGGTTAAGATAAAGTT
>CAXTXB010000019.1:3716-7894 GCA_964247965.1 uncultured Dictyobacter sp. | reverse complement strand
AGAATAGATGTCCCATTCCGAGAAACCGCTATTTTCAAAGAAATGAACAGATTCATTCGCTTTCCTCTCTTTTTTTACTATTTCCTTACCATCATTGAGTACACTTTGGATGAATTATTTATGTCGCGTAGCAACGTGAAGGGGAAAGCAGAAAAAGGGGAGAACAATCGGTCCGGTTTGCACAAAGGTTTTACCACTGACACTACATTCTGGCCCTCTCCTTTTTTATCCTCTAGGCCTATTTTTATTTATAAAGAAGAAAGGATACTCGATATGGGACAACTTGATCAGAAAGTCGCCATTGTCACTGGCTCTGATAGCGGCATTGGGCGCGCCATTGCTATTCAGCTTGCCTATGAAGGGGCAACAGTTGTTATCAATTACGCTCATGCACAAGATAAAGCTGAAGAGGTCTTGCAAACTATTCAGAAAAATCATGGCAAAGCTACGATCATTCAGGCAGATGTTTCACAATATCAACAGGTTGCGAACCTCATTCAACAAACGATTGAACAGTTTCAGCACGTTGAGGCTGACCCGGAGAAGATGGGAGCATTGCTCAAGGAAATTCCTTTGCATCGTATGGCACAACCGGAGGAGGTCGCGAAGCTCGCACTCTACCTTGCCTCAGATGCGGCCGCATACATCACGGGTGCAACTTACTTCATTGATGGTGGACTCATGCACAATACTGGTGGCCTCTAGGAGAGATATATGGCGGAAGCACAAAAATACCTACCCATTGAAGACTATGCGCTCATTGGAAATCTACATACGATTGCTCTGGTCGGCAAGAATGGCTCTATCGATTGGTGTTGCCTTCCTCGTTTTGACGCTCCCAGCGTCTTTGGTGCTCTTCTTGATGCGGACAAAGCTGGCTTTTTCCGCATCGCACCGACCAACATGTCGGATGTCAAATGTCAACAATTGTATTTGCCGGAAACCAACATCCTGCTCACGCGCTTTCTCAGTGCTGATGGCGTTGCTGAGATTACTGACTTTATGCCAATTAAGGAAGTTGGCACTCCTGAGCACGAGCATAAGCTTATTCGTTCCGTTGCTCTGGTGCATGGATCGCTCTCCTTCTCGCTGGTCTGCCGACCTGCCTTTAATTATGCCCGCGATGCGCACTCCGTTGATGTATCGGGAAAGGGAGCAACTTTTCAGCATGAGCACTTTCATCTCAACCTTGCTTCTCCTCTTCCGCTTGAACGAGACGAACAGGGAGGCGTGAAGGCAACATTTACTCTTCATAGCGGTGATACTATTCATTTTCTGCTGGAAAGTAGTGAGGATAACAGGCCAGCGCCAAAGCCATTATCGGAAGAAGCATATCAGACCGCCTTTCATGAGACCTTGCACTACTGGCAGAACTGGCTCTCGCAGTGCCAGTACCAGGGACGCTGGCGTGAGATGGTGCAACGTTCGGCCCTCGTCCTGAAATTGTTAACCTATGCGCCAACTGGAGCGATTGTTGCCGCCGCCACCACAAGCTTGCCCGAGTCGATGGGTGGAGAACGCAACTGGGATTACCGCTATACCTGGATACGCGATGCATCATTCTCGCTCTACAGCTTACTTACGCTTGGCCTGACTCAGGAAGCCGAAGCGTTTATGGGCTGGCTGGATGCCCGTTGTCACCAATTGAAGGACAACGGAACATTGCAGCCAATGTACGGCATCGCTGGAGAACAGAAGCTGACAGAGATCAATCTTGATCACCTGGAGGGGTACCGACAGAGCCGTCCTGTGCGCATTGGCAATGGGGCCCACACGCAAACGCAGCTCGACATCTATGGTGAGATGATGGATGCCATTTACATCTTCAATCGTCACGAGGCCATCAGCTACGATCTCTGGCTCAATGTGCGCCGCCTCCTCGACTGGCTCGCCGACCATTGGCAGGACCCAGATGAAGGTATCTGGGAGGTGCGTGGAGGGCCCAAACAATTTCTTCACTCACGCTTGATGAGCTGGGTCGCCTTTGACCGAGCCATACGCATCACACGTGATAGAGGCTGGCCCGCTCCAACAGAGAAATGGGTGGAGATCCGCTCTCAGATCTATGAGCAAATTATGACTGAAGCCTGGAACGAGCAGGAACAAAGTTTTGTGCAGTATTACGGAAGTGATGCCGTTGATGCCAGCGCTCTGTTGCTCATGATTACCAATTTTACTGGAACCAGGGAGCCTCGTATGCTCTCCACCATTGAGCGCATTAAACAGAGGCTGAGTGCGGGTGCTCTGGTGCGTCGCTACACACAAGGAGCCGCGAACGATGGGCTCAAGGGTCAAGAGGGAACCTTTACCGCATGTAGTTTCTGGCTAGTAGAAGACCTGGCGCGTGCAGGAAAGCTCGACGAGGCGCGCCTGCGATTGGAAAAATTGCTCTCCTACAGCAATCACGTTGGCCTCTATGCAGAAGAGATCAGTCCATCAGGCGAAGCACTGGGAAACTTCCCCCAGGCATTTACTCATCTGGCACTCATTACCGCCTGTTATCACCTGGATAGAGCGATAAATATTTATCGCTGCCACCCACATCCAACGTCTGAAAATCTCTACAATTAAGAAATGAAGAAAGCAAGAAGTGAAAGGATCAAACTCTTTATGAATATGAAGATACAACAGGATCAGAGAAACGAAGTGACAAAGCAAGAGCCGCAGAAGCCGACAGGTGCTCCTCACGTCGTTATTGTCGGCGGCGGTTTTGGTGGTCTCCAGGTGGCCAAGGAATTAGGGAAGCGGCCTGTCCAGGTAACTATTATCGACCATAATAATTTTCACCTTTTCCAGCCCATGCTCTATCAAGTTGCTACGGCAGGACTCTCCCCTGCCGATATCAGCAACCCGATTCGCGCTATACTTGAGAAGCAGGAGAATACAGGGACGCTGATGGCAGAGGTGACAGGTATTGACCTTGATGCGCAACAGGTCCTGATGGGAGATCGACAGACGCTTCACTACGATTATCTCATTCTAGCGACAGGAGCAACGAGTAATTACTTTGGCCATCCAGAATGGCAGCAACTAGCGCCTGGATTGAAGACCATCAATGATGCTCTATCGGTTCGCCGGACCGTTCTCTCAGCCTTTGAGGCAGCGGAACGGGAGCCAGATGAGCAGAAACGCAGAGCCTTGTTAACCTTCGTGCTTGTTGGAGGAGGTCCAACAGGAGTTGAGCTGGCTGGTGCTATCGCTGAGCTTGCTCATCAGTCGCTCGCAGGCAACTTCCGCCACATCGATCCAGGCATGACACGGATTGTGCTTGTTCAAGGTCCAAAAAGGATTTTGCCGAGTTTTCCCGAATCGCTAGCCCAGCAGGCCAGTAAGAAATTAAAGCGATCGGGAGTCGAGATCAAGACTGGTGAGCACGTGAAAGAGGTTCGAAAAGACGGCGTGATGATTGGCGATGAGCATCTTGCTACCGAGAACATCATCTGGACGGCAGGAGTAAAGGCTTCGCCCGCTGGGAAGTGGATACAGGCCGACGTTGATCACGATGGACGTGTCAAGGTTCAGTCAGACCTCACCGTCCCGGGTCATCCAAACATCTTTGTGATTGGAGATACCGCTCTCGTCAAGCAGAACGGAAAGCATCTTCCGGGCCTGGCTCCAGTAGCCATGCAAGAGGGGAAATATGTAGCCTCAGTCATCGCCGACCGGATAGCGGGAACGGATCATCAGCAGCCATTCCACTATTTTGATAAAGGAACCCTCGCCACCGTAGGACGCGGATTTGGAATCGTGGATAGTGGCCCAATTCGTTTCACCGGCCTGTTTGCCTGGCTGACCTGGCTCTTCGTCCATATCTTCTTTCTCATCGGCCTACGCAGTCGCATTCTTGTCTTTCTTCAGTACGCATGGACATATGTTACCTTCCAACGGGGCACGAGAGTTATCTTGCCAGAGGATACTATACGACGGCCAGACTAAGAAGACAAAGAATGCAGAGGCCAAATGGCCTGGAAAGGATGTATTACCATGATGCAAGCAGAACATTTCTTAACGATGACGAACCAGTTAGGCGAGGGTTCGTTCTGGAATGCGGATGAACAGAGGTTATACTGGCTCGATATAAAACAAAAATGCTTCTACCGTATGGATACGAAGACCAAGAGATACGAAACCTTTGACGTGGGGGCTCAAATAGGTGTGATGGCACTACGCAGCGTCGG
>CAXTXB010000019.1:0-3706 GCA_964247965.1 uncultured Dictyobacter sp. | reverse complement strand
ATGAAGGAATTGCCCTGTGGGATACGCAAACCGAGGCGTTCACTGTTGTTGCCAATCCTCTACGGGGCAAGGCTCACAAGCGATTCAACGATGGGAATATCGATGTGAAAGGACGCTTCTGGGCTGGTACGATGTGCGATCCTCCCACTACTTGCACAACCCCTGAGTGTGATCTGTATCGTCTTGATCCTGATGGCTCTCTGCATCAGATGGACACAGGATTGGGAATGCCAAATGGGTTAGTCTGGAACCCGGAGAATACTATCCTCTATCTCACCGATTCTCCGCAGCAAGTCATCTATGCCTACGATTTTGATTCGGAGACGGGCACAATCGAACATCGTCGTCCTTTCGTTCAAACGCATGACCAGCCAGGTGTCCCCGACGGTCTCACCATCGATAGCGAAGGATTTCTCTGGAGCATCCGATATAACGGCTGGAAAATCATCCGCTACGATCCGGCAGGCAAGATTGAACGGGAAGTTCACGTTCCGGTCCCACATCCAACTAGCTGCACATTTAGTGGAAAAAATCTGAACGAACTCTATATTACAACCGCCTGGGATGGGCTGACCGAGGAGCAGAGAAGGCAGTTTCCTCAGTCAGGCGACCTGTTTTACCTGCACACCGATGTCTGTGGAAGTGCACGACGGTACTTTGCCGGGTAGCCAGGCGAAAGCAGAGACGTGTTAGGAGATAGAGAGAATATCATGGAAGATCTTTTTAAAGTATGGACAGGCTATCTTGCTTCAGGGGTTGAAGGCGTTGCCGGGTTGCTGATCGCCATCGCAGCCCTGCAAGCGACGATTCGCGGGCTACTTCTGTTTGTTCGCGGAGCTGGTGGAACTGCTGGCTCACAAGAGCCAGAGACCGAAAACATCAGGTTGCGCCTCGGCAGATGGCTCGCCCTCGCTCTTGAGTTTGAGTTAGGTGCCGACATCTTGCGGACAGCGATCGCTCCCACCTGGGCCGAAATCGGACAGCTTGCGGCAATCGCAACGATCCGAACGCTTCTGAATTACTTTCTGCAAAAAGAGATCGATAGAGCGGCACGTCGACAGCCGGAGAGTGCCTTACAGGCGCACACTCCACCGCCATCATCATTTTTTGATGGGATACAAAAGGTGCCAAACAAGATTGTTTGAAGATATTCTCTCGTATGTGCTTTATCTCGCTCTTCATGCACATTACTGATCGTTGCGTGCTCAAAAAGTTGCAGGATAGAAGGGAATGTATTGGATTTCCCACTGTGTAAGAGAAATGCAGCTATCTTCAGTGGCTCAGGATTGCATGCTCTCCTTTAACCTTCAATGAATCCCAACTCTCGTTGAATTATCTCCGTGCCTAGAACAAGAGCACGAAGCTTCGCGAATGCGACCTCACGCGGCAAATGCCACATTCCACAGTCTGGTGCTGGATGTAATCGCTCAGCTGGAACTACTTCTATTGCCGCACGAAGACGTGATGCGATGTGTTCTGGCGTCTCCACTTTCTCAGTCCCCAAATTGAGCAGTCCGAGAAGGTTCATGCTATGACGCAAAATGGTGAAAGAAAACGTCCAGGTCCAGCGGGTTTGTCCTCTAGAGCAACGACATCAGGTGTCCTCGCACGCATCGCAGCCACCCGTGACTCGTTTGCTCCCAGTCGGCAACGGGTCGCAGATTACATACGAGCTCATGCTGACGACATCGTGCGGATGTCGGTGACAGAAGTCTCAGAGGAGCTACAAGTCAGCGAAGCAACTATTATCAACCTCTGCCGCGACATTGGTATGAAGGGGTTCCAGGATCTCAAAATCGCGCTGGCACGAGACCTCAATGAACCCGTCAAGTTTATTCACGAGGATGTGCAGCCGCAGGATGATGTCGAGACCGTCATCGACAAGATCTTTCGGAGCGACATTCAGGCACTGATGGACACGATGAAGGTTCTCGATAGTGCGGCTATGAAACAAGCAGTACAGATCATCTTAGAGGCAGAGCGGATCGAATTTTACGGAATTGGAAGTGCCGCACCAGTGGCAATGGATGCCCACTATCGGATGTTACGAATTGGCATACCGTGTGTAGTCATCATCGATTCGCACATCCAGGCGGTCAGTGCATCACTCACTGGACCAAACGTCGCAATTATTACGATTTCCCACTCCGGCAGTACAATGGAGACCCTTGCTGCAACCAGACTGGCAAAAGAGGCAGGGGCGAGAACGATAGTGATCACGAACTATGGAAAATCGCCAATCACAGCATATGCCGATGTTGTACTCTATACGGCAGCCAGAGAGACACAGTTTCGCACAGAGGCTATGACGAGCCGTATCGCCGAACTCAGTATTGTCGACGCGCTCAATACGTGTGTCGCATTAGCAACCTACACACGCTCTGTTGAGACTATCGGTCGCACGTTTGATGTATTATCTACAAAACGATTTTAGCGGCGGCATATATTTTGAACTGGAAGATACGACGAACAAAGAACACGATGTCATCGAAAAGAAGTGCATAAATTCTGCACCTCAATTTATTGCCTGGTTTGTAGAAAGCTGTTTCATTTGGGAAAGTACAGCAAAAAGGCGTACTTAAAAACTCTTGTCATCTTTCTCTTCCTCATGTATAGTACATTTATAACGGTTGTAGAAAACATGCTTTTTGATAGGCGAGGGGCAGATGAGTACTCCTGTGACTATTTTTTTTTCGTATGCTGACAACAAACAGGACCGTGCCTTGTTTGCACAGCTCGAAAAACATTTGAAGATTTTTGAGCATAACGGACGCATTGCCAGTTGGAATAAGCAAGATGTTCTCGCTGGTCAGAATCGGCAGCAAGAAATTGACGCTCATTTTGAGCAGGCGCAGATCATCCTTTTATTGATTAGCCCCGATTTTGTCGCTTCTCCATTCTGTTACCAAAATGAGATGAAGCATGCATTAGAAAGGCAAGCCAGGGGTGATGCCTATGTCATTCCTATCTTGCTGCGCGACGTCTACTATAAAGATGCACCCTTTGCCCAGTTAGCGGCGTTGCCAGCCGATGGACGTTTTGTCAGCAGTTGGGGTACACGAACCGATAAGGCATTTGCAGAGATTACGACTGCGCTTAGCGAAATTATTACAAAATGTGCCGCGATGCCTCCTCGTCCCTCAGCTGCGCCACAAGCTCTGTCAACTACTATTGATGTCCCCATTTCTTCTCAGAAGGAGCCTGCTATGCATGAAGATATGAACAAACTTATCCTGGATGCTATGACCTATGGAGTTAAGGCTCAGGCTACAGTCCCGGAGGCAAAAGACGATTACGAGGAGCTTCATACGCTTCTTGCCCGTAGATTTGTAGAAAACGCTGATGCACAATACGCATTCAGGAAGTTTTTACAGAAACCACAAGATTGGCGCGGTCCCTTTTTAGAAGCTTTAGAATCTTTGCAGATTGAACGCGATCAGGCGATCATGGCCACAGTGGAGAGGCTCCTGGCTTTGAAACGCGAGCAAAGCACGAGCAAGTTCGCGATTTATAATAGTGGACACATTGGTCAGCAATACATTGGCGATAATCATCAAAGCACTCATCATTATGGTGAGACAAAACAAAATAGAGACCAAAGATAAAAGATCTAGTTTCCATAGAGGTTATGGCAAGTTTTTCGAAGTTCTTAAAATCGTGTCTTGCCTGTTCTCTTTATTGCCAGAGGCAATAAAGAGAACAGGCA
>CAXTXB010000018.1:0-27260 GCA_964247965.1 uncultured Dictyobacter sp. | reverse complement strand
CCTTAAAAATTTTTTAAAAATTGCGTAAAATGTACAATGTGTAGTAAAAGTCGAATATTATGGCACTAAGAGGGTGAATACGATGGAAGCCCGACACCTCCTTTAGATTGACAGAGAAGCAAAGATCAGTATACTAGAAAAGGGATGTATGGTGCAAAGAACGTTATTTGAGACAGAAGAGCTAGAGAAATTCTTCATTTCGAATAGCAAAGAAAATAGGTGAAGTCGAATGTAGTGCATGCCGCCAGGCTGTAGAAAGGATTTGCTTGTGATTACTCTCCCTCCTTCCCACCTCACTAATTTTGTGGGACGTGAGGATGAGATTGCATCGCTCAAGCACTTGATCACAACCCGCCGACTTGTGACGCTTAGCGGCACTGGCGGCGTGGGGAAGACGCGGCTTGCATTGCAGGTGGCTACACAGGTAGAGACACAGTTTGCGGACGGAGTGTATCTACTTGAGTTCGCCCCATTATCTGATCCAGCACAGGTTCTCCCGCTGGTCGCTTCTAGTGTGGGCATTCGCGAGCAAGCGGAACATTCTCTACTTGAGAGCTTGATCGAAGCACTTCAGTCCAGGCATATCCTGCTTGTATTCGACAACTGCGAGCACATTATCGCATCTTGTACTGCCCTCGCCCTCTCACTCTTGCAGCACTGCCCTCAAGTCCACCTGCTCGCGACGAGCCGCGAAGGACTTCGGCTGACCGGGGAGAGGCTCTGGCCGGTTGCTCCCCTGTCACATCCTCCTCTTCTCGCTCCTCTTTCTCTCGAACATCTCATGGACTACGATGCCATCAAGTTCTTTTGTGAACGGGCGGCTGTAGCCGAGCCCCACTTTCGCATCACTACCCAGAATATGCAGGCTATCGCGCGTATCTGTTCTTGCCTGGATGGGCTTCCTCTCGCGCTGGAACTGGCGGCGGCTCGCCTCTCGCTGCTCTCTGTTGATCAGCTTGCGGTACGACTCAATGAACGCTTTCGCGTTCTTACCAATGGCAATAGGACGGCACCAGCACGGCATCAAACACTACAGGCAACCTTCGACTGGAGCTACATGCTCCTTTCGGAAGCAGAGCAAAAAGTCCTGCAGCGCTTATCGGTGTTTAGCGGAAGTTGGACATTAGAGGCTGTAGAAGGAATTTGCACTGATAAGATGATAAGCTCCTATGAGATCCTCGATATCCTCACCCAGTTAGTGCGCAAATCGTGGATCGTCGTTGAGGGAAATAAAGAAGGGGTGCGCTATCACTTGCTAGAAACGATTCAGCAGTATGCTCACCATCATTTAGCCGCTGGAGAAGACATCCAGTGGATCTACGTCCAGCATTGGGAGTGGTATCTCCACTTTATTGAAGAGGCGACACAATATCTTCATGGTTCCGAACAAGCACAGTGGCTTCATCGTGTGGAGTGCGAGATTAGTAATCTTCGTCTGGCCTTAGAACGCTCGTTTGCCGCCAAACATGGTGAGATTACTGCACGTATCGCTTATGCATTGGGTCCTTTCTGGGTCACACGCAGCCAACTGGGCGAAGGTCGATACTGGTATGATATCCTGTTAGCCCTGCCAGATCTCCCTTCTCCACTGCGGGTGAAACTCTTTCAACAGGCGATAGAGATCCTGCGCTTTCAGGGTGAATATATGCGCATTCGCTCTCTACTGAAGGAATGCACAGCCCTGCTTGGGACCTTCGACGCTCCTACCGATCTGGCGGAATCGTTTTGTTCTCTGGGGTGGACCGCTTTTTACCAGGGCGAATGTGAGGAGGCAATCACATATTGTAACAAGGGGTTACATCTGTTTCGGGAGATCGGGGATCAGCGAGGTATAGCCAGGTGTCTATCTGGACTCGTGATGGTAGCCATGCTCCAACGGGAATATCTACAGGCCAGAATACTGCTCCAGGAGGTGATCTCAATCAGGCGAGCGTTACAAGATCAAGCTGAGCTCGCCTATGCACTGAATGCCCAGGCGAGAGCTGCGGTCTTGCAGGGGGACAAGAAAACAGCATACCAGGCATGCCAGGAAGCTCTCCATCTCGTCTCTACCCTGAAGCAGCCTTTTGGCACGGCCTATAGCTTTGAAGCGATAGCAGCATTAGCCGCGCTATCTGATGACGCAACACGAGCCGTGCAAATCTTTAGCGCGGCGCATGCTCTGCGTACAACTATTGGCGTGCCCCTTCCTCCATCTTTACGAACCTTTCACGAACGTGAGATGCTGCCATTGCGTGCCCAATTAGGTGAGAGCGATTTTGAAGAGCAGTGGGCTCGCGGGCAGGCCTTCTCTTTAGAGCAGGCAACCGCTGAAGCTACGGGTGTAATTGAGCGAGTCGCCTCAGCCACTACTCCTGACACTCCTAATCTTCTAGCGGAACTGAGTCAGCGTGAAATTGACGTGCTCCGCCTTGTGGGAACCGGGCTTACAGATGCCCAGGTGGCAAAAGAGCTTGTTCTGAGTACGAGAACGGTGAGTACACACCTGCGGTCAATCTATCGCAAGTTGGGAGTCACCTCTCGAAGCGCTGCGACGAGGTTTGCTATTGATCAGCATCTTCTCTAGCACTCCTCTTCTCGTTTCATGGAACTCCTACGCATAGCGTCTCATTAAGCGCCGCTTGACCAGCTCAACAAGGAACAGATAGATCACCATCATACCTGCCAGGAAGAGGAAGTAGAGAGGTGGCAATGACGTGAAGCCGAGCGGACCCGCCAGCGGCGTATACGGGAGCACGATGCCAATCGCAACAATTAAGAGCGTTGTGATCGTGAGTGGACGGCTAGGACGACTGCGCAACGGATTGCCTGCGGTACGAATAATGAACAGGACCAGCGTCTGCGTGGCGAGCGATTCTACGAACCAGCCTGTATGGAAGAGCACATCGCCCGCATGGAAGACCCGCAACAGGATAAAAAAGGTCAAGAAGTCAAAGATTGAGCTGATTGGTCCAATGATGAGCATAAAATTACGAAAGAGGCCGATGTCCCAGCGCTGTGGTTTTTTGATGTAACTTGCATCCACGTTATCGGTTGGAATCGTCACCTGAGACAGATCATAGAGAAAGTTGTTGAGCAGGATCTGCGTTGGCAACATGGGCAGGAAAGGCAGGAAGACATAGGCTCCCGCCATACTGAACATATTCCCGAAGTTTGAACTCGTGCCCATCAGCAGATATTTGATGACATTGCCAAAGGCTTTACGTCCTTCCAGAATACCATTATGCAGGACCTGTAGGCTCTGTTCGAGTAGGATAATATCGGCCGCATCCTTGGCCACATCGACACCCGTGGAGACCGAGATCCCAACATCCGCCGCATGCAGGGAGGGAGCATCGTTAATCCCATCGCCTATATAACCAACGACGTGCTTGCGGCTCTTGAGCGCCAGGATAATGCGGTTCTTCTGCGCCGGGGAGACGCGTGCGAAGACGTTGACCTCCTCGACGACCTGAGCCAGCGCGGGATCGGTCATCTGCTCCAGTTCACTGCCCAGGACGATTCTCTTACTCTCTAATCCAACCTGTTCACACACATGACGCGTGACCAATTCATTGTCACCTGTGACAATCTTGACCTGCACGCCATCGTTTTTGAGCGCCTGGAGCACCTGGGCCACGTCTGCTTTGGGTGCATCGGCAAAGGTCAGGAAGCCACATAGGACCAGGTCCTGCTCATCCGTTTTGCTACACCCCTCTTGTTGAGGGAGAGTGCGATAGGCGACGGCGAGGACACGATATCCCTGTGTGCTCAAATCACGATACATCTTCGCCTCTGTTGTCCGCGCTTCGTCGCTCGTGCCCTCCATTGGTCTGCGTTCACCGTTGCTCTCATAGGCAGAACACTTTTTCAGGACACTTTCGGGGGCACCTTTTATAATGAGCAGGGTTTCATTCTCGTGTCGCACGACGACTGAGAGGCAGCGTCGCTCAAAATCAAACGGGATCTCGCCAACCTTTTTATATGCACTGACATCGACCGTGCCATGCTGCAAAATAGCCTCATCAAGTGGGCTTTTGATGCCGGTCTGGTACGTACTATTTAAATATCCGAACAGCAGCACGCGATCGGATGCTTTCCCTTGTAGATCGAGAGACCCTTCGAGCGTCGTCTCGCCACTGGTTAACGTGCCCGTTTTATCGCTGCACAAGGTGTCGATGCTGCCAAAGTTCTGGATAGATTCCAGGTGTTTGACGATGACCTTCTGTTTTGCCATGCGCAAAGCACCGCGTCCCAGCGTCACGGTCGTAATCATCGGCAAGAACTCAGGGGTGAGACCAACGGCGAGCGAGATGGCGAAGAGCAGGGTCTCGAAGATCTGATGATGACCAATCACGCCGACCAGGACAATAAAGAGCACCAGGAAGAAAACGGTCTGCATGATGAGCTGACCAAAGCCTTTGATACCACGCTGGAACTCAGTCTCTGGCGCACGGCTCGCCAGACGGACGGCAATATCGCCAAAGGCGGTGGCGCGACCAGTCGCGATGGCCAGTGCCGTCCCCGTGCCACTCACGACCGAGGTCCCAAGAAAGACGCAATTGTGTACCTCGGCGAAACTTTCTGTCGGGATGTCAAGGTCATCCGCGTTTTTGTCCACAGGCAGTGATTCACCCGTCAATGCGGCTTGCTGGATATGCAGATCGGTTGATTGGACCAAGCGCGCGTCGGCCGGGACCAGGTCTCCGGCTGCGAGACGGATCATATCACCGGGCACGAGGTCGCGGCGAGGCAGTTCAGTCCATGTGCCGTCGCGTAACACGGTGGCCGTAGGAGCCACGCTGGTACGCAGCTTCTCAACTGCATTCTGCGATTGATACGTCTGGACAAAATTCAAAAGATTGCTGAGCACGATGATAGCAACGATAATGCTGGCATTGATCCAATCATCAAGAATCGCCGAGACTAGCCCGGCAAAGAGCAGAATGGCGACCAGCGGATTCAAGAACAGACGCAGAAATTGAACAACGACTGAACTGCGTTTCACGCCAGTTGTATCGTTGGGACCATATTTTTCCTGCCGCTTGCGTGCCTCCTCACTCGTGAGTCCCTGTCCGCTACTCTCTAGCTGCTCAAACAACTTTTTTAGAGGGAGAGCGTGTGGTGCCACCTTTCCTACATCTGGATGTTCCTGTATTGCTTGTGAAGTCATTGCACTCCTCCAACACTCTCTATAACCTGCGTGTTTCAAACGTCCTCTTCTTGAAACTATGGAAAGAAAGACAGCCGGGGTATTTCTCCTGTGGTCTCAAGCTTCTTCAATACGATTCGAACATCATCAACAAGTTCTGGAGTGAGATCATTCGCGGTACGAGCAACATCAGCGACGTGCCAGACCGTCTCCCACTCTTCTCTGGAAAGAGTATCTTTTTTGATATTTTTTCTCGTATACTCGCTCAGGTACGCCTCCAGGCGTTGAGAAAGTCGCATTTGTGTGATGGAATCACTCACTGTTTTACTCCGATCAGATGATTCTTTCGTAGCAGTCCTGCTCTCTCTTCTTTTTAGAGAGAAGAGAGCATTCTCAATAGTTAGCCTACGCTATTAGCAATAGGAGGACGTGGCACTGCTGGTATTTCAGGGATCGGCTTGCCAGTCAAGCGGCCCGTCCAGGGCGTGCCCAGCAGGGGCAATACATAGCGGTCGAGGCCGTAGTAGCCACCAATGCGCCATGCCAGGATCAGGAACAGAGCCAGAAATCCAAGAATGGGATTCGTGCTCACCGTGCCAGCCAGGAGATAATTCAGGTTCAAGAAGACACCAAAGAAGGCTGCAATGCCAGTCAAGAGACCCAGGATCAGGGCAATACCGACGAGCACCTCACCAAAGGTGATCAGGTAAGCAAACAATGCGGCATTTGGAAGCACAAAGGTGTGTAAAAAGGCGGCGTACCACCCTTGCACGGCTGGATTTGCTCCCTTGGTCTGGGCAAGAGCACCGGCTACAAAGCCCTTGATAGCGGTACCGTCATGACTACTAAAGACCCACGGACCTCCGCTGGAAGCCTGGCCAAAGCTGCCGAGACTGATAGAATACCCGGTCATTTTGTCCCACCCAGACGCGAGCCACTCATAGCCAACGTAGAGACGAATAATTAACCAGAGCCATGCCATACGCGTATCCGCGAACAGAAACCTTGCAATAGGAGGCTCGGGTATTTGCGTGACGACCTGTGGCCGCATAAACTGTGTCGTATTCATGATGTTCTCATCCTCTCAAACGAAACTATTTTTTTGGAAACTGGCGCTATGGAGACTGTTTAGTGCTGCTTGACTACGCTTTTTTAGCGTGTTTTCAGATGTCTGCAATACCTGCGCTATCTCAGACCTCGTCAGTCCACACCCAATCTCGAACCTCCGGCATGTCTTCAAAATGTTCCCGGATATAGGCATGATGCTTGTCCAGCAGCGCATCGCATTCGGCAATGAGCGGCGCTGTCAACGCGTGCAGACGAGTTGCGCGACGCATGGCTTCGATACAGAGATGATACCGGCTCATACCGTTAAGGACGACCATATCAAATGGTGTCGTGGTTGTGCCCTCTTCATTAAAGCCACGGACATGGAAACGCTCTGCATTCGGGCGTCCATGCACCAGCTCATGCACTGCTCGCGGATAGCCATGAAAGGCAAACACAACTGGCTTATCTTCTGTAAAGTGCTCAACGAACATGACGTTATCCATACCGTGAGGATGCAGATATGATGGATAGAGCGTCATCAAATCGACCACGTTGACCACACGGACCTTCAATTCTGGCAGATGCTGACGCAGCCACCATGCGGCCGCAACTATTTCTAATGTGGGGCTATCACCCGCGCACGCCAGCACGACATCTGGCTTCTCGCTGTGATCATTACTTGCCCATTGCCAGGTGGAGAGACCACGCGTACAGTGCGCTATTGCATCTTCCATGTTGAGCCACTGAAGTTGGGGCTGCTTGTCAATGACGATCAAGTTCACGTAGTTACGGCTGCGTAAGCAATGGTCGGCGACTGAAAGCAGGCAGTTGGCATCCGGTGGCAGGTAGATGCGTGCCACCGTGCCTTTGCTCGACAGGACGACATCAATCAAGCCAGGCCCTTGATGGCTGAAGCCGTTATGGTCATTGCGCCAGCAGGTCGAGGTCAAAAGGAAATTAAGGGAGGCAATCGGTTCACGCCAGGGAAGTTTATTCCCCACTTGCAACCACTTGGCATGCTGGACGGTCATGGAATCGGAGACCATCGCAAACGCCTCGTAGGTGGCGAAGACGCCATGTCGTCCGGTGAGCAGATAGCCCTCAAGCCAGCCCTGACACAAATGTTCGCTCAGCACTTCCATGACGCGTCCATCGGGAGCGATATGGTCGTCGCTTGAGACTACTTTGCCGGTCGAGCAACGGTTTTCCACTTCAAACACATTGCCCAGGCGGTTCGAGTTGGTCTCATCAGGGCAGAAGAGACGAAAGTTCTGCTGAGTCGCATTCCGTGTAAAGATGTCGCGCATCATCTTGCCAAATTGCCGTGTTGACTCGTGATGCTCGGTCGCTGGTTTTGGCACGTCAATCGCATAGTCAGTGAATGCTGGCAGATCCAGATCCACCAGCAGTTTGCCACCGTTCGCGGTAGGATTAGCCCCCATCCGACGGTCCCCTTGTGGAGCGAGGGCGGCGAGTTCAGTGACCAGGCGGCCCTGCTCGTCAAAGAGGTCTTCTGGATGATAACTTCGCATCCACTGCTCAAGGATGGTCAGGTGCGCTGGATTTTCTCGTACATCTGTCACTGGTACTTGATGGGCGCGGAACGTACCTTCAACAGGCAGACCATCCACTACTTTCGGCCCCGTCCATCCTTTGGGAGTTCGCAGGATAATGGCTGGCCAGCGTACCCCCCTGGTGAAGCCATGCATGCGAGCATCTTCTTGCAGGGCACGGATTTTTGTATAGCAGGTATCAAGCGTCTCTGCAAAGGCTTGATGCATCATCATGGGATCGTCCCCTTCAACAAAGTGAACGTCATAGCCATGACTCTCGATAAACGCCTGGACGTCGTCATCCTCTTCGCGCCCGAAGACCGTTGGGCCGGAAATCTTGTAGCCGTTGAGGTGGAGAATGGGTAACACAGCCCCGTCGCGCACCGGATTCAAAAACTTGATGCTTTTCCAGGCACCTTCGAGGGGTGCAGTCTCGGCCTCACCATCGCCCACAACCGCAATCGCGATCAAGTCTGGACGGTCAAAGACGGCACCAAAGGCGTGTGAGAGGACATAGCCAAGCTCGCCACCCTCATGAATAGACCCTGGAGTGGGTACGCTCACGTGGCTTGGCACGCCGCCGGGCGTCGAGAACTGGCGGAAGAGGCGGTAGATGCCCTGGGTGTCCTTCGTGATGGATGGGTAGATCTCTGTGTAGGTTCCTTCCAGGTAGACGTTGGCAAGCAGAGCAGGGCCACCATGTCCTGGTCCTGCAAGATAAATTGCATTGACATCGTGATCCTGAATCAGCCGGTTCACGTGAACATAGATAAAGCTCAACCCGGGCGATGTGCCCCAATGTCCGAGCAAGCGTGGCTTGATGTGCCTGGCTTGCAGCGGCTCTCTGAGCAAAGGGTTGTCCTGTAAGTAAATCTGACCAATGGTCAGATAATTCGCGGCATTCCAATAGCGGTGCATGAGATCAAGACGAGCCTGATCGATGGGAGCCGTCTTAGCCTGATCAACGGTTGACATCTTCTCCTCCTGGAAAAAACGGGATATAAGCCGAACGCGAGGGACATCCTCTCACGGGACATTATTGTAAAACTGGGACCGTTTCTCTCGATAGGGCCGTCTCGTACTTCTGAGATCCGTTCAGCGGCTCTCTGGCTGGTACACTGTTCTGGCGCATCATCTGGATCATCGGCTCGATCAAATCCATCGGCAGTGGGAAGATAATGGTCGAGTTCTTCTCAACTGCGATCTCGGTCAGCGTTTGCAGGTAGCGCAGTTGTAGAGCAGCCGGCTGCGTGCCGATCACGGCGGCGGCCTGGGCCAGCTGGGTCGAGGCTTGCAATTCTCCCTCGGCATGGATCACCTTCGCGCGCTTCTCACGCTCTGCCTCTGCCTGTTTTGCCATCGCTCGCTGCATCGTCGCGGGCAGTTCCACATCCTTGATCTCGACGGCTGTGACTTTCACACCCCAACGTGCTGTCTGCTCATCGATGATCAGCTGCAACTTGTGGTTGATCTTGTCGCGCTCGGCCAGCAGGTCATCCAGCTCTGATTGCCCCAGGACGTTGCGCAAGGTCGTTTGCCCAATCTGCGTCGTCGCCTGGTTGAAGTCCACGATGTTGACTACCGCCGCGATCGGATCGACGACAGAGAAGTAGAGCACCGCCGTCACCTTGATGGTCACGTTATCGCGTGAGATCACCTCTTGAGGCGGGACAGTCAGGGTGACGATACGCAGATCAACGGTGCGCATGTGTGAGATCAGCGGGGGAACCAGGAAGAGACCCGGGCCTTTAGCCCCAATCAAGCGTCCCAGCACGAAGATCACGCCCCGCTCATACTGTTGCACCACACGAATAGCCGAGAGTGCGAGGATCACAAGAACAAGCACGAGTACACCGAGTATAGGCCATAACAGTGAAATCATAAGGAAATCTCCTTTTCTCTCTTTCTCGACCAGCACATAGATAAGGAAGACGGAATACATGCAGTTTCCTTCTCTATCCTATTGAGAGAACGACGCTCAATGGACTATGGAGGAGAAAAGATGTGTCGAGTAGCAGAACAATGAGTCAATACGTAGCTTGCACGAGGAATAGCTGCGTCCCTACCTTATAAAGATTGGGTATGACCGAGAACCAGGAAAGTAGCCTTCCTCGCCTTACTTATCATGATACTGGCAGAGCGTGAGAAGATGCGTGAGAACGACCGTGAGTCGCTCATGCCAGGGGAAGGATGAACAGGATGGGGAGGCCGCTCTCCACATCAGAAAGAGATACCCCTAGCATAAGCTGGTCACAAAGAGCACTTTTTCACATTAGGAACAGAAGATCACAAGAGGAAAGTCCATCTCGATGGATACTTTCCTCTTGTGATCGCACAAACAAACACGCTCTTCAGTTGTTACAATACTGCAGGTACCCGTTCTTGTTGCACTGGCTTCTCTTTGGGAACTTCCGACTTTGTAAAGCTACGCGTTGTGTTCTGCCAGATTCTGACAAAGAGCCATCCTATAACCCCGAGCGCACCGACGAGTGCAACCCACATAATGATCAGGGCAACACCAGGATTGGTATTGCTGGTGAAGTGCTGCACAAACCAGCCCAGATAGCCTTGACTTGTCGCTTCTACGCCAAAGACTAATGGCCCATAGTAGAGTGTGGCACCAATGACCAGGAACGCTGTAGCAAACCGATAGGCAGTTACATCATCGTCTACGCGCCACGATAGTTTGACGGCCAATGCCAGCAAGAGCGCAAGGGCAGCCAGCGGAGCCGTAATTGGGAGTGCTGAGCCTGCCACAATATTTGGATTGAAGAAGATCCAACTTAAAGCAAACGTGATAAGTAACACTGCATCACGCATGAGCAGGTAGGACATCCACCAGACATCTGCACCGAGGCGCAGTCCACAACGACGCAAAGTACGTAGAACATACGGACGACCTAAATGCAATATCAGGGTCATCGTCCACAGTGCCGGTAAGAATGCGACGATCGTGCTCACCATCCACTGTGAGCCACCTTGTACAAGCGCCTGGGTGATCGCAGTTGCGACATCACTTGGTTTCATACTATTCTCTCCTTGCCTCTTTCAGATATTGTTCTTTCGCTAGCCGATTGCCAACTGCATTTCAAGTGTATCTGCTACTCATTTACCGCACTGGCTTCGGCAATTTCTGCTCGACCACCAGTTTTCAATGTGTAAAGCGCCGCAATCAATCCCAGGATGGCGAGGAGAGCAACAGAGGTATATGCCATGCCAACTGCCCATCCTGGATTGGTGTTTGTGACCAGAAACTTACTAACGACCTGAAATTGTCCCGTGGTAACGGCGTTGGCCTGGACTCCAAGCATATACGGGATGAAGTAGAGGGCAGCTCCAACGCTGAGCAGGATAGTGACCAGGCGAAAGTCGCGCAGGTTATGGTCCGGATCACCCATGAGTTTCACCAGTAAAGCACCAAACAGTGCCGACGCCGCCAGTCCCCCTGTCAGTGGTAGCGCATCGGTAAGCACTACATCTGGAAAAAAGAACATGAAGCTCATGACAACGCCTGAGACAATACAGAGATCGCGCAAGGCAACATAGATAAGCCAGAGCAGGTCCGCACCGAGCCGCAGCGTAAAACGATCGATCATTGTCAGAATATATGGACGGCCCAGATGCAATCCCAGGATGACAATCCAGAGTGCCGGCAGAACTGCAGCGAGGGTGCCCTCTAAAAACTGCTCTCCGCCTGCGTTAATACCTGTAACAATAGAAGTGGTAAGGTCCTGTGGTGACATAGTTATACCCCCATCATGCAGCAGAAAATGATACTAAAATTGTCTTTAAGCATGTTGTACTGTTTTCGCTGTATCGATAATTGTTGGACAAAGGTAGGCAAGATCACAACGTAAACATCGACTTCCTTCACGTCGTGCTTGCTCTTCAGTGAGACCCTGTGCCGTCTCGGCGGAGCGCACTTTTATGGAATCATAACGGAGCAATGGCATGATTGCCCGTGGTGTTAGACTCAAGTCGACGCTCACCCTTCCACCAGGAGGCAGAAGCGACCTGGTCTCCACTTCGCCAATCGGCATCTCTGTAACGTCCCTGACGGAATGTTTCCGTAGATAGGCGTGCATAGACTGCGCCGCCTTTCTCCCGTGAGCAGCCGCTTGAATGATCGTTTTAGGGCCATAGGTGACATCACCAGCGGCAAAGACGCCGGGCATTCCTGTTGATAGGGTCTCTTTGTTAATCAGTAAGCCACCCCAGGCCGCTATTTCAATGCTGGTACCACTCGGTAAGAAAGAGGGATCTGGCGCTTCTCCTATCGCGACCAGGATGATGTCGGCCTCAAGTGTAAAGCTTGAGCCCGGTATCTTCACCGGTCGACGGCGTCCTTTTTCATCTGGCTCGCCCAGTTGCACCCGCTGACACACAATACCCCGCACGGTGGCTTCTTCCGTGCCCAGTATCGACTGTGGTGTGGCTAGTTCGTGCAATTGGATACCTTCGATCAACGCTGCTTCCACTTCTTCATGCTGTGCTGGCATCTCGGCGCGTGTGCGTCGATAGACGATCTGGACGCTTTGCGCACCCGCGCGCAGGGCTGAACGGGCGGCATCCAGCGCGGTACTTCCACCACCAACGACGACGACGCTGCCCTGTACCCTCGTCTCAGGTTGCAAGTTAAAATTTCGGAGGAAGAGGGTCGCGGGTATGACACCCTCTAATTCTGTCTCACCTGGTACCTCCAGGCGTTGACTGCGTTGCGCGCCAACGGCCAGTAAGACGGTGTCAAAATCTCTCTGCAGATCCTCAAGCGCAATGTCACGTCCAAGAGCGGTATTCAGACGTATCTCGACGCCCAGCTCACGAATCGCTTCAATATCTTGCTGTAATTCGGTGCGTGGGAGGCGATACTCGGGGATACCGATCGCCATCATGCCCCCTGCCACAGGCATCGCGTCAAAGACCGTTACTTTGTAGCCGCGCCGGGCGAGATAGTAGGCAGCACTGAGACCCGTTGGACCCGCCCCTACGATGGCAGCCTTTTCACTATAATGCCGCGTGAATAGAGGGGTGTGGCGTTTTCGTGTCGTGCTATGATCGGCGGCAAAACGTTTGATATCACGAATGGCAATGGGTTCATCAAATTCGCCTCTCCGGCACACCGACTCGCATGGTGCCGTACAGACTCGACCACAAGCGGACGGAAAAGGATTGCTTTCGGCCGCAACCTGAAAAGCCTCATCATAGCGGCCTTCGGCCACAAGGCTGACATAGAGGCCTGCGTTCGTGCCGACCGGGCATGCAGCCTGACAGGGGGCGCGCAGATCTTCTTTGCGTTCACCCAGCCAGGTACGTGAGCTCTGCCAGGTCTCATGCCTTTCTGCGACGTGCCAGCTTTGCTCTCCTCCCCAGGGCGTTTCTCCTGGCTCCTCTGGAACTGCATGCGTGTAGGCATCGAGCGGTTGCCACCCGTTTCCTTCTGGCAGAAATGTAAGTGGACCTCGACGTGCATACTCTAGCACCTTCACGCCGCTCTCAATCGAGATCGCATTGGTTGGGCATTCCTGGACACAGACCTGACATCCGATACATGACGCAACCTGGACGGGTGTTATCATCATCCAGGCACGGCTCGCCTGCTCAGCCGGGATTGGACTTCGCTGTGCCTCCCCCCGTGCTAACTCGCCTGTTCCTGACGGTCGTGTCATATCCAGGCAATGCACCGGGCAGAGATCCATGCAAATGCCGCAATTTATACACCTTTGTTCATTGACAAAAAAACGGTAGGTCATGCGGACTTCCTCCTGGGGAACATTTCGACATCCCCCTGGGTAATGAATTTCTTAGGATACAGACATGCTGCTTCCTATTGTTCCGATCGTAAGCGAAACGTTGGAACATACTCATGCTTGCTCTTGCAGCGAACATGCTTCTAGTCTTCTACGTGTTATGCAATCCTTGAGAGGGTCGTACTACCATAGGCGGGTATGTCACTTGCAGCAGAACCACAGAGCTGCCCATAGCGCGTGCGACGCGTGCGGCACTGGGAACTCCGCTCGCGTCGAATCATCCAGGGGGACGAGAATACGCTCAAATATAGGAATACTCCTTCTTCGTAAGCGCGAAGGCTCACTATGCGACATGCTGGTTGGCCTCGACAAGCCAGAGCCAGGTATCAGTAGTACGCGAGATCTCGGTGAAGAGAGCGGCACTATCTGCGTCAAGCAATTCCGTCGCCTGTCCGATCGCATACCGAACATGTTTGCCAAACGAGGCAAGGACGAGTGCAAGGGCCTCGATATGGCCATTCGCGTCAGCGACCTCAAGCGGATACCTATCGAGCGACGTTCTGCGGGCAACGACATATACTGTGCCATCGGCATAGCCTCCCAACTGCACAACACGCTCGGCAAGCAGGTCCACGTACTCCTCGACGCCGCAAGCAACCTGGCCGAATAACGCATGCAACGCCAGGAATTGTGGACCTTTCACGTTCCAGTGCGCTTGCTTGGCCTGCAGCATGAGATCAATGCTATCGGCCAGGCGACGATTCAACACCTCGACCAGTTTCGCTCGTTGCTCCTCGGGAAGGCTATTGTGCGTCTTGTGCATAAGGTCTACTTTCTCTTGAATGGACTCCATTTCACTGTGGCGACAGATACGTTCCTCAGCTCAAGGTGTACGCTCTTGGTTCTAGCATACCTGTTGCGCGTGAGAAAATGCGTGAGGACATGCGTGAAAACGGTCTTGCCTGCGCGAACCATTTGACGTTGCAACACCAGGGATGCACGATACGTATGAATTACAGTGAGTGTTGTGCTGAGTTTTATCGTACAGCCAGAAAGCTCACAAGAGACGGGACGTTCGCTATGCTTGGATCATCGAAGAGGGAGACGCTCCATTTTGCATTGCTTGGTCCACCGCAGGTGTACCATAACGGTCAGTTGCTGGTATTTCCCTCTCGCAAAGCCCTAGCCCTGCTTCTCTATTTAGCTGTGGAGGAGGGGAAGCACTCACGTAAAACGCTCTCGGAGCTGTTCTGGCCCGAGAGCGATGCGGCCCATGCCCGATCAGCATTACGCACCACTGTGCTTGAGCTCCGTGATGTCTTGATGAAGAACGCGGTTCCGGCGGATAGAACGGGGCTCGATCGCATCCCGCATCTGCACATTGACCGTGACACGCTGAGTCTCGACATGAACTCTGGGGTCAGCCTGGACCTGCACACCCTGCAAGCGGCCTGGCTCCTCGCACATGACATCACTCACCTGACAGCCGCGCTCCCAGAGGAGACACGGCGCGTACACCTTACACACCTCCAGGAGGCGATCAGGCTCTCGCGTGGGGAGTTTCTGGATGGATTCTCACTGCACAACGCGCAGGGATTCGACGACTGGGCTCGCTTCCAGCGTGAATACTGGCATCTGCGCATGCATCTGGTCTTCGACCAGCTTTCCTCCCAGTATGAAGACATCGGCGAGTCCGAACGGGCCATTGCTGTGATCATTCGCTGGCTCGCCCTTACCCTCCTCAATGAAGAAGCTTCACAGCGCTTGATGCGCCTGCACTTTGCGGCAGGCAATCGTGTTGCCGCGCTGCAAGCATACGAGGCACTTCGGGCGCTTCTGGCATCGGAGATTCATGCCGAACCGACTCCAGAGACGATGGCTCTGGCTCAACGTATTCGCGCTACAGCTCCCGCTCGCCATCCGCAACAGCAAGCCACCAGGACGTCTTCCCCGTTGTTAATGCTGCTCGCTCCTCCTCTCGTTGGGCGGGCGCGGGAGTATGGTCTCTTGCTTAAGCATTTCTATCTCGCCCGTCAGGGGCAGACGCAGGTGGTGCTTCTGGAGGGAGAAGCTGGCATCGGCAAGACACGGCTGGCCACCGAGTTTCTGGATTGGGCTGTCTCACAGGGAGCCGATGTGCTGCGCGGTCAGGCATTTGAAAGCAATCGGCGGCTGTCGTATCAGCCATTCATTGAGGCGTTGCGACCGAGAATCGACCAGGAAAATGCGCCCGAAGATCTGCTGCATGACGTGTGGTTGGCTGAACTTGCGCGCCTGTTCCCAGAACTCCACGAGCGCTATCCCGACCTGACCCGCGTCACCGCCGATGCTTCGCTGGCACGCAACCACCTCTTTGAGGCAGTCACCCGCCTGCTGGCTGTCCTGGCGGCGCGAACTCCCTTGCTCCTCTTCCTTGACGATGTGCATTGGGCCGATAGCGCCACGCTGGATCTGCTCCACTACCTGGCACGCCACTTCACAGCGCATGCCACGCCGATCATGCTGCTCCTCTCCTTGCGCACCGATGCACGACAGACGACCTCTGGTCTTGCCGAGTGGCGAGCGACCCTGGGACGAATTGCGCCTTTGACCCACCTTCAGCCAGGCCCACTTTCAGCTCAGGATACCGTGGCCCTGCTGCAGGTCCTGACACGACGAAACCAGGAGGAAGAGGCAACCAGGTTAAGGTCTTCCAGGCCTGTCACAAAGATGCCAACCGACGTCTTAGAGCGCATTGGACAAAGGCTCTTCGCCGAGACACAGGGACAGCCCTTCTATCTGATTGAAACGCTCAAACTGCTGCTTGCGCACGACCTTTTGACGCTATCCTCGAATGAAGATAGCACAAGAACCGATGACGTCGCGGCTACGATAGTCAAGGAACTCGGCGCGACGCGGCTTTTTCCGCCGAGCATTCGTGAAGTGATCAGCATCCAGCTCGATCGGCTCAGTCCAGGGGCCTTTGCCTTCCTCGTCGCAGGAGCCGTGCTGGAGCAAGATGCCACCTTTGAGCGACTCTGCAGAGTCGCGGATCTCTCCGAACACGAGGGCCTGTTGGTCCTGGATGAGGTGCTGCGCAGCCTCCTGGTGCAGGAGTCGAAGAGTGATTCACCAGGCAATGAGGTGTACACCTTCACGCACCCCATGATTCGCGACGTGGTTTCGGTCGAGGCGGGTGAGACACGCAGTCGCATCTTTCACCGACGTGCGCTCCACCTCTTGCAAGAAACCTCTGTTCCTGTGGCGAAACTGGCACACCATGCCCTGGCAGCGGGGATGCCCGACCCGGCATTCCGCTTGAGTGTGGCGGCAGGTGACGAAGCGAGAGCCGTCTTCGCGTTGCACATCGCCATCGAACACTATGAACAGGCGTGGCAGTTGCTGGTCAAGCAACGGACTGACCACTCGATACGGGCAACGATCGCCACATCTGAGGTTCACCATCTCTACATCGCATTGGGACACGTCTACGAAATCACCAGGGCGGAGGAGCAGGCTCGCCTTTTATCTGAGTCCATGCTTGACTATCTACTCCAGATGGCAGCCCAGACTAATGATGCAACCAGGGTGATGGAAACGCAGTGGTACCAGGCTATGCTCGACCTCTTTACTGCGGATCTGGAGACGGCCATCGTCCACGGAGAGCGGGCCCTGGCAGTGGCCCGAAACAGCGAACAACTAGATCTCATTGTCCAGAGCCTGGAAGCGCTGATCTCTATTCAGATGCATAGAGGAGCGTGGGAGGCGTACGAGCACCTGGCCACAGAGGCATATGCATGCTACACCGCGTCAGGAGACCGGGCAATGGAAGCCGATGCACTCTGTATGCTCGCACACGCGCAGCTGCACCGTGGTCAACTCCAACAAGGGATCACACGAGCACGCAGTGCGCTCACCATCAGCCAGGAAATCAGGAACGACTGGGGTCGGGTCAACGCGCTCTATGACCTGACCTCGGGGTTACTCGACAGCGGTGCCTATACAGAAGCGCTTGAAATCGCTCTCGAAGCCGTGGCGAGCGCGCGGGACCTCAACACGCGCTCATCGCGGGCGAACATGCTGCTGCTTCGCGCCCTTCTTCAATTAGGAGGCGTCTACCGGGCAGTACAGGCAGGATACGCTGCGCGTGAGATCGATCTGGAGGCACTGAAGCTCATTGAGGCAATCGATGCGCCCTCCTACGCAGTGATTGTCGCCTCGGCCCTCTGCGCAGATTCCGTCCTTGTTGGGCAGTGGACCGATGCTCAGCGCTACGCACGGCAAGCAGCGACGATGGCAGGTGGTCATGAACTATTGTACGTAGAAATTCCTCACTGGCGGGTCACGGAGGCGTTACTTCATGGAGGGGACATTGCGAGGGCCAGGGAGCATCTCGCTCGACTCAAAGCGCATACTGGAGATGGTCAGCGCGATCGTGTGCAGTACTTGCGGGCAGATGCGGAACTGGCACTGTGGGAAGATCGTCGAGGGCAGGCGCGTTCCCAGTTAGAGGAGGCTCGCGTCCTCGCTGAGGCGATCGGTCTGTCAGGTGAACGATGGCAGATCCAGGTGACACTCGGAGACCTGGACCAGTCGCAGGGAAAACAGATGCTGGCGGGTGAAGCATATGCTGAGGCGGTGCGCGTCGTCCAAAGCCTTGCCGAGAAGATCGAGGATAAGGCACTACGGACGCGTTTTCTCGCTGCACGCCAAGTGCAGCATGCTATGGAACATGCAACAGGATAAGGTAGCCCTCTCTATAAAGAGGGAGCCCTTGTGCGACCAGCTATGCCGTTTTCCCTCCTCTTCCCTCATCGCAGGAGTCATGCGAGGCCAGGCGGCATTATAGTCTATTTGAAGAGCCGCCTCACTACAATGCGCATCCTCCCCTGACATACACGACTCACGGTCGTTCTCACGCCTCTTCTCACTCTGTGCCAATACTATAATTAAGAAGGCGAATTCGATTTTACTTCCTTAGGGTGTGAAATAGGGAATTCACCTAATAGACAATGCATAGCATGTCATCTACTCTAGCTAATAAACTATGGAGGGATATGTGTGCAATATCCGCTATTAGTGAACAGGGATTTACTCCTTATTATCCGGCAGGCACTCATACTATATTTTAGAGAGGATAAGCGCTTTCTATGAACAGGTCTCATCCTACCGCTTCGCGCAACCAGAACCTACTATTCTCAAGCCTTCATTTGTTGGGAAGGAAATTGGGAAAGCTTCAAGCGCGGCCATTGCTGCTTGGATCTCTATGCGCCTTTATATTTCTATTTCTGCTTCCTGGTTTAGCGCAGGCACGCCCATTGCACGCGGAGTATGTAAGCTCTAATCCAGCAGCCAACGCGATGCTGTCAAAAGCGCCGAGCACTATTACGATCCATTTCATGGAGAACGTCGATCCGCAGGGAAGTGACATTATCGTGTATGATGTAGATGGGAAACAGGTCAGCACAGGTTCTGCTCAGGTTGATCGCGCGGATCTCAAATCGATGCAGGTCAACATGCAGTCAGATAAGTCAGAGATGTACGTGGTCAACTGGCATAACGTCTCAGCAGTTGAGGGGCACCACGATAGTGGAAGCTTCCGCTTCTTCGTGGGCATCAGTTCTATGCTGAAAGGGATGCTAGCGAACAGCTCGAACGGTTCTCAAGGCTCAATGGCGGGTATGCCTGGTATGTCTGGTTCTTCGACGTCTCAATCAGCGGCTTCCAACGCCTCTTCTGCCGTGCCAGCCTGGCTGGCGGGACTGATAGGGATCATTGGCCTGGTCGTTGGCGGTGGCGCAACGTATATTTTCACACGCCAATCAACCAAGAGAGTTGCGCCAGCAGTCAATACGACACCTTCAGCAAAGACAAAAGTGTAAACGATACGTACGAACACAATACAATTTTTTTCTTATGATTTAAAGGCAGAACATACGTGTTTGACGGTGAGAGTGATGTATCACCGTCAAACACGTATGTTCTGCTACCATCAGTTGAGCAGAAAGGGCTTCTATGTATAATCTAGCAAGAGAAAAACGCTTCGTTTCTCACTTTGCTCTTTTTTGCGGCGCCTCATTGCTAGGTGTAAGCTTTGCACTCATCTCTTTGCTTCCACTTGGACTGCTCAACCGTGCTATTCCTCTTGCATTCGCCCATGCGCTGCTCTTAAGCTCTGATCCAGCGGCAAATGCTATTCTGAATGCACCACCACAGCGCATTCGTTTGTTCTTCAGTGAAGATTTAAATGATCTCACATCACGGGCCGTCGTTGTTGATACGACGAATCACCAGGTTGATAACGGTGATAGTGCAGTTGCCAGTTCGGAGACACGCGAGATGGATGTCGGCTTGCCACTGCTGCGGGCAGGAACGTATGTCGTTGTGTGGCGCTCACAGTCAGCGGAAGATGGGCACATCGCTGGCGGGTCCTTTCTTTTTCGGATTGCTGGTGCCGATGGCAGCGTTCCGCCCGTTCCAGCTGTCTTGCCTACTGGACACTTTCCAGGAGCAGCCGGGGCGGCGGGTAATACGACGCTTGATGCGCCAACAATCTTTCAGACGATTATGACCTGGCTGGCTCTGCTTTTTATGACGTTCTGGGTGGGGGGAGTGCTGTGGGAAACGTGGATTTTACCCCCTGGAACACAGGAAGATACGACCGTTGCCCAGGCATCGCGCCGGGCAGGAGAAGTGTTCCGTACCTGGGCGCTCTATGCACTGGCAGGGGTTATTCTTTGCGATATCGGCATCATTCTAGGGCAAGCTGCGGAGATTACAGGCTCCTGGTCCGCAGCCTTTTCTCTCCCTATTCTGCGTGCGGTTCTCTTTGGCAGTGCTTTCGGGAGAACATGGTGGATACGGCAAGGGATCGCATGCACGGCCGCTTTGCTGCTTCTCGCCGGCAGGCGGTCGAGACAGCGCCAGGTTGATTCCACTGAAGAAGAGACAGTCTTTGCTCTTGACGCAAAGCACACGGGCAACAATGCTTCAGATGAGCTTGAGTATGCTCCGGCGTGGGCTATTGCTCTCCAGGAAACCATACAGAGCATTCCACATATTCCACGTTCGCTCTTTGCTGGCGTACGTAGGCGCTCATGGAGTGGACGCCTGGAGCTTCTCTTTGCATTGGCGCTCACCATCGCCTTTGCGCTCTCTGGGCATGCCGCCGCTGTACCTGCTTCACAGCGTACGTATGCATTAAGCGTTGATCTCCTCCATCTTTTCTGCACAACGCTCTGGGTGGGAGGACTGTTCTATATCGGTGTCATTCTTGTTCCTGCGTTAGCAACACTCAGCATCACGGCTCGTGCACGCGTCCTGGCGCAGGGATTGCCAGCGTTTGGCGCGCTGGCAATTGTCAGCGTGTTTATCCTGGCAAGCACAGGATCTTTGAACACTACTATTCACCTGAACACATTTGATCAGTTGTTTACCACGCTCTATGGACGTATTCTCGTTGTCAAAATCAGCCTCTTCTTTCTCATGATGGGAATAAGCGCCTATCATGCCTTTTTCTTACGTTCTCGACTAGCAGAGGAACTCAAGCAGCAGCAAGAAACAGGGGTCGAGGACTTCGTTTCTGTCCCGGTTACTGTTCAGAGACAGCTTTCACCTGGCATCAATCAGGATGGAGGGGATAAACAACGGTTGTTGCATATCCAGGCACTCAATGGTCGTCTGAGCTCCTGGTTACAACGCGAAGCGCTGCTTGGTGCACTGATCTTACTGTGTGTTGCTTTCCTCGCGGCATTCGCAGGGACGCTCATGCCACCCCCTCCACCGGCGAGTGCAACAAGCCAGCAGCCTGTAGGGCCGTATAGTCAGACACAGACAGCTCATGGGTATAGCGTCACATTACAAGTAGCCCCTGCAACCTTTGGTACCAATACATTTACCGTGACACTTAAAGATATGCAGGGACGACCAGTAAAGGATGCGGCCGTGCTGCTCGAAACCCAGATGTTAGACATGGACATGGGAACAAATGTGGACCAGTTGAAGGCAGACGCGGCAGCCGGGAATATCTTTCGTGAGCAGCAAGAGCTCACGATGGCAGGACACTGGCAGCTTTATGTAAAGGTATTGCCACCCAATCAGAAAAGCTTTATATCGTACTCTTTTAAGCTTTTTGCACAATAACTATATTCATATCATAGATACATGTTCTATAGTTTCTTGCCTTGGGAAGGGCACCTTAAGGTGTAAAGATAGGAGGTGATCCCGATGTCAGGGGTCCTCCTTGAACATATCCTGCACGAAGTGATGAGAGAAGGAAAGTTCGAGGGACAAAATGAATACCTGGTTAATGGCAACAAGGTCAACGACCAGACCCTAAAAAATAGGTACATTTCCTAATAGGCAACCAGAGCTTCTCACCCTATAGTATATGCTAAGGAGTGCGTACTCCGCGTACCGTCTATTTCTCATTGAACAACATGAGTACAGGATAGTCATTCATATAGATCGAGAACAATGTACGTGATCTTTTTGTCATTGGGAGCTTGTCCGAAGCTTCTCACTGTTGATATTCTTCTATTCTCTCTTTATGGAGACATGATCATCTCTGTGCGTAGCTGACTTTTGAAAGGATAACATTGTTCTATGGTACTTTCACTCAAACGGATACGCCAGATCCTTGGCGTTTTATGGCTCATTGATGGTCTTTTCCAACTGCAACCACAAATGTTCACCATGAATATGATCACCAAAGTATTAGATCCCATAACAGCGGGCCAGCCTGCCCTTATTGCATCCAATCTTCAATGGATCGTGACTACGATCACACACAACCTCGTCGCGGCTAATATCATTATTGCAGTCGTCCAGATTGCGCTGGGTGTTCTTTTTCTTTCAGGACGCTGGGTGCGAGGAACTGTCATCTTTTCTATCTTCTGGGCATTGCTCGTCTGGTATGGTGGCGAAGGGATGAGTCAGCTTCTTACAGGACAAGCGAGTGCGCTGACGGGTGCACCAGGAGCGGTCCTTCTCTATCCTCTCATTGGTCTGTTGGTCTATCCACGGGCAGAGGACGATGAGCAGGGTCTGCTCCCGCGCTCGGCGTTTCACTTGGTTCTCGCAGGCTTCTGGCTCCTGTCTGCACTTCTCCAGCTTCAGCCGTATTGGTGGCAGTCAGGTCAGATCTCCGGGGTGATAAGCGGGATGGTTGGTATGGGAGGCGGCAACAATTTCGTAGTAGACCCGGTCCTCAATGCTCTTGGTCATGCGACAGCCGCTCTTGAAGTTCCGCTGAACATCATTCTGATTGTGGTCTTTCTGGCGCTCGCTGTTGCGTTCGTCATTGTCAAGGAAAAACAGATACGCCCTGTGCTCATTGCCTCTGTGGTTATCAGCGCTCTCATCTGGTATACAACACAAGCTTTAGGAGGGGTCCTCACAGGAATGGCGACCGACTTTAACTCAGGCTTATTGCTTATCATCATGGCATTGGCTTGCTGGCCAAGGGTGTCCCAGGTTAACAGAGTCTCAGACACCTCCCTGCGAGCGGTCCCTCTAAAGGAAAACGCACCACAGATGGGCTAATAGTCTCAGAGATGGGTGATCCCGATCTTCGGTTTCTTCCATTGCTCTCGCTCTTCTTTTCATGAGAACGCCTCAGTTCTCTCACCAAGTTGACAACACGCGAGTGGGGGTCGAGCAAGCAGGCATACAATTACTGCACAATTACCGTGAGATTCATACCTGGGTGGACAGTACAGTACAGGTGAAATATTCCGGCTGTGTTGAAAGGGCCAATAGAGTGCTGACTCCCACTGCCTGCAATCTGTACGTCTACCTTTGGAGCGTTGGGCTCTATCTTCGGTCGCTCGGTTCCTGTCTGCAGGTCCCACATGCCGTTTTCAATAATGTGAGTAGTCGCAACATCATTGATGAGTGTGATGGTGCCACCTTTTTTGATGGTAATAGATGATTGAACAAAATTCGTATCATTCATGTGAACAATACCTTGTTCATCAGATTGGGTCTGTCCAACAGTTGTCCCTGTTCTATCGCATCCAGTGATCAATAGCGTTAGTGTCAGAAGCACAATGCCTACAAGGAAGGATCGTCTCATAGCTCTATTCTCCAGAAGCCTGGTACAAAGCGTTTCATCAGGCGAGATGTTTACTCTTCTCTCAGGAAGGGTGCAGGAACAGAATAGCAAATGTGCGCATTGAATTCCATCGGTTCTTCCCCTGATTGTGAATGATTGCAGCACAATTTACTTCTAGGTAATCATACCTAGAAAAACAGCTCCTGTACTGAAGAGGTGGCTTCTCACGATTGTATGGCAACCAGGGATACGAGCCAACACGTGGAAAAGTATCTGAAATCGTGTTGAAGGCATGCGTAAAAAATAAGACCTTTGCAAGAACTGCAAAGGCCTTTTCATCGTCTAGAAACGTCCCGCATAGAGGCCTGGAAGAAGCGAGGGATCAATAAACGACAGAAGACCAAAGAAGATAAGGGCAACGCCCAGGGAAAAGCTCAGGCGCGGTCCCTGTGGCCAGACTTTCTCCAGAAAGACTAGGACAGTGACGAGGAGCATCCAGAGGAGGTTCATGAAACCAACGGCGAGCAAGACTAACATAAGATGGCCACAACATCCCAGACAAAAAATTCCGTGCAACAACCCGCTTTTCATAGCGGAGAGCAAGCCAGAGGAAGGCACAAACGAGCGGCAATTTGATTCATGACTGAAGGAAGAATTACAATGGGTCAGGCAACGCTGTTTCAAAGGCGTCATTTGGTAAAGACCCGCAGCAATACATACTGTGATACCCAGACCAACACCAGCTATAGGCGCGTGGAAAACGAGGTGTTCACCAAGAGCTGCAAGGAAGAAAACGGGAATGCCGAACAGGAGCCAGAGACAGAGATAGCCAAGAATAAAGATGCTAATACGAACAGTCCGGGGAAAAGCATGGAGCCTTTGCTGACAGAGAGATGTATAGTACATAGAGACCGTGGGAGCAAGAGCAGGAAGCATCATTGCCGCCATCATGAACGTCCAGAAGAATAGGAACGGAACAAGCGACATACCCATCGTACCGTACATCGGCATGGAGAGCATAGAGAGTGTCTGCTGAAGGGTCGGTATCCATGCGAGGATGGCCAGGAGAAGAGTAACCATCCAGGCAAAAGGATTTCTCGCCAACCGGGGAAGCATCATACTTTCAATCATAGTCGAGTTCCTGTCTCCCTTTTAAGCAAGCAGATGGAAGATTCTCGCTTGAACGATGAATATACAGTGCTATTCTATGATAGAGATCAATGAGAGAACAAATCGTGAAGGATACATACTGAGAGAACGTGAGCGTGACATCTCCAGAGAATATGGTGGAAGGTAGAGGCTTCCACCATACTTCAATTGTTGCAGTAAAGATACGCTTTTACAGCGTCACATCTTATTGTATTTCGTTCACTCTTTCTCTTAGAGCCATACGTCCATCATAAGACCAGTTGTGGAGCGTCACATGATCTGCTCCTTGACGGACGCATGCCGTTGCAACTGGAGTGAACTGGACATGCAAGCTCAGTTCATTCTTCTCATTGGTGTATTCAAGAGGAACCTGGTAGACGGCTCGTTGTGTATGAGGATATGTTCCTACCTCGGCAGGCATACTCTCAAGCTGACCTTCAAACTGCATGAGCAGAGCCATTATCTGTTCACGCGTTGCCTTACCATCGACGAGAAGAACTTCTTGCCAGTGCTCGTTCTGTCCTTCTGTAGTGGGTTGGGCAAGGCTCAGCAGTGTGAGCCCTGAAACATCAAGACCTTGCATTTCACCAGTCACGATATGATACCCACTTACTCTCCAACGAGGATAGTTTGGTCCCTCGTGATGGTTGTCACCACACCCACAAGGATCACAATCACAAGGATCACACGAGCACGAAGAGACACATCCACGCGCACCGAACGTTTCTCCTCTAATCTTTAGTCGTGGAAATGTTACTGTTTTCGTCATCTATCCTATCCCTTCCTTTCAGAACTGTGACGCTAGCTCTACAAACATGAAGACAATGATACGCGCTTCGCTCCGAAATTACCCTACATGGTGAATAGCAAATTTTTTCAGCTGTTCTACCTTTGACGAATCTCTAAGAAAAGTATAGAAAGTGTCTAGCCCTTTTGTCATGGGGAGAAGTACCTAATTTTTCAGCACACCTTCCATTCAGACAAGCCACATTCAAAGAGGGATATAGGGTCTCGTTCCACCACACTTCACCTCCCTTTTTCGGTCGAGCAGAAAGAGAGATGAACACAAGTCAGGCATAAGCATACATATCTAGTATCTGCCCTAGTGTCCCTTCATCTCTCTCATCTTTTTGACACTGTCCCTTGGTATAATTGCTTTATAAGTTGATAGGCCTGGGCAAAGGCCCACCTGCTCGGAAGAGATACACTGCAAAGCCAACCCTGGTTTACGAAAAGGGAAAGATGCTCTCTCCCACTCCACTTACACAAGGTCCTCTTTGCTTCCGAGCAATTCAACAACTGTAGAAATACAGGATTTTCTCTAAAGAAAAGCAGAAGAAACGGAGTTCCATAAAGATGAAACAAGAAATGATACTTACTATGTCACGCATGAGTTGCGGTGGCTGCGTCAAGAATATTACGCGTACACTTCAAGCACTACCAGATATTGAAGTGATTGCAACAGATCTTCCAACAAAAACAGTTCATCTGGAGTTTGATTCTGAGCACACAACACTCGATATCATTAAAACGACCCTCTCTGCTGCGAAGTATCCAGTAGCGAGCGAACAGGTCGTCGATCAGCGTAACCAGGAAGCAGGCAGAACTCGTTGAGAAAGAAGAGCAAGGGGCGCACGAGCAGACCCCTTGCTCTGGTTCTCTGAGGGCAAAAAAGAGAGTCTAGCGAACAGGAAGCGACAGTGCTTTAGAAGTCACTGAAATTCGCTTCTCTAGCGACTGCATGATCCCAGACAAGAGGAGAGACATACTTTTGTCTGGTAGGATCTCTCCCTATTTTTGACGGCAATATTCTTCATTCAACCATGATAGTCTGATAGAGAAGGGTAAAAAAATAGGGAGGACACCTCATGAAAATTCGTCCCTATCTACGGTATAATACAATTGCTCTTCTCCTCTACGAAGAAAGTCGGGATATCCTCACGTCTAAAGCAATGACCCATCCCGTTTTCTTCGCATGGAGGAGAGTGCCAGTGTAACTCAAAAGCACTCTTCAGACCTTCCTTGTTCAGGATGAGAATGAGAAAAACTGTGGACAAAAGAGGGCATCAGGCCCTGATTCAGCCATCCTCTAAGTAGGAGCATTACAACACGAGGACTATAACCATTTGATAGATTATAGTCCTCGTGCTTGAGCTGGTAGCGGCAACAGGAATCGAACCTGTGACACAGGGCTTATGAGTCCCTTGCTCTACCGACTGAGCTATGCCGCCATATAGCGGGAACAGGATTCGAACCTGTGACCTCCGGGTTATGAGCCCGACGAGCTAACCACTGCTCTATCCCGCGTCGTGTGGAAAGTACTCTCAAGTAGAAAAACCATCGAGCACTGGTAGCGGGGGGAGGATTCGAACCTCCGGCCTTTGGGTTATGAGCCCAACGAGCTAACCACTGCTCCACCCCGCGTCAACGTTTCTTAGAATACTACATTCCCAACCCGTTGTCAAGCTTCACTATATGAAGTGACAAAACTGCTATCTTCAACCATCAACCCTTTGCGGTTATCACTTTGCAGCTTCGCTGCTTTTGACGATTTTTTTATTTTGTACGTTGTCTTCATTTCTTATAAAATTTGTGCG
>CAXTXB010000017.1:25461-27545 GCA_964247965.1 uncultured Dictyobacter sp. | reverse complement strand
ACCCATGACTCTTAAAAGTTATAATCTAGTTATCTGATAGGAGTGTTACCCGTCACAATCGTCCCTTTCTTCACCGCTGGCGCCACCTCATCCTTGTTTCCCCGCGCCTGAGGTCCTGCCAGCCAGAACGCCAGCAATGCAGCGAGCACGGGAATACCTATAGTGAAGAACACACGTGTATCAAACGAACGACCAAGAGGCGTAAAGACGGGATCAAGATACGTGAGCATAGCACTCGCCGAGAAAGTAAACACGAAGACAAGTAGAGCCTTTCCCAGGCGTCTCAGCCGACCCGCCAGGGCGGCAACCGCAAGCGCCACAATCCATTGCACATACCAGGGATAGAACCAGGGTGTCACTACCAATAGCCCACAGAGCGCGGCCAGCAGCACCAGAACCAGCCGCTGCACCGTGGGAACTCGCCAGATAGAAACCGCGCCTCCGAGCAGTATACAAGCAAGCACACCGGCGCTAATACGATCCCAAACACTTCGCTGACTTAATACAGATGCAGGCAAATAAAGTGGCGAAGTAGGAGTAGGATAGCCATTGGCCTTCAGACCGTCCTGTATTGAGCGCAAAAAAGAGTTTTCCGCCCACAGAGCAGACGGCGGAGTTGAGAAACTTTTCACGATCTCAGAAATGCTATGTCCAAGCCAGAGCGGGAGATAGCAGACAAGCGAGAGCAGAATAAAAATGAGCCCGGCCAGGCACATATTACCTATGGCTACACTCCAACGCGTCCACCACGCGCCTCCTCGTCGTTCCAGCGTCTTGCATCCCAATACTAGCAAGAAAAGCGCAACCAGCGGCAGCAGCGTGAACTTGATCAGCACTGCCAGAGTACAAGCAAGCAACGGTGCGCTGTAATTCCTCAGTTGCGAGAAGTTCTTTTGCTCAGCCCGCAGCGCCAGGAAGATAGCCAGCAGCATAAAAGTGTCCACCACTGCATCATTGTGGGCCGCCGAACAGCTCTCAAAGAGCACAAGAGGATTCCAGGCATACAGCAGCATCCCAAGCGCCCTTGTACGCGGCGAGCAACCAGAGATTCGTAGAATATTACTAACCAACGCTATATTGAGCAGATAGCAGGCGAAGGCAAGCAAGCGAAAAATGGCATAATAGAGCCCGGGATGATTACCCCCTATCAGCGCCACCAGAGTACAGATATACATCCACACAGGCCCATAAGCTGATGTTGCAAAACTCCAGTTATCGATGCTCGTGATTATATCATGCGAGACGGCGGCCGGCGACACAAAAAAAGGGTTGGCCCTGTATGTCACGATAACATGCCCGTAGTCCGCATAAACAAAGAGATCTTGCGACAACAAGACCGGCATGCTCGCTAACAACAGCCCCACAACTACCGCGCCCAGCCAGATAAAAATCGTAACCACCCGCATACTCGTCGCACTAGCATAACGCCAGACGAGCAGCGCTCCGCCCGTGTAGATCGCGAAGGCACATAAAATAAAGAGGAACATTTCAATATAGCTTATAGCTAGTAATGAGGTATGGGCATCAGTTCCGTGATAGGGCTGCAGCCAGCCTCCCAGGCGCATAAACCCGTTGCTGAAAGGGAGCGTATAGTGCGATACCGGTTTCATCACACGTTGGGCAGAAAAACCAACCAGGACAAAACAGGACGCAAAAGCCAGAATATACAACAATAAGAGCCAATTTTTAGGCTTATTTGTAACGGATTGTAAAATAGATCTATCAGTTTTTTCTATCGTTTTCATTTTTAAGTAAGGATGAATAGCTTTCTTTTACAAACAGAGGCCTCGCCAGAAGCTGGCGAACGGCCTGTACAATAATCGCTCGTTAGGATGTATCTTTCACTTGCAAGCTTGATGATGTTTATTTTTTAAATCTAGTAAAAAGTTGCACATTGTATACTAGATCAAAAAGGTAAAGTTCATCAAGCCCTCATATTGATGCACGAATACTCGAACTTGTTTCCATACGAATAGAGCTATCAATCAGTCACCTCATCCATGGCAAGAATGAGCTAGAGAGAGGAGCAAAGAGTAATCAACTGTCTTCGTCATGCGTTGACCACAGCGCCCACCAGATTAACA
>CAXTXB010000017.1:0-25451 GCA_964247965.1 uncultured Dictyobacter sp. | reverse complement strand
ATCTGAAGGGGTCCACGCATCCAATGATAGAAATTTAGCTTTCTGATGCCGTCTCTCTGCATATCTTTAATGGCATGATAGACATTAGCCGGGAAGATAGCGACCAACAACGTGGCCAGGCCCCAGCCCGCGGCACGCCGAAAGCGTGGAATAAGTATCCCAATCCCTCCTAGCAATTCGAAGACGCCCGTGATATAGAGCGCGGCTTTCCGCCAGGGCAGGAATGGAGGAATTATCTCCATTTCGACTTCAGAGAAAAAGTGGGGACCCGAGGCGAAAATGAAAAGAAGGCCCAATGCGATACGGGCTATTTTTCTCAGCATATAACTAGTTCCTTTTGTTTTCGTATAATCTTTCTTTCTATAGCATACAGAGTGAGTGTAAAGCGAGGGACAGTACTGATGGGAGAGAAAATTGTCGGCAGCTCTAGTATTACTTCGCATGATCTTCTTCGGCATTAAGAAAGAGGAGAGCGAAGAAAAAAAGTCCAGCATTGAAGAGTTTTCGTAAGACATTACTATGCATCAGAAAGGACAGGAAAGGATACATATTGTTGCTGGACTTAAAAAGAATATAAAGTACTGGCGAGTTAGATGCAAGACTACTCTTCAACTTTTTAACGTACTAAGTATAACTGCGACGGCCAGAGAAGGGGGCGCAGATAGTGTATAGAGCAAAATATTCTTAAATCCAAAAGTACCAATATTGTAGAGATTGTAAAAGCTGACATCCCTCTATATGCAATCTTTTGCGCATTCGCACGCATTCGCTGTGCTCACTTTTATATTCTTTGCTTTTTCTACATTTTTCGGGCTTTGCCCGAAAAATGTAGAAAAAGCAAAGAATATAAAAGTGAATCATGCGCTGCATCAGTTATGCCAGCGCGTGATGCCAGTATAGGCTGACAATGCATTGACACCGCCCTCGGCAGCGGCGACATAGAGCACGCCATTCGAGAGTTGTGGCAAACGAGAGATACGCCGGAACCAGAGTAAGTGCCCGTCGCTTTCGCGGAGTGCATTGACCGTTCCATCCACAGTCGTCACATACATCACAAGTCCCACCACCAGGAACGCTCCCACCTGGAAATATGTCGCCTGGCCCATCTGCCGACTCCAAAGCAATGCTCCATCCGTGACGCGGAGCGCATAAATAGTATCACCAGTGCTATTGTCCTGAACAAAAAGCTG
This sequence comes from uncultured Dictyobacter sp., assembly GCA_964247965.1. Lineage (GTDB taxonomy): Bacteria > Chloroflexota > Ktedonobacteria > Ktedonobacterales > Ktedonobacteraceae > Dictyobacter. The sequence goes on along the minus strand of CAXTXB010000017.1, from coordinate 24,261 downwards.
GCTCGCAGAGGCGGAGAGCAGGCTCAGTGGCTGCTTTGTACTGTAATGCCAGAGCAACCTTCCATCATCATGCAGGGCATAGATCGTCCCGTCATAGGCACCCACATAAAGAATATGATCGCTCAGTAACAACTGGCCCCAGATTGGATAGCCCAGAGAGAAACGCCACAGCAACACACCATCGTGCGCACGCCGCGCATCAAGCGTGCCATTTTGTGTAATGAGGTAGGCAATATTCTGTGAGGCGGCAAAAGAGAAGCTCATCGCCAGTTGTGTCGTACTACTTGCAGCACGCCATAAAGTCGAGCCATCACGCGAACGAAAAGCAGATACAGAACCATCGCCAGAACCGATATAGGTCACACCAGCAATCGCATCGAGAAATACCTGGGCGAATGGTGTATCCCTTCGCCAAAGCAGTGCGCCATTGTCAGCTTGTAACGCAACCAAATGCTTTTCACTCTGCGAGCAGATATAGAGGATTCCATCAACGAGATACACAAATGGCTCGCTCACAGAGGATGGGTCGCCCTGGTACTGCCACAGCATACGCCCATCAGTCGCATGCAGCGCGTACATTACACCATTTTGTGCCGAGACGTACACACTATTCTTCTCCACCGCAAACCATGTAGGAACAGTGGAGTCTAAGGGATAGTGCCAGAGCAAACTTCCATCCCCCTCGCGGAGGGCATAAACACCGCCTTGACGCTCATTATCTCCTATAAAATACACCGCACCATCCATCACCCTCACGCTTCTACTAATCAATAGCGATGGGTGATAGTGCCAGAGAAGCCTGCCATCGTTTGTCCTAAGTGCATTGAGAGTTCCATTGGAATCAAGCGTATAGACGACCTGTGGCGTTGCCAGTAACACGGAGGAAGGAAGCTCTATGGCCTGATTTTGTGGCTTCGTTTGCTTGTTACCAAAAGGAAACGCTGTATATCCTACCTGCAGAAGCAATAAGAGCAGGCCGGCAACGGTTGCACCGATCATCCACCAACGAGCTTTGCGCAGTATGCCAGGAGCGGCGATCTGCCTGAGCCAGCTCCCTGACACATCCTTAGAATCGGGCGGATCTAAATCCAGAAACTGGATCTGATCATCCCAGGACTGATCCTCGTCCGACGCACCAAACGGCTCAAAATTGCGCATACAGCCCCCGCTTTATGGCAAACAGATCTACTATTTTCTTTGCCTTCTGTGCTTTCTTTGCCATTTTTAATTATCTCTTGAGGTCAGATATTAGAAGCTGCACTATTCCTTCCTGGTATGCCCACTTCCCTTGCGCCTGAATTGTCTTTATCAATGCACTGAAGGTGCCTGGCAGGGTATTGAGAAGTTGTAGTTCGTTTTCACGAGCCAGGATGCCACCATCCTGCATAGCAAGATTATAGGCTTCTGTGTCAATATGCCAGGGGAGGCAGCGCATGGGGTAGCACTCCATCAAGTAAGCGGCGATCTGCAAGCCCTTCAGGTCCATATCACCACTGTAATAGAGACGGTTGAGAGGGCTCGCGGTTAAAAGCTGATCAAGCAGGGTAAGCGCGGCCACACTGGGCCAGCCAGAGGTACAGACGACAGTGGGCAGCTCGTTTGTCTCTGCCGCCGTGTGATCTGGCCGGGCTTGGAGGTACGCAACCACTTCTTCAAAGACCTGTGGATTCTCGATGACGTAGATGTCTGTGTGCATGGAGGAGACAGCCGACCATTGCATGAGCTGACCAAGGGGCAGGAGCATGATGCGTGCGCCCGCCGTTGCTATCATGGGGTCGCGTGAGCCATCGGGATTGCACGCCGACGAGAGATGAAACACCGCGACGTTTGATGAGATCGTATCGACCAGCAGGCCTGCATTCTGATAGAGCTGGATATCCTGCACGCGCCCCTGACCCGCTGTCGAACTCTCCGCGAGATCGCTAAGGGCGAGCAAGAAGAGACGGCCGGCTGGCCGCCCTGGATCGAGGCTGTGTGGATCCCCGCTTGTCCTTTGGGCAAAGAGGTCCAGACGCACGGGCGCGTCAACTCCGGGTAATCGGTTAAGCAGCGTAACGACATATTTAATCGTAGCGAGTTGGCGATCTTGCTCTTCCGCCACGGCATTTTTGTGGCGTGCATGGAGCCAGTTGAGCCCATGCTGCCCTTCTAACAACCAGTACCGCCCACGTGTATCATCTGCTTGCGCATCTACTATGGATTCGAGCGCGTGAAGAAATTGTTCTTGTCGCGTGGCGTGAACGGCGCGCAACTGCGGGAGTGTAACCAGCGGCTGATCGGGGAAGAAGGCTTCTAGTAGCTCTAGTAACGTGCAGCGAAAGCCACTCTTTTGTAGAGCAACATCTACATCACTCAATCTCAACTTGATGACTGTATAGCGATACGGCGTCTTACCTAGAAAGCTGGCTATCTCACGCCGCTCGTGCAGTGTGCAATCTGTAAGCTGTATCTGGCCGCCCACCTGCCCCTGTTCGATATATTTTTCGCGCAATTTGAGCAGCAGACGGTCTAATTCTGCTTTTCTGAAGAAATCGACTGCTCGCTGTACCCGTTGTACTTTTTCTGTGTTTACCGTCATTTTCCCCCATCCCTACTTTATTTCATCACGACTCACTTGAGGATTTTGCAATGCTTAAAGGTCCTGAAGCATCAAGCTGGCTATCGCTCCAGAACGATGCCGTTGCTACTGGTGAACCTTTCTCGTGGATCATCAGATAGCGCGCACTCGCTGGGATCTTTGAGCCCGCGCCACTCACCTGTGGCCCGGTCATGATCCACTGAAAATCTTGCGAAACCAGGAATTCCATAATACGCTGAGTATTGGCGGCGCTGACTTTGTCGGAAGCAATCTGCAGGGCCTCGTCGATCAATTGAAGCGATTGCCATAGGCGAGGCAAATCACCCTGGCGCAACGCTCCACTCGCCGCGCTGGCACGCATCTGCTCCGCTAAAAAGCTTTCGATCGCATTTGCCTCAGAAGTGGCTTGATAGAGCAGCGCTGGCGATAAAAAGCTGGCGATAGAGGTGGCACGACTAGAGTCGTAGATCGTGGTGATATTGCCCCATTCTTTTAGGGCCGTGAGATCGTTTTGACACTGCTCAAGGGTGTACTCCGCGTCAAAGGCCTCGCGAATCGTATCACGCACTTCCTGTGTTGGAAGCTGGTAGCGATAGAGCTCGCGATGCCGCTGGAAGAAAGTACGCATGATCACACGATACCAACGCACACGATTAGAGGTAACAAGATAGCTAAAAACGGATAAGCGATCTGTTAGTTTAAAAGGAGAGGTTGTGGCTATATTTTCTGACTGTTGAATCTCTGTACCCTGCAACTTCACTTACCCCAGCAATTCATCCCTAATAGATATGTTATAATGAAGCGCCCACCCTGAGCCAAATCCATTATAACATACAGAAGGATAACGACAATAGAATTACTCAAAAGTCCTACATTTTAAGCTCTGACAGATGCGGCCATTCGAGCCAGGCATACGCGCAGGTATTCTTTTCAATCTATAACGCGAATACTTAAGTCAATCATCGCAAAACTTATAGCCATATTCTTTCGTAATAAATGGAGGGGAAGAAAATAAAGTGTTTCCAGTAAGGATTGATATATGCAACAAGAATATGAACATGGCTAAGGTCAAAGTCAGTCTTCACAATCCTCTTCGTCTATCAGTTCAGAACAGTATGCGCCAGGAGCATCCTACTTCAGAGAGCGTCCTCATTCGGACTTTGGCTTAGAGGCTGAGCTAGAAAGTGATGAGCAGTGGCTCTGGTTCGCTCGTCCTAAGATAAGAATGGGGCAAGAGGAAAGCCTTTTACACTTTACTGAGAAAGGGCGACGTGGGATAGAACTGATAGGCATTGCTGACCCCCATACTGTTGAACAACTAATTAGAAGAACCTTTCTGAACAAATAGTCCTTATGCAAAACTTATTGGGATGAATGCAATAATGCAATTAGGAACACCTGCATGGAAATGTTTCCCTTATCGGGCTGCGGATCTATAACTACCTCACCTATTCCTCCTCCTCCTTCGTATATAGAGTTTACATGTCAATCATTTATTTTACAAAAAATATCATAGCGCGTTGCACAATAAAAAGTGTATCTATATATGCAGGGCAGAAAGCCCCTCTGACATCTTAAGCTGGAGCTTACTGATGGTGAAATGCGTATACTATATACTAGTGGAGTTTATCAGTAGTTTCTGTAGAAGGATATTTGAAAAAAGGATATGGCAACGTCGTCTTCTATACAGGCACATGCTGACCTTGCTCTATCCTTACCAATTTTTCCGTTGGGAAGAGTCGTAGCAAAGCGGATTTCACTACGCATGGAGCACGCCCATGAACAATGAGCAAGCCGACGATCAGGCTAATGATCACTTCCTAGACGAAGATGCTTCTGTATTCTCTGAAAGGGAAAGGCCACATCAGCTATCGTCCTGGTGGAGGCTGGTGTGGGATACTCTAATCACTCCTGGATCTAATCCACGCTTTCCATCTTATCCTTTAGAGCGTCCACTCGTTGGTTACGTTGCTGCAATCCTGTTACAAGTGATCGCTGGAATAGGCATGATCTTACTTGCACGGGCCTCCCCTGCCTTGCGCTTTCCCGGAGGCTTGATTCTGCTCGCCGTTCCAGTAACCGCACTGATCTGGGGAACAGGCCCCAGCATTCTAACCGCATTTAGTGGCACCGCTGTCTTTATCTATTTGCGGCTGAACCATTATTTTTCTCATTCATTTATGCGGCCGGAAGATATCACTAGCATATTTTTATATCTTATCATCGGCCTCACAATTAGCCTGCTCGCCAGCCAGACTCAGAATACCCGCTATCGGGCTGCCCTCGAAACACGCAGGCTGCGTAGATACTATGAAGAATTGGTCACCCAACTCTTAGCGGAGCGGACGATACACCAGGCAAGCGAACATAAGCTGCAGATGCGAGAGAGAGAACTTGAGGTGATCTTTGAGGTTACAACAGATGCCCTCTTTATCCTCTATCCCTTAGGAGCACCTCCACAGGTGAATGCAGCCGCTAAAAAACTGCTCGACTTGTCACCCAATGCGCGGATCAATGCGACGCTCGATTTATTTGATCATGAGGGCAAACCTCTTTCTCCCGAAGCTTTACCTGAAACACGGTTGCTTAAAGGGGAAAGGCTCTATGATGAGGACGTTTCTAACGTTTTTGTACGTACGCATACAGGACAGTTTCGCCCTGTTATGATTACTGGAATGCCTGTGCGGGACGCGGATAACACCATCGTTGGTGCGGTTCTGATCTGCCGCGCTGGAATTGGACACTATACCTAGGTATACATAGGTGAATAATAGCAATTCACTATAGGTGAAAAAGAGGCGATGAGATAATATTCTCATATGCCCATACTTTATTTGACATAGAGGCTTCCAGGGTGTTAAATCGAAGAGGGAGACTATACAAACAATGCAACATACTGGTAGTATGTTGACCACAGCATACTGTTATTTCTAGATCTATAAATCTATGCAGAGGTTACATAATGTATCAAGATCCTTCGCAGTATCCTTATCAGCCACAGCCGGGCGAGACTCCTTATCAGCCGCTACCGCAGCCGGCTACTCCACCCTATCAATATCCCAATCAACCTCAACCTACATTTTATTCTCCCCAGCCGGGTGCAGTCCCTTATTCGCCACAATATCCTTATCAGCCACAGCCGGGCGTGACTCCCTACCCGCAGCAGTATCCTTATCAGCCACAGCCGGGCGCGGCTCCCTACCCGCAGCAGTATCCGCCACAATATCCCTATCCCTACCAACCTCAACAGCTTAGCGCTGGCAAGCTCAATCCACGCGCGAGTAGGGCAATGATCAATGGTATTATCTCCATCATCCTGGCTTTTCTCACGCTCGTCGCCCTGGTTGGTTACGCGGGTCTTATTACTGGAACGTTCGCTATTGTTTATGGCTTTATAGGTCTGAACGCTGCGAAGCGTCTGCCTGGTAATGCAGGACGTGTCCAGGCAATTGCAGGCATCGCGCTTGGTTTCGCCGCCTGGTTCCTGGTGATCGTTTCATTTATAATTCGGTCGGCCCGTTAAAGGATAAAAGGAGTCAGCGCCTACCCTCATTTACTGTGAATGTGTATGTATCGCCATGTTTCATGAAATGGATACGATCTCCGAGACCTTCATCACGCGCACGCTGTAGGAAGTCTTCAATCGGCGATTTCATGACTGAGTAGTCATTATAGTGGATGGGAATCACTTCCCGGGGATGGATAAGCTTGACGGCTTCGATTCCTTGCTTTGCATCCATAGTGACGACGAGGCCAAGGATGTTTGTTCCGCCAAGGTGGAAAAGACCCATGTCGATATCGGGATAGCGTTGCGGAATTTCGGCTAGCTTGTCGTGCATGATTGTATCGCCAGAGATATAGAGATGGAACAGGGTTTTGCCACTGGCGTTCTGAAATGTGAGCATGCTGCCCATGACGGGTGGTAGTGCTTTAGCGGTGATGCCAGGCCCGTGTCTACCAGGCATGGATGTGACCCGCAGTTGATTTCCGCCCTTCACAAACGTGAGGGTGTCCCAGGTATTCAGTGCCTCTAGCCTGAAGAACCTTTTCTTTTTGAGTGCTGCTGCTGCCTCCCGCGTGCTGACGATGAGTGTTCCTCGATCCAGTTTCTGTGCCACCAGGCGATCAAAGTGATCTTCGTGCAGGTGCGAGAGCAGCACAAAATCAAACGAGGGCAATTGCTCAAATGGGATTGCAGGCTCGGTGAGACGCGTGGCCTGCAGTCCATAGCCCAGATGAACGTGGTCGCCCTGGTGTAAAAAGTTTGGATCGGTAAGAATAGTAAAGCCCGCATAACGGATAATCAAAGTCGCATTCCCAATAAAGAAGAGCGACCCCTGCGCCAGGTCCGCCCCCTCCTCCCCTGGTAGGACAATCTCATGAACAGTACTCATATTCCCTCCTCTGGCCCTTCTGAATCATTTCTCTGTTAAGACACGTTGGCGCATACAGGAAGGTAACAGAACAAGAAACATACACTTTTCCAATATCGTTTAGCCGTTATAGCCAAGCGTGCGGGCAATTTTTTGGGCTTCGCTTGATTTTTCGTGGCGTTGCAGGTTGGCGAGGACGTAGCTTTTGCGGCTGTATGTCCAGCCTTTGTTGACGTAGCCGAGCGTGAGCGCGCTTTCGAAGGCGGTGAGCGCATCGTCGTAGTGCTGGATGTTGATGAGGGCATGGCCCTGTTGACCATAGACCCAGCCATTTTCGGTGTAGCCCGCTTGTATAGCCTGCTCGAATGCTTCAAGTGCCTCGCTATATCTCTTGAGTTGGTTGAGCGCATAGCCTTTCTTTGCATACAGCCAGCCGCTATTCGCGCCGTTAGCCTGCAAGGCACTGCTAAAAGCGCACAGGGCTTCTTCGTAGCGCTCTAATTTCAGCAAGGTGTAGCCCTTTTGTCCGTAGACATTTCTGCTATCCCTGTAGTTGAGGCGTAGAGCTTCTTCGAAGGCGGCAAGTGCCTCGGCATACCTTTTGAGGTTGATAAAAGAGTAGCCCTGTAGCCAGTAGGCCCAACCGCTCTGGCAGCCGTGTTTGAACGCCTCAGCAAGGGAGTCAAGCGCCTCGTCGTATCTTTTGAGGTTATTGAGCGCATGTCCTTTGAGGACGTAGATCCAGAAGTTACCGTGATATCCAAGCTGTAACGCTTGTTCATATGACTCCAGGGCCTGGGGAAAACGTCTCAAGCTGGTGAGTGTGTAACCGTTCTGCCAGTAGATTCCACCACCTGCGAAGTAGCTTCGCTTTAAGGCCTGCTCATACGCAACCAGGGCTTCCTCGTAGCGCTCCAGTCGCAGGAAAGCCAGGCCCATCTTTCCGTAGACCCAACCTTTTTTATAGTTCAGGGCCAGGGCCTTTTCAAAGGATGCCAGCGCCTCGTCATAGCGTTTGAGGCGATTAAGCACGTAGCCGCGCTGTCCATAGATCCACCCCTGGTCGGCACTGCTATGCTCGACGGCTCGGGCGTATTCTTTCAGTGCCTCGGCATAATGTTCCTGGCATGCCAGTATGTACCCTCTCTGCCCATACACCCAGTTCTCGTTGGGCTGAGGCAGCACCAGGGCCTCCGCGCAGGTTTCTAATGCCTCGTCGTAGCGTTTGAGGTTGATTAAGGCGAAAATCTTCTGCTCGTAGAGCCAGCTATCTTTTGCATATCCCAGTTGCAGAGCCTGCTCAAAGGCATCCACAGCCTCACGATAGCGCTTTAACTGGTTGAGCAATGCGCCTTTTTGCTCATAGAGCCACCCATCATCTATCGCCTCCAACTGCAATGCATATTTGACAAATGTCAGCGCTTTCTCATGACGATCTGGTCCTATACGGCTCTTGTTTTCTTCATTTTCCGGCTCTAAAGCAAGATCATACATAGATGGTACATCAAATACTGGCTTCAAATAGTGAGATATCTGGTCCATAAATTTCTATATCCTTAAAATGAACATCTGATTTTACATAAACAAATCCATATTCGTTGTCTTCATTTCCACACATAAAACACAAGCTGAGACGTGAATAGCAGATGAGATATATTATAACATTTACCAGCAAGCTAAGCACGCTTTATACCTATTCTCCCTACGATCCGAGCGGACAATCTCTTCGTATAAGCTCGTGATGCATCCCAGAAAAGCGCAGAGCCGTGCGAGAATTGCTGTCAACTGCTGTCACACGGTTGTCGACGTGAACGAAGGCGAAATGGACGTTCCTACCCGTTTGCGCGAAGCCGGGAAGAAACTCTTTCGAGCCAGAACACGATCGCACGCAGTTCACCACTGCTGCTCTTTTGTCATCGATCCTGCACGTATCACTCGTTTGTGTTGAGAAGACACACTGACGAGAACCACCTACCCGTTGCAGAAGGGTGGACCGATGACAAAAGAGCGCGCTCTGCTTCTCTTGCACACCAAGCATCTCTTGCATGGAAGAGGTCTTTCTGTGCAGGAGGGACAGAAAGAAGGGCAAGAGCACCTGCGCCATGGCAAATAGAGACCAATTGTTCTATTCATCATCAGCAGAGAACGCATGCACACGAGATCCGCCAGCCGTGTGCCCAAACGGTGAACGAGTGCCCCATCGTCGTCTGCAAAGAAGAAGAGCCGCACGGTTCAAACCATCGGCGAGCATCCTTAGCTTAGGGAGCATTGAATGTTTATCTTTCAGGAGAGAGGCAATGCGACATCACGCAGCATAGCTCGTGCGTAGATCCCTCCTGCAATAGTTAGCAGACCCGCGATAGAGAGAAGCGTATCTATTAAGCTAAAGGAGAGAGAAAAAATTGTGGCATGGAAATTGCGTAGTGAAGTGCTGTCAAGACAGCTTGCTAGAATTGCGGAAAATGATAAAGACAAGGTAAGGATGGGACTAAGAGCAGCATAGATGCGCCCCAGAAAATTTCTGGGCGTAACGTACAAGATGATTGGTGAGGTAGCAATATTGACAAAGGCGACAGCACCTCCAGCAAAATTTAAAGAGATGCCCATCCGGCCAGGTACTCCAGGGAGCCACCGCTTCTCGTCTTTTTGTAGCCCTCTCTCGCCAGTGCTCTGCCAGGTGTTCGCGGTGGTCGAAATAGGCATCGAGCGGTTCGCGTGCTTCCTGGACGAGCGGGACCTCTCGATGTTTGAGTCCCTTACCACGGCGAATGACGAGCAAACCGCGACGTGCCGAGACCTGGACATCGGGAATTTGGACTGCTGCCACTTCAGAGACGCGAGGGCCTACATAGCGGAATAAGGTAGCCAGAGCCAACGATAGTCCGTGATCGCGGCGAATGCGTTGCTCCGCACACCTCCGGACCGTGTTCCATTCGGTCTTTGAGAGAAGACGAGGTTGGCAGATTGTGAACGGTACATGTGGAATGAGATGGGCGGATTGTGAAAAATGTGATAGATACATGGATGAGCAAACGAGCAATGTGGAACAGCCAGCAGAACCATGAGAGACGCTGTATCACTCTTTTCCTAGATGTACATCTATACATATGCCCGTTTTGCCGCCCACATACTTGTCAAATTCTCGTTCACCGATTCTCAGCGTGGACACCCAATGAGAAAAGTGGAGATCAGTTTGTGCTATGATGTAGATCACCAGGGCGATGAACGCGATCACAACGTACTAGGAAGATTCCTCTCTGCCTCTCTTTTCTCCCTTGCTGGTTCGTTTGTTTGCAGTTCGTGACTCTGACGCCATTCGGATGAGTCCGTGCTTAGGGTTACGTGCCTCCTGTCCGAAAATTCATCCAAAGCAAGGGACGGAGCCGTTCTGGGACCTAGACGCATCATTGAGGTAATCATCAGCATCATGAGCTTGAACTGAGTCGCGAAACGTGGCTTGGTTTCCAGGATGTCGGAAACGTAGCGTCTCGCGATGGTCTCGTAATCCTCTGGCTCTCTCCCAGTGATGGTGCGAACGACATCGGTTGGTGCATTGACGGCAAATGCACTTTTATGATAATCAGGAACGTATTGTTGAAATTGGGCGATAAAGTAGTTAGTGAAGCCCATACCTTTCATGACCTTCGCAAATACCCATATCGGAGTATTGATGTAGGTGACCTTGCGCCCAAGCACCTTTGCAAATGTTGCTGCACTGTCCTGCGGAGACAACAGCTTTGGTCCGGTAGGACGATAGGTCTTTCCAGCGTGACCCTCCGGCCGTGCCAGAATTTCAGCCGCAACCCGCGCCATATCTTCATTCGAGGGCGGAGCATTGAGGCCAGAGCCATATGGAAGCATGAGAAGGCCAAATTGAGCGGTGAAGGGTAAGACTTGCATTTCGTTGTCCACGAAAAAACCTGGGTTGATGAAGGTTGTATCTGTTTCGGGTAAGAGTTCGAGGAGCCTATCCGCAAGCCAGACTTCTCTGGTGTGTAAGGAAGGGTGATTGGGGTGGGAAAGCCATTGGCTCATGACAACAACAGACGCTAACTTTTGTTCAACAGCCACCGCCGTGAAAACGGCTGCGGCTTTGAGGTTTCCTTCCACGAATGGAGTGCAGAAGTAGGCACGTTGCACTCCTGTCATGGCTTTTCGCATGTCGTTCACGTCCGTGATCGAGCCGACGACGATATCCGCGCCTTTTGCCTTCAGACGTTCGCTCCGTTGATCGACTTTCCTCACAAAAGCGGTGACAGGAAAGCCTTCACTCAACAGTTGAAAGGCAATGGGAAGGCCGGTTTTTCCAGCAGCAGTCAGAACGAGAATTCTTGGTTTCTTCATGATGATTCGCTCCTCTTGACTATATAGGCAGAGTTCCATTCCCACTGCGTCAACACACGTATGCTGTGGGAAGCATTTGTTCGGATGTACGCACAGCACTCACATATAACTACTCCACTACTTGAGTGAAGCAGTCGGTACAACAACTTCAACCAGCCCCGTCGCTACATCATAGACAAGCCCGGTGACAAGCCAGTCATCGGGCAAGGCACGGTTCGTTCTGAGCGTAGCCACATCGACCGCAACTGAGGTTCGAGGATTGGGAACTGCTTTGGCTTCCAGTTCTGCTTTGCCAATGCCAAAGTAGCCCGCTAACATATCGGGTTTCCCTTCAAGGCGAGTAATCCCACAGTCCGTGTGATGAAGAACGAGAAGGTGAAATCCGCCACCAGGATTTGCACCTTGAACCTGGGCTATCGTCTGGAGCATCGCCATCGTCTGCAACGCTGCTGGAGTGATGCGACCCCCAATATTGCGTATCACGAGAGCTTCCCCAGGATCAAGTCCCAGTAGGTTGGCGGGATCGACACGCGGATCGACGCAGCCAATAATCATTGTCCTCAATGTCGGCATCATGGGTAAGCCCACGACGAATCGATGCGCGGCGAAGTCAGCGTTGCGTTGTGTCAACGTGTCAAGAGTGGTCATGGTCGTTCTCCTGTAGAAGAGTTTTGAGGAAACACGGTCAAAATCTGTGTTCCTGTGATCGCTTCCACGACCACATTTACAGTGTACTGTTTGACGTAACGTCAAAGTCAAGCCCCAATTTTTCGTCAAGCCTGCTCACTGGCAGTTGAATCTCGATCACCGCTTCGTCCTCTTCGCTCGTGAGCGGCAGTTGCATGAGAATTTCCCGTCCTACCCCACTCATCTGCCACCCCTTCTGCTCTATCCAGGTCCCAAGCTCGCCATATCCGCTATGGGTATCATTCACACGCCCGACATGCACAAGAGTTGCTACTGTGTCGATGGCGGGCAACTCATGCAAGGTCAACATGCGTTCCTCGGAAAGTCTGACCGACGTCGGAGCTTTTCCGGTGAGCAGGTAGCCTATTTCGACATCAAGTGCTTCGGGATCATAGACCGGAGAATGAATCACTATAGCAATATTACTGAGGCTGTTGTGCCCCACGACCGACGGAACGACGGTGGAGATATGCTTGACGAGACGCCGTATCGCACTCATACCTGGGAGTACTTCGCGGAGTGCGAGGAAGTGCTGCGCCGGAACTGATTTGAGGACCACATCTGGTTCCTGGACCTGCCCATGCGTGTCGATCTGTTGCAGCCGTGTCTCTACCACCCGCAACCGTGCCATCTCTTCCTGGACCGATTGCTCGATCTGGGCTTTGCGCAGAGCCAGCATTCCCCGAATTTCGTCGGGAGAGGTGTCTTGGTCCAGCAAGCGAGCAATTTGTTCCAGCGATAAGCCAAGTTCTTTCAAGACCAGAATACGATTCAGTTGGGGCAGTTGCCGCGCGCTATAGTAGCGATAGCCTGTTTCCGGGTCAATAGACTCGGGACTGAAGAGACCAATCTCGTCGTAATACCGCAGGAGACGGCCTGAAACCTGGGCGATTTTAGAGAATTCGCCGATACGAAACATATGTGTTCCTCCTTGTAGAGCTCTCTACAGGCAGTGTATAGTTTGACGCTACGGCAATGTCAAGCGATTCTGCCGAACGAGTCTTTTCCATACTTTCTGGGTGTCATGTACCTCCACATGTTGCATGATGAGAATGCTCGTTATCCCTTGAGCAACTTCAGTTTCTCTTTGACATGAGCACGACTGACTTGGGTATAACGCACAGTCGTCTGGATGGCAGGGGTGCCTTTCAGAGTAACATGCCCGAGATAATACGCAACTTCTTCTAAAGACCAACCAGCTTCGCGAGCGCGATGAGCAAAATCATGCCGGAGGTCGTGAAAACTGAGGTCAGCGATGAAGTCCCATTCTTCATGATTGGCCTGTCGTTTCAAAGTGCGAAACCAAGTATGAATACCATCTTCTGTGAGATGTGAACTGCGTTGTGAGGTGAACACGTAGGAACTGGCGGTATCACGCCCACCATGCAGAAGATAGTCAGGAGAGGACGACGTGCTTCATTCAAGAGATCAATATCTCGGAACTTCTCTCCCTTGTACCCAACATGGAGCCAACCAACCTTCGGGCCAACATGGGTATGCTCGACGAGCAAATGTGAGACATCGCTCACCCGACATCCTGCCCAGTAGCCAAGCGCAAAGAGAGCTTTGCCACGCAGATCATCTGCTTTCTCAACGAGGTTGCGCAGGACAAAGCGTTGATCAGGTGAGAGGACACGTGGGGCCAACGTCTGCTGCGCTTTGATCTCTATGCCACGCATAGGATTACGTTTGAGTGCCTCCTTTTCGTCAATCAACCATTGACAGGACTGATTGACGACTGATCTCACTCGTTGTCGATGGCTAACACTATATCCGTGATCTTTGAGGAAAGTGAGGTATCCCTCAGCAACTGTTGCTGTGAGGGAGGAGGGGCGGAAAGTGAAGAGGAGAGTGAAGCATGCCACAGTCACATCGTAGGGCTACCGGAAAAAGTCAGCACAGGAAGAATAAGTTTAGAGAGCGTACCACTCTCAGAAAAAGGGAGCGTGGGGCATATGTGAACCGGCTCACACTGCTGTGAGCAAGACGCTTTGGGAGATCTGACCGCTACAGTGGAGCCACAAGAAACCACTGCAAGTCGGGTCATGGAACGAAGAATCCCGTCTTTTAAGCGGGAGGGTGTCAATGTGGGTGTTCAAGTATTGAAAGGAAAGGAAGAAGATGCAGTCAGAGAATCCTTATCAGCAGCAAAACCCCTATCAGCAGAATCCTTCTTCGCCGCAGTCACAAGTGCCTCCAGTTCCTGCTCAACCGCCCAGAAGGCGTCGTCGTTGGCTCTGGATTACGTTGGCAATCGTCGTCGTTCTTCTTCTGGCATGCGTAGGAGGAATCCTTGCGCTCGTTCTTGGAGTGAATAATAGTCCCGCCAAGGCTGCCGCGCAGCATTACTATGATGCTCTCAAGAGTCGTGACTACTCCACCGCCTACACCTACGTGGACCCTGCTATAACATTGACAATACAGAATCAGAGCCAGCGGATGAATCCGCAGCTCTTCACCGAGGTAGCACAAGCCTACGATACGCAGAAAGGTCGCGTCAGTGACTACTCGATCTCAGGGATCAACCTCAACTCTTCAACCAGTAAAGGAAATACTGCCGACGTCACTATAAATGTCAAGCGTAACACCTCATATGATGTGCATTTGCAATTAAAGCAAGAAGGAAATGACTGGAAGGTTATTGGCTTTGACTCGCTCTGACAGAGTAATAAGAAATACCTCTGAAGGATTTGCCCAACTACGTGCTCAACCTTGACGTAGAGAATGACGCGGGGCCGCCATGATAGTCCCAGGGTACATTGTAGTGTTTGGCGAGTGTGTCGTAGAAGGCTCCCGTTGGGTCCTCTTCGATGCGCTCTACGCGGCTGCGAAACTCGGTGTAGATAGAGGGATCGTCCGTGTCAGTGATGGTATAACTCCCAACATTAAATGGTTCTGTCTCACTTTTGACACTGTTGGGAAACCCTCTGAACCTTCCATTGCATGTGCTAGGATAAGAAAAAGAGTCCGAGTGATCATGTGCAAGAAGGAGTGAAAAGATGACTTTACATCCTCAAAACTCATTTTCGATCCCAGAAGAAACAGTTCGCGTGGCCCGTGCAGCCTATCCTAAAGGGAATCTGTATATGAAGGTGCGTGATGCTTTGGGAACCGTTTACCAAGACGAAGCCTTTGCTCATGTGTTTCCACAGAATGGACGACCTGTCGAGGCGCCATGGCGCCTGGCATTCATTACCATCGTGCAGTTCATCGAGGGGCTACCCGACCGACAGGCGGCAGACGCGGTACGTGGAAGAATCGATTTGAAATATGCCCTGGGCTTAGAACTTACTGATTCCGGTTTTGACTTTAGTATTCTGTCTGATTTTCGGACACGTTTAGTGGAAGGAGAAGCCGAACACCTGCTGTTCGATGCGATGTTGCTTGTATTTAAAGAACGTGGCTGGCTCAAAGAGCGCCAACGTCAACGAAGCGACTCGACTCACGTGCTCGCAAAAGTACGTGCGCTCAATCGACTTCTATGCATCGGCGAGGCAATGCGCTTTGCCCTTAACAGTATTGCTGTTGTTGCTGAAACGTGGCTACTCGCTCATAGCGATCCTGAATGGGTTGACCGCTATGGACATCGAACTCTGGTCGGCTCACCTTCCAAGCAGCCAGGAGGAGCGTAAAGCTGTTGCTGAACTCATCGGTAGGGATGGCTCAAGGTTGTTAACAGATATCTATGCTACCGAGGCTCCTCTTTTCTTGCGCGAGATGCCAGCCGTACAAATCTTACGCCGCATCTGGCTGCAGAACTTTATCTGGATCGAGGGTCAGCTCCGCTTTCGCAGTAACGAGAACCTTCCTGCAGGCAAGCAGTTTATCAACTCACCTTATGATCAAGAAGCCCGCTACGGCAAAAAGCGAGAGACACGCTGGACAGGTGACATCCGTCCACATCACCGAGACGTGTGAGAAAGATGCTCCCCATCTGATTACCCATGTGGCGACGACTGCTGCTGCCACTACTGACGAGGCACTGACGGAGACGATTCAGACGGACCTTCAACAAACAGGACTCATCCCTGGTCAACATTGGCGAGGGTTCTGGGTATATTACCGCACCCATTCTGGTCAGTAGTCAGCAACGTGGCATTGAAATTGTTGGACCTGCGCGGGGTGATGTAAAATGGCAAGCCAAGACAGAACAGGGCATTGATGTTAGCCAATTTGTGATCGATTGGCAACAGCAGCATGCCACCTGGACGGCAGGGACAACAAAGTATCAGTTGGACTCCTGCTATCGACGACCGGAAAAACGAGGTGGTCAAGATCAAGTTCTCTACCACCGATTGTGGCCGTTGTTCTCGTCAGCTTGACTGTATCCGCTCGACAAAAAAGTACAGGCGACGCACCATCACCATCCGACCACAGGCCCAACACGAAGCGCTTCAAGTAGCTCGTCATCGACAAAAGACTGCAAACTTTGCCAAAGCATATGCCCTGCGAGAAGGCATCGAAGCGACTATGTCCCAAGGAGTTCGTGCCTTCGGTATGCGTCGCTCCCGGTATATTGGCCTTGCAAAAACGCATTTGCAACACCTTGCGATTGCTGCTGCAATGAACGTGATCCGTGTGGAAGCCTGGCTTGATGGGAATGAGTTGGCTTCCACGCGTGTCTCGGCCTTCCAGAGGCTTTACGATGTAGCGTAAAGAAGTTTCCCAACAGTGTCAAAGTTGTGTATGAACCAAAGCGATTGTCAAATCACAAGACAGGAACTGGATTGATGCCTAATCGAATACTATCACGAACAGATGCTATAGGATCGTGATAATCGTCCAGAGAAAAACCAGTGATTTGTTGAGCTATATTGTGTCCATCGGTAGTAACCCCTACAATATACCAACCGCCGTAGGTATTGGCAAATGATGCGATAGTATGTGCAATTTTTTTAGAGGCAGGAAGGGTTCCTTTATATTCGACATTGTAGCCCTCAGAGACTGTATTGGTAACAAGGTCCTCCAAATCCTCAGGGGTGAGAGGTTCTCTAATAGGTTTCTTGAAAGGGTTGTATACCATGGACAATACCTTGCTAACTTTCCCTAGCAATTTCATGAAAGAATTTGGGCCTATTATAACATAGGTGACTTTCCATACATGGTCTTGCATTACTAATGGTGTTCCCATTATGGTAGATATGTGCGACACGATTGTTTAGATAGATGTTTAAGCTTCCTC
This sequence comes from uncultured Dictyobacter sp., assembly GCA_964247965.1. GTDB lineage: Bacteria > Chloroflexota > Ktedonobacteria > Ktedonobacterales > Ktedonobacteraceae > Dictyobacter. The sequence goes on along the minus strand of CAXTXB010000017.1, from coordinate 7,097 downwards.
TCTGCTCTTAAATTGGATATATTCCCACTTCCAGACAATTCTTGATCCAGGCCTTGAGTATTAGCGGAACATGAAACAACGCTAAGTATTTTGAAGCTTTCAAATGATCAAATTTGTGCATTTACTGCTTTCCAAGTATGCTAGTATACTGCAACTAATGCAGCTTCATTGCAGTTCGCTTGCATCGTGAAATTGTGCTTGTCTTTTGCTTAGCGTGGTATTTCGTTCCGTTAATACTCGACCCCCGTTCTTAGAGGTGTATAGAAGCCATGTTCTACAGAAGCTTATACGTAGTTCTATGCTACGTCGTATCTGTTGGTCAAGATGGCACTGACAGGCCTATTCTATCCCATTTTCATCCTTCTCTCTGTCCGCAGAGACATGACGCTTTTCGTCAGCATCGCACTGACAGCCCATATCCCTGGTTCACTCTCTGTCTTAGCCCCTTTTCAGGAGAATAACCGGGAGAATACGAGAAGTGTTTTTCTGATACTCGATAAAACCTGGTTCTTGCTCCGCAAATTTGGCAAAGAGACGGTCACGTTCCTGCCCTTCTGAAATTGTGACATGAGCCTTGAAACGCTCAGTCCCTACTTCTAGCCAGACTTCATCGGGATGAGCTACAATATTATGGTACCAATCAGGATTAGTCACCGCACCGCCTTTAGATGCAATAATGACGTAGCCATCATCCTCTTTCATATACCCTACGGGGTTGATACGAACTTGATTACTCTTTGCTCCAATGGTTTGAAGCAAAAGCATGTTATGGCCAGCGAATTGCCCACCAACCTTGCCACCAGTGGCGCGAAACTCTTCGATGATAGGCGTATTCAATGCATCAACCTGCTTCTTAAACGCACGTCGATCATTGAGTGTATAAGAACGACTTGAGATCACATCTACATCATTTCGCTCATGAGGATTATTCATGATTGTACATCTCCTTTACCTATGTTTGCATACAAGGAAGACAGAATGTTTCTTTTACGAAACGCTACGGTTTTTCTCCTCGACTATAACGCTCTACTGGTAGTATTGTCAACGTCAAGCTATAATTAGCTCTTGAAGGATTTGTGTGAAAGAGCCTTCTCCCTGTACTGTCGCTTCGATAGAGGGAATTTTGATAGGAAAAAATGTTGGGGCTCCGACTAGCACGACTTCTTTCACACGAGTACTTGCTTCAATTGAGACACGTACTGAGCGCGGACAACAAGGCAGTAGAGAACTTGGAGTGTTAAAAAGACACCAATTGTTTGTACTGTCGGCCACAAAACCTGCGTACCGACGTGTTCATTATTCTTGAGCACCACCATCGCAAACGCGGCATTGAGTCCTGCCATGAGCAAGGGAGCGAGAAACAAAGTGATCACCTGAATCGTCACACTCCTGCTCATCTCTGTCTCCGTGAGACCAATTTTTGAGAGTGCTCGATAGTGTTTTTTATTTTCGTTCAAGGTAGTATAAAGCCGGAAGTAGAGAAAACTCCCGGAGGCGATTAGGAAGACCACCGTCGTGAAGAGGCCAATAAACACCAGGATATTGGGCAGTTGATAGGTTGCCAGGTAATCTAATGCACGAGAATCGTACAAAAAGAGTATTCCCTCGGACCTCGCTTGTGCATCAATTGGCTGCAACTTGTTTTGCACATCTGTTGCTAGCTCTGTCGTCATTTTCCACTGCGCCATGTTGTAGACCACGTAAAGACCTTGTTTGGTGGAAGCACTCTGTTCCTGATAATCTTGATCGGTGAGGACAAGCAGATTGCGGAAGAACAACTCATTCTCCAACACTCCTGGAGCCTTCGCCGGTACCACCTTCACATGTTCCTTACTCTGAGTTCGTGGAAGAGTGACAGATTGTGCATTCATCGTGGTGTTGCTCTTCTGCTGATAGGGAAATGCGACAGCCTCTCCCGGTTGAACTGTGAGGCGAGGATAATGCAGAAGCAGAGCCAGGCGGTTATAATTGCTCACACTCATCACATTGTCGCTGTATTGTTGTGCAATAAAGGGTACTTGTATCATCGTATAAGAAAAATGAGCCGCGTTCAGTGCTCGGTCGAGGACAGTTTTTGCCATAGGTAGAGCTGTGGAGGTGCTCTGATCTTCCACAAGCGAAAAGGTAAAGGACGAGACTGGTGTATCCGATGCTGCCCGTCCCTTCTCCACAGCAAGTGCTCCTGTTGCAGTAAAGGCAACACTCAAGAGCATCGCAATAGCAAAAAACAGACGGGCGTTATCTTTCATGTTATATGCCAGTTCCGACAGCCAGAGCAGATGCGTCCCACGCCACGAATAGTTGCGTCTCTTCTTAAGGAATTGCAGAAGGAAGACACTTAGTTGTCCATAGAGCAGGTATGTACCAATGGCTGTAAGTACAATCACTATAAGTGGGGTTGTCAGACTTTCATCAAGCGATGCTCGATAACTCGTCGCTACAGCATATCCTGTGATGAGAAGGACTACTGCCAAGAACGCAAGCACAAGAGATGCCCGTGGTTCTGGCTTAGGTCGACGACTTCCTGTTAGTAGGGTAAGGACGGTCGTGGTACGTAGGAAGAACAGAGTTGTCACCGAGACTAACAAGAAGAGGACGAGAAACGCCATACATGTCAGCAAGAGAGCCTGACCCGGTAGGTAGAAGGGTAAGGACGGGATATCCAATAAGAGTGATCCAAGCATGAGAAACAGTTGTGAGGTAAGTAGACCAACACTTACTCCAACAAGAATGGATGCGAGTCCCAGTAATATATTTTCCAGGAAAATTAGCCAAATCAACTGGCTAGGCGAGATACCTAATATAGTGAGCAGGCCGAATTCCTTGCTGCGTCCACGTAGAAACGAACCCATTGAGTACAGAATTGAAAAGAAGGAGAACACGAAAATGATGCCTTGTGCCACCTGCATACCGTTGATCGCGAAATGATTGACATATCCTTTCTGCAAGTCGGGATGATTGATCAACGTGGCGTAGAGGAAGAATAAAAGAATGGCAAAGGTGCTACTTAAAAAGTAGGCAGCATAGGCTCGTCCATTGCGCGTCACGTTGTTACGAGCGAATTGGAAGAACGTCATATGTGTTTCCTCCTAATAAGGCAAGCACATCAACAATGTGCTGATAAAACGTTTGTCGGTTAGTGCCGCGTCGAATTTCGTTGTAGAGCCGACCATCCTTAATGAAGAGAACGCGATGACAATAGCTGGCTGCTAGCGCATCATGCGTCACCATCAGCGTCGTTGTGCCATTAGACAGATTCATTGCCTCAAGCAGTGCGAGCACATCACGTGCCGCCTTCGAGTCCAGATTGCCCGTTGGCTCATCGGCTAAGAGCAGCGACGGAAAGTGAATCATCGCGCGAGCAATTGCGGTACGTTGCGCCTGTCCTCCTGAGACCTCATAGGTGCGCTTATTCACAATATCCTCAATGCCTAATTGTCGCGTGATGCGTTGGAGCCTTTCCTCCATCTCCTTGACACTCCGCCTATCCAGTGCTAAAGGAAGAAGAATATTTTCTCTCATAGTGAGGGTATCAAGCAGATTGAAATCCTGAAAAACAAACCCAAGCTCGTGGCGTCGAAAGAGAGCTAGTTCTCGCTTCGAGAGAGTTGAGGGGTTGGTCCCGTTAATTGTCACTTCTCCGGAGGTCGGTTTGTCAATCGTAGAGACAATGTTGAGCAGGGTCGTCTTTCCACTGCCGGAGGGACCCATCACGCCAACAAACTCCCCTTGTTCAATCGAAAAGGTGACATCGAACAGGGCTTGATAGGGTACCCTTCCTCCGTATATCTTACTGACATGAGTACTCTGAAGCATTTTCACAGTGTCGTATCTCCTTGTGTCTTTATTCTGCTGCAAGCATAACAAACAAGGAGACAGGAAACCATTGCTTTTGCTTACAGTTCTCTTACAATCATGTAAGCTTCCTTATCTCGTTGAAAGAGGAGCCGAGCTGCGAACACAGGTGAGGTGAACTGTGGTGCCTTTGCCCACTGTAGACTCTATATACAAAGTATGTCCCAGTTCCTGACACGCCTCATGTACAAGATACAGACCCATACCCGTTGACTGACGAGAGATACGCCCGTTTTCTCCTGTAAAGGAAGGCTCAAAGATGCGAGGCAGGTCCTGCGATGGAATCCCTATACCAGAGTCACGTATGGTCAACTCAAGGGAGTCTTCTTGTACGGATGTACTCAGTCTGACCTTGCTATGCGTCCCTGCGGAATATTTTACCGCGTTCGTCACCAGTTGATCAATGATGAAGGCAAGCCATTTCTCGTCCGATAAGACGAAAAGGTCTTGCTCGACCGTCATCTCAGGATAGACGGAACTGCGAATAAAGAGGTGCTTATTCTCACTGAGGACCTCAAGAATGAGGAGCGAGAGATTGACTGGCTTAACGTGGAAGTCACGGTCGAAGGTATCAAGGCGGGTGGCATACAATGCCATCGTCAACCCTTTTTGCAAACGCTCAGTCTCTTCACGAATGCTCTCCAAGCGTGCATCGTCCTCATGCTGCACTAGTAGTGAGATCACCGAGAGGGGCGTTTTCATCTGATGGACCCATTGAGTGATAAATGAAAGTTGCCTCTGCTGTTGCTGCTGATACCGCAGCAAACGTTCTTGATACAGGGTGTATTGCATTTGGAGCACATTGTGTAAGGACTCGCCAAGCGGAGTCGTTCCGTACCTCTGTGTTGATTCATCAAGCGATTTGAGAGCAGAACTCAGCCGCCGATAGAACGGGAGCAGCGTGTAGTAGCGATACACCAGATAGCACAGGAGAACGAACATGCACAACAGCAATGCGTAGAGAAGCAGACTTATGTTCAGAAAGTCAGCGAGCCAGCAGATAAGAAGAATCAGCCCCACTTGTAACACGTTGACGAATACAAGAACACGGTGATCGCGCAGAAAGAGGATCATAGAGCCTTGCCCTCAGAGATATTCAAGCGATAGCCTGCACTACGTACCGTTTCTAGAGCATCTTGAAGGCCCAGTTCCTGCAATTTTTTGCGGACCCTTGTAAGGTTCACGTTTAAGGTATTCTCTTCCACAAAATGGACATCATCCCACAGAGCTGCGAGCAGGTGTTCGCGGCTCACCACACGGTTAGGTCTTTCCAGCAAGCATTCAAGCAAAAGAGCTTCTTTCTTACTCAAGAGAATAGTTTGAGAGCCGAAGGTTGCTTGCAAGCGTTCAGGATAGAGCAGAAGTCCTGCATATCCGAGCGTACGCTCACTCGTGTGGACAGCATATTCTCCATAGGCTCGGCGTAACTGACTGCCAACTTTAGCGACAACGACCTCAAAAGAAAAAGGCTTGGGTATATAATCGTCTGCCCCGTTTTCCAATGCCATCACTTGATCCATCGCACTTTCGCGTGCCGAAATAAAGAGAATTGGGCAGGTCGAAACGGTGCGTATTTGACGACACCAGTAGAACCCATCAAAGCGCGGCAGATTGATATCAAGCAAGACTAAAGCTGGTTGGAGACGCTCAAACTCGTTTAGTACTTGTGAGAAATCCTGACAGGAGGCAACTACATAACTATACTTTTCCAGATGAGATTGTAACAAGGAGACAATTTTCGGATCGTCTTCGACCAGAAAGATCGGTTGCATCGTTTTCCTTATCTATACCAAGTTTCTTCGCCTCCATTCAGGCGGATTTCCGCTATAGTGATGAAACTCTCTAAGAGAATTATACCGCATTACCTCGCTAAAAACCTTCCTCAGTACCAAATTCCCTCTCTTCCCTGGAATAGTTTTCATTCATGAGTGAGCACCGCTCTCACTCATGAATGTTCACCCGCTTCACAGAGGCTAGAGGAATTGCACAGCGACTCTAGCTCTTTCGATGGGAAGCATCTTTGGAATTGTAGCGACGGACGTAGGTTGTGTTGCAAAAAATTATCGAGGAATGCAATGACCACAAGGTCTCTCTTCACGTTACGCTTAGGCTCCCATTTCAAACAGAGTGCAGATGAATGCCATCTGACCTATGAGGTCGGCTTTATTTACCCCTCACATGTGCCCCTTCCTCATCATGTTCATCATTTCATATCCTTGCAAGGTTCGCCATGCGCTCTCGAAGGAAAAGAAGCCTCGCCCCGCTTTGACGAGTCGTTTGATGAACCGATGGTCGTGTTCGATCAGATTGTTGAAATATTTCACGTGCCTCCATTCAACCCTCTCTAGAAGCACTCCAGTTGCTTTGAGGGCAGCCATCGCTTTCGGATAGGCCGCATTTTTATCGACATTGATGAGGCGAGGGACTGACTGGGAAACGTGAGACGAGGTGGTCTCCACCTCACGCAGTGCCTCTGATTAAGAGGCTGAGCAAGCCAAGGGCTGCAAGGCTTTGAGCAAGAAACTCTTGACCGCCTCAGCATCCCGCGTCGGACGCAAGAGAAAATCGAGCGTCGTCCCTTCGGAACCGACAGCTTGGTAGAGAGAGAGCCAAGCTTTTTTCACGTTGATGTACGTCTCGTCGACTTTCCAGGAGTCGTTCCAGGCTTTCAGGTGCGGTCGGCAGCGTTTGTCGAGTTCTGGGGCAGAGTGCTAGACCCAGCGGTAGATTGTCGTATGATCCACAGATAGCCTTCGTTCCAGCATGAGTTCTTCGAGATCACGGGAACTGAGTGCAGAACGCAGGTACCATCTGACGCAGACAAGAATGATTTCGGCCTCGAAATGACGCCATGTGAACGATTGCTGCTCTGCCATGGTGGGTCCTCTTCTATTCCTTTTCCCCACTGTACCAGGTCAGCTTTCTTTTTGCAACACAGCCCTGTACTCTTACCGCAGGAACGTTCTGCAAAGTGCAGAGAAACGTTCAAGACAGGCACCGTCACGCTATCCTATACTACAAAGGAAATTCTTTGTTTGAAGAGTTTTCGACACTGTGATGGAAGCACGAGAGAGTGTTGTCTAGCGAGTTGTGCAGAAAGGAATGTATTGCCATGATTCCAAACACCGCTCAAGCTCTTGCGGAATCTTACGATCCATACGCGCCCGAAGCCCTTGAAAACCCCTATCCGTACTACACCGCTCTACGTTCGGTGGCACCGTGTCTCTTTATTGAAAAGTACC
>CAXTXB010000016.1:4276-27701 GCA_964247965.1 uncultured Dictyobacter sp. | reverse complement strand
TGTTAGAACGGCTATCTACCCCCCTCCCGTCCGGCTATACAGAATTCGATGAGGCACTCGGCAAGGATAGGGTAGAGCCAATCACTGAGGCATTGGTCGAAATTGAGAGCATACCGGACGAGGAGACGAACATACTCGTTATTGAAGATGATACTGATAGTGGTGAAACCGACCCATCAGAAGATGTGCCGGTGCGCTCACGCACAAATGGTATTACGAACACAAAACATGCATCAGGTTCCGAAGATGCTTTTCAGAGCTATCTGCATGATATTCGTAGCCTCGGTCTCCTGACGCATGAAGAAGAGATCGACCTGGCTCGTCGTTCTGCAGCAGGCGAAGAGCTTGCACGTCGTATCCTGATTGAATCAAACTTACGCTTAGTCATCGCTATTGCCCGGCGCTACACAAGTACTGGAGTGCCCCTGATAGATCTTATCCAGGAAGGCAATCTAGGTCTAATGCGCGCAGCCGAAAAGTTCGATTATCAGCGTGGCACCCACTTTGGTACCTATGCTACGTGGTGGATACGTCAAGCAGTGAGCCGCGCGGCCGGGGAACAGTCGCGCATGATTCATCTACCAGAACATGTTGCAACGCGCTTACGCAAAGTACGTCGTATCGCGGCGCAGCTCTCGCAAGAGAACGGGCTCGATCCTCTACCAGAACAGATTGCAGAGGCATGCAATATCGATGTTAATGAAGTTGCAGATCTGCTGGGAGTAGTAGAACAACCTGTCTCGCTTGATGCGCCTGTCGACGAAGAAGCTCGCTACTCATTGGCCGATACGCTAGAGGATAGCACAACGCCAGCACCAGCAGATACAGCCTCACAGCATCTCCTAGGCGAAGAGCTCCACCGGGCGTTAGCATTACTCACGCCACGTGAACGCGCTGTCGTTACGCTTCGCTATGGCATTGGAGATGGACGTAGCCGCACTTTATTAGAAGTTGGCAAAGAGCTAGGTATCTCTCGTGAACGTGTACGCCAGCTTGAAGTGGTTGCACTCATGAAGTTGCGTGGCATCACTGGGAGCAATTCTTTACGCGAGTGCGTCTAGATAGTTGAGAACGATTAGGAAGAGGGGTCTTTGTAGACCTCTCTTTTTTATTTCGCCGATCACCTCGTCTCCTTTAGACCTTTCCTTTACATACAGCCGTGGTACTGCCTTGCTCGACTGTTATCGCCATGATATGGTAAACTACTACCCGATTAGGAACAGCATCTACAAAATACTCACATCTGTTCACTACAATACGAGGGACGTATGGATACGAGGTTAGATACTACAACTGGAGATGATACTCCTCCCACAACAGAGATAGTACAGCAGGTCGATAGCCAGAGCAAGCAAAGACAATCTACTATCAACGTTATTATCCTGGTTGGACTTATACTCGCAGCACTCATTCCGCGAATCATTCTTGCACTACAACTAGATATGGTGACAGACGAGGTTGTTTATATTCTGGGTGGAAAAATATATCTTCCCTTGTTAAGACATCTGAGTATTGGGGCGAGTGGTTGGATGTATAACTATGAGCACCCACCATTTGCAAAGGTGCTGATGGGCCTGGCATTAGCATTGAATAGCTTGCTTGGTCATCCACTGGGTGAACTGTTGGCGGCGCGTATCCCTAGCATTCTAATGGGTACGCTACTCGTTGTTGCAGTCTACTTGCTTGGGCGCGCACCCTTTGGACGTGTCATCGCACTTATCGCTGCGCTGAGCCTGGCATTTAGCCCCTGGCTGGTCTATTTTAGTGCCCTGGCATATCTTGATATGACGATGACTGCACTGGTTACGATTGCTTTTCTCTTGCTCTGGCCCGCTATTCACAGGCCATGGCTCTATCTGTTCGTAGCTCTCTGTGCAGGACTTGGTGTTGCGAGTAAGTATACGGCGTCACTCGCAATTCCTGGGATGGTTTTATTTACTGCTTACTATTTTCTGGCTATTCGACCTCGCCTGGCGGTGGAGCAGCGGCCGAAAGTTCCCTGGCTATGGTGGGTTGGCGCAGTTATAATAGCTCCACTGGTATTCCTCGCCGCCGATCCGGCTATCTGGCCAAACCCTTACGTTCTGCTTCGTCATAGTTTTCTCTTTGAGTGGGAGCACTCGATCCATGGACACTTAACATTTATAGCTGGAAACTATGTTACACATGTCCCGCACTGGGCAATTATCTATATTATTCTCAACAAGATGACGGTGTTTGTGACCATTCCAGCCGCTTTTTTCGCAGTCTTTGCATTCGTTCAATTAGTGCGCTTTCACCTGCAGACGATGAACACCAAAAGGGTTGCAAGTACAATGAGTGTGACTCCAACGGACGCAGCGATCCTCGCATTTCTCTTGATCTGGCTCCTAAGTATTCTCGGTATGTTTAGTCTGCTCAATATTGTTGTCGGAACGCACTACCACCTACCACTGGCACCATCTGTAGCCCTGGCTGGAGTCTACGGGTTGGCGATAATTTTACGCCTGAAACCTGAAACAATCACGATGACTTCTGCCTCTTCTCTTCCTACGCTTCCAGCTGAAATACAAACAAGCAAGCCAAAAAGGTTCCGCACACGAGCTGCTATAACCATTGCACTGCTGGCACTCCTAACTATAGCACCACACCTTTTAGGTCTGCTCACGGTTCACGCGGCTGAAGGGTATACGAGTGAGCTCTTTCATGATGAGAATAATACCTTGCAGGTTGCTTATCCTGGTTATCGGGATGGGCTAGAATGGTTGACGACAAATACGCGAGGTTCGGCCAGCGTGGGGCTTGTCGCGCTACCTGGAACACTTCAATCCGGCGGACAAGGGGTCTCATGGTTTGACTACAATAAAAACTTTACACCTAGATTTCAGTTGGCAGAGGCGCATCCACAAGATAAGATGTACCAGTACGACTATCTCATCTGGCCTATGCACCTGGTACAGCGTGGCTATGCAATGCCGCGAGGCTGGAATGCTCACGTGATCCATGTTGTGATGGGAGGCAACACTACCTACTGCTATATTCTCGCGAATCCTCTAAAAGGGAAAACGCAAACTTGAGGGCGTATGAAAACGAAACCAGACCATATATCAAGTAAAGAGGAAGATACAGAAAAGCCTCAATCTTCTACAAAAGATACGCTTGCAGTATGGTTAAGGGCAAGACAGTTCTCCTTGCCAGATGTCCTTATTCTACTTTTCCTGTATGTTATCTTGCCAGGTGGTTTTACCCAACAGTTAAACTCTGATGCTGCGCGATATCAGTGCTATGCCTTTGCATTCTGGAATGGCACACAAGCAGTATCAAGTCTACCAGCTCAGCAATGTGAATTTCTTACACATCCCTCAGATCAAACAGCTATGAAGACACACAATGCGCTCATAGAGAGCATGCGCCACCGTGCTTTGCCTGCTGTAATCGTGACATTTGTAGCAACCCAGCCCTCGACGCAGCAGTATCATGTGCTGCCGTATGAGTACCCATTGATGGCTGTATTGAGCTTCTCGCCCGGGCTTATTACGCCGACTCCATGGTTTCAAGAAACATTTGCCTTCTGGATGCTCTGTATTGCCACAGGGCTGTACTTGCTACTGCTCCATAGACACTCGCGGGGAGCAGCATTGGCCTTTGCCATTTATCTGGCTATCGGCTGTTTTGTGACGGCGCTAGGGCGTTTTGACCTGATACCGACGGCGTGTACTTTTGGCGCGCTACTTTGTGCAGAACGGGTGAGGTGGAGGTGGGCATTTTTCCTGCTGGCATTGGCGACTATGATTAAATTTTATCCTGTAGTTTTGCTTGTTCCCTTACTCATTGTACAACAGAGGCAGCAGAAAGAGACGTGGTATTCCTGGCAGAGGTATCTACCCCTGGCAACCTTTGTCTTTACCTGCGCTATTATCACAATCTTATCGCTCGCGGTGAATGTGGAAGGAACTATCGCGCCGCTTGCCTATTTTGGGCAGCGGCCACTGCAAATAGAGTCGCTCTCCGCTTCAATTGTGTGGCTTATCAGTACGCTTGGCGGCTATCCACTCACCTATGCGTTTTCATATGGGTCACGCAATGTGTTTAGCCAATTTTCAGCGATTGTTATGCAGGGCGGCAGTATACTTTTTCTGACTGGACTTTGCTTTGTTTACTGGTTACAATGGCGTCAGAAGATAGGCTTGAGGCTTACTTTTCTGCTCACACTGCTTATAGTGATCGTTACTGGCAAGGTGTTCAGCGCGCAATATTTGATCTGGTTGACTCCATTTGTGGCTTATACAGGCGGATGGAACAGGAAGTGGCTACTGAGTTGGGGAAGTATTAGCCTGGTCTCAACTTTAATCTATCCATTTCTTTATAACCGAGTAAGATATACATTTGGACCTCTCTTACCAGAATTTTATGCAACCATTTTTGTACGCAATAGCTTGCTGTTACTATTTACCGGTCTTTTGCTCTACCTGGCTACACGTAATCGTTTTAGGGTTGATGCATGAAGAAACAGCTTCCACTGCGGAATATCTTCTGGATCTTTATAGCCACACGTCTACTCCTGGCGTTAATAACCTATATCGCCTACATCTTATTGACGGCTGCAAAATATTCCAACATGCCTGTGAATGTGGGAGCGCTCTTCAGCAGCTGGAATCATTGGGACGCAGCTAACTATGTGAGGATTGCTCAGTATGGTTATGAACGCGTTGACCTTGCCTTCTTTCCGCTCTTTCCACTGCTTATTGCGGCTATCGGTCATCTACTGGGCGGCTGGAGTTATCTGTTGGCGGGAACGTTAATTAGTAACGCTGCGTTATTTGGAATGTTGTGCATTTTGTATTGTCTAACCGTAGATATAGCGGGTGATGAGATTGCGCAACGCAGCTTGCTTTATATCTGTATCTTCCCCACGGCCTTTTTCTTCTTTGCTGCCTATAACGAGTCTTTGTACCTACTCTTTGCGACGGCAACCTTCCTGGCGCTCTACAAGCAACGCTGGTGGCTAGCTGGCCTGATGGGCTTGTTGGCTGCACTCACACGTTCAGCAGGCGTTCTGCTTGTTATTCCCTATCTTTATCAGTTGTGGACACAACGAGAAGAATTGTTTGCAAATAGACGTGCGTTGCTTCTCAATGCAGCTCCAATTGTACTTATTCCCACAGGCACCCTGCTCTACGCACTCTACTGTTGGATCACGGTTGGCAATCCGCTAGAGTTTATCACGGTTCAGCAGCACTCAGGCAGGCATCTTAACTGGCCGTGGGCAGGAATCTGGCAAGCCATTTCAGCACTGGTATTATTTCACCCGCAGGCATTCGGATCAGCAAACCAGGCGCATTTACTGCTGGATTTGAGCGCAACGCTCGGCTTTATCCTCCTAATCGCTTTGGGTTGGCGCAGATTACCCAGAGGTTATAGCATCTGGATGAGTGTATTTATGATCTACATTCTGTTGTATCCAGCAACGGAAAAGCCGGACATTCTGCTCTCCAACCAGCGCTTTATGCTGGAACTGTTTCCAGCCTTTATAACATTGGCACTTCTGGGAAAACAATATCCACGTCTGCACTCTATGGTGCTCCTGATATTCCCAGCATTGCTGGCAGTATTAAGTATAGCTTTCATTATGAATCGCTGGGTTGTGTGAGGGAAGGAAGGATTATATGAAACGTGCTCCTCTCTGGGATATAGTAGGATTATTCTTCGCCACACGCCTGATCCTGATGCTCGTGACATATTTCGGCTATATTTTACTGACACAAGAAAAATATTCGGGCACGCCAGTCGCTTTCACAACATTTTTCAACTCGTGGCAGCAATGGGATGCCGCTGTTTACGTACGCATCGCGCAATCGGGCTATCAGCCGCCATTTGATTTCGCCTTCTTCCCGCTCTTTCCTGCACTTCTCGCACTCGTTGCACGCCTGATTGGAAATTGGGGCTATCTCGCAGCAGGTATGCTTGTGAGCAATGCAGCACTGCTAGGAGCGTTGTTTATTATCTATCAACTGGCGGTGGACATAGGTGGAGAGCAAGTCGCACGCCGAACGTTACTCTACCTCTGCATCTTTCCTACTGCATTCTTTTTCTTCGCCGCCTACAACGAGTCGCTTTTCGTGTTGCTAACGGCAGGGACTTTTCTAGCCCTGCGGCGTCAATGCTGGTGGCTAGCTGGCATCCTGGGTGGATTGGCGGCATTGACACGCACGACAGGAGTCTTGCTTGTGATACCCTATCTCTACGAATTATGGCTGATGAGAGAAAGTTTGCAGGCCAACTGGCGCAAACTAGCCTGGAGCTGTATGCCGCTTGTATTTATACCATTAGGAACTGCTCTTTACTGTATCTACTGCTGGGAAATGACGGGCAACCCACTGATATTTGTTGCTGTTCAATATCATTGGTCGCATCAATTTACCTGGCCCTGGCAGGGCATATGGCAGGCATTTTTCGAATTCTTCTGGAATCAGCCCTTTGGTTCTTTCAATCAAGTGCATGTCCTGCTTGATCTCAGCGCAACGCTTGGTTTTATTCTACTGACTATCATCGGTAGAAAAAGGGTGCGCCCAGGCTATACTATCTGGTCAGGATTGCTCTTCGCCAGCATCCTATTTAGCTCGACGATGGCGCAGCATGATTCATTGATATCAAATCAGCGTTTTGTGCTCGAAATGTTTCCAGCTTTTATAACGCTTGCTCTGCTTGGTATAGAACATTCACGGCTTCATCAGACGATTCTATGGGTCTTTCCAGCGCTGCTTGCCACGCTTAGTCTGCTCTTTGTCATGGGAAAATGGATGGTATAAAAAGACAACATTATGAAGAAATTCGTCGAAACCTCGTTACTGTCACACAATAGCATTGATAATCAATCAAACAGCAGGCATACTTCTACAACAGGCTTGTTGCTCTGTATGATTGCTTTTTTATGCTGTATCGTAGTCAGTATCACTCCCCTTAATCGCCTTCAAGCCCTTCCAGAAGTCCAAACCTGGCCGACAAGCAACCTGTTGCTTTCCGTTGGGTCGTGGTTGCCCATCGATTTGAAGCTAGCAAGTAAACTACGCGACTCACAGATATCCACGCACCTTATCTGGCTCTTATCACTAATTGCGTTAGAGTTTATCATTTATGCTCTGGGAGCCTGGTGGATACGGCATCAGAGGCGTGACTATGACAACCGGCGTACGCTCAATATCATCTGGTTTGGAGTTCTGTTAGCCGGCCTCATCTTTGTTCTTACACCAGCGATGCTCTCGCGTGATGTCTTTGTCTATGCTGGCTATGGTCGTGTTTTCGCCACCTATCACGCCAATCCTTATGTTGTGACCCTCTCGGCCTATCCGCGAGATCCACTTATACACCTGGACGACTGGAGCACAGCGCTCTGTGCTTACGGACCCGTCTGGCTACTGATCTGTGGTTTCAGTAGTTTGCTTGCTGGAGAGCACGCGGTGGTCTACGTCTTCTTCTACCGTATACTTGGATTTGCCGCACATATGATCAATATACTACTGATTTCCTCCATCTTACGCACAATGGGCAGAACGCCGCGTACAGTAGCTCAGGGTACATTGCTATACGCGTGGAATCCGCTTGTCCTACAAGAGAGCTGCCTCGGCGGACATAACGATACGTTTATGGTTACCTTCCTCCTGCTCGGCTTGCTCTACTCGGCACGGATAGAACAGAACAGAGGGAAGTTCTTTACAGGACCACATAGCTATCTTGTCCCACTCATTGCATTCACACTTGCGATGCTGATCAAGTTTACTAGCGCACCACTGCTCGCGTTATTTCTCATTCTGCTTGCACGTAAATCTTTGCAATCTAACAATGGAACGCTAAAACATCTCTCACTGGGAACGCTACGACAGTTTTCCTGGCGCCCTCTTCTACAAGTGATATTGATAGCTTGTTTCGTTAGTGTGGGTATCGTGATGGCCTTCTACGTCCCATTTTGGGCTGGTCATAGCATAAGGGAGATCGTGAACAGTTTTAGTTCTCCGCCTTCGGCACGTTCTGCTTACGGATCGATTTTAGGAGCACTACAGAATTGGGAGAAAGCCTACGGAGCGCAGTACAAAGGCGGGGGAACGCCACTCATCTCGCTGCTCAGTCAGCACCAAACATGGCAAAACATCAGTACTGGAGTTGCGGCTATTATGCTACTTCTCGGTGTTGCGTGGCTCTGGCGCATCCCAACAACACGAACACTGGCTCTAGCTGCGTTAGCGATACTAGGGGCAGTGCTTATAGTGACACCATGGTTCTTTCCCTGGTATATCATCTGGCTGGTAGGACTGGTTTCTATCTGCCTGCCAATTATGCATGAACGCCTCGGAAGAGCGCTTCTAGGCTTTACATTAACGTTCTCAGCCTCAGCAAACTTTATCTACTTCTTTCGGGGCTATCAGCCGATAGGAGATTGGGTGGGATGGATATTTCTCACTACTGTTGGTCCGCCACTCATTATTCTACTTTTATTACTAATTTTACCTAAAAAAGTGTTTGATACCTATCGTTATCAATTTTTTGACTAATAATCTCACGTATCTTCTCTATACTAATGCCTCATCCCGAATTTTTGCGAAATGAGGAACAGCGTGTTTTGTGTTTACTAACTTGTCATACGCTCGTGTTCCCTTGCTGCAACTAGTTTCAAAAGGGAGTAGCCTCCTTTTGTTACTGTAGACAAAAGATCATTAAGTGATTTATTTGTTCCAAGCAGCGGTTCTTTCTGATTTTGAATACGCTCAGGCAATTCTGGCTGTCTATCTACAGGCCATTCATGCTTATAGAGTTGTGCAATAACTTCGCTATAAGTGAATAGCTCATCTCGACGCATAAAGAGGACCTCTATCAAAAATCCTGAAACCTTCTTCTTCCTATCGATCTGACCATACGAAGAAGCCTCTTCCTTAACCGCTGTTTTAAGTCTTCGAATATCTTCCACTAATTGCAGGACTCGTGCTTCTCCGTGAGCTTGAGCCGTCTTCTCCACAATGGCTTGAAACCTCTTTGCATGCTCAGCCCCAAAATTCTCTTTAGGATATGACAGGGTCACATCGATGCTAATCGTACCACAGACCTTGTGATTCACACTGATTGTAAAAACCACCTGCGGATCATCTTTCCACGAGCGCACTGCGTGAAACTGGGAGCCAGAGCTAACTGCTTCTAACTGCAGAAGAGAATCTGTAATAGCTGTAAATAGGATAGGATCAAGCTTTTTGATGACTTCTACATCGGTTATTCCATCCCAAGTATGAACCATGCTAAAAGTATCTATTCGCGTCCAATCTACAAAATTACGTTCAGTATCGAAGGGAATCCCTAAAAACAGTAAGTCAACATCAGGCTGTTGATCAGTACTTGTACCACGCGAGTAAGAACCAATATCAATCGCATCTTCTGTTATCTCGTAGTTTCTCTTGATCGCTTTTCCCAGACACATAGCCATCTCGTAGCTTAACGCGCGTTGAGTCTGAATATTCAGCATCCTTCTCGCTTCCTCCTCTTTGAACTCGCGGAACTTGCGATTCCAGTTGGTCATTCTTCTGCCTGGTTATAAAAGAACTAGAGATCAGCAAAGCAAGCACCCAGCCAAGAAGCACAAGGTTGCGAAGAGTCGTCACTGGAAAAAAGAGAGGATTTTTGGGCACATCCAGGATGGATGGTGTCATCAGGTAGATATACGGATAGATCCAGGTAGTCAGTAGACAGATCAGACTCCAGGGCAAGAGCCACCAGCGACGGGTCTCACCAGTATAGGCAAGCAACGGAATCACCCAGATTAGATATTGCGGGCTAAATACTTTGGACGTTAACATGACTATAAGCAAAGTTAAAAGACACCCGGTAGCTAGATCGATCTTTGTACGCCAGAGGAGCCAGTAGGTATACAAAAGACCAGCCACAACAAGGAGATCAGCGAAGAGGGAGATGACTGCCGATAACGGGCTGAGCATATTAAGCGAGCCAAAGGTGTAAGCAAAACTTAATGATCCTACTCCTAGCCTGTTCGCTAGCCAGAGAATCGACGCTGAGAGTGACTCCACTTGTACTGGACGATAGCCGAAGTAATTAAAGGGGGCAAGTGTTCCTTCAACACTTAGGAGTAAAGAGATGACGATGATCAGCGCACAAACAAGAAGAAATACACCCAGAGGAGCCCAGCGCCGGCGCGCAGACCAGGCACCTTGTGTATCTAACTGTTGAGCAAGTAGGAAAGGGGGAAGTAATACTACAGGATAAAATTTCAACAGCGTTGACAAAGCCAGAAGCGCGAAGGCCCAATTCCAGCGTTTATGCGCAGAACACAAGAGGGCGAGTAAAGTCAAAGCTGCTGGCATAATATCAAAACGCCCGGCCAATGTTGCCCAACCGCCTAAAACCATATAGAATACATAAGACAGGGCCGCGCGTCGCGACCGCCATCTCTCAAGCACAAAGTAGAGCGCTGCTGCAACTACAAGCATCCAGAGTGCAAATGCTACCTGATACCATAATAATGATGCCGTCATACCTAGCGAAAATGGCACGAGTGTCAACAGCGGATATTCATAAGGTAAAGAGTGTAAAGGTACAGAAGCAGATTGATTCGCAACAAATTGTATGAATTGGGCAGGAAAACCAAACTGACTCATCCATCTCACAATTGCTCTTTGTGAAAGCAGTAAGAGATGCTGCTGCTCAGGATGGGTGAGAAATGCACATTGAAAATCAGATAGTGCATGCAGAGCAGGCCGGCCTTGCCAGAATGCAACAGCATAACACTGATATCTTGCCGCATCAGTATTCGGTTCAAAGAGTTGCCAGGCTGCACCATAATAGAGCATGATGCACATCACAAGAAGGATTAAAACATCTTGAATCACGCGGTACTTCGGATTTGCGCCAGGAACTCTCATAATGTAAACAACAGTTTCTTTTTCATCGACAAAATCCATCGCCTATTTTTGTGCTACAGCATCTTTATAGATGACGCTTTACATAGCCTATCGTCTCAAAGTAAGCAAGACCATTTATCGTTAGCAAAGTTAATAGTTGCCAGTATAGATATATTGGTAACTGCCTGTCAACTACTATCGCAGCCTGTTTTGCATAGGGAAAGAAAACGGCTACGGTATGCTACAATACTACAACAAAGATATTTTTTTCGATAAAAAGAGGGGTAAGTATGTATATATTGGAAGCAGGCCAAAAGTTTGAGCGCTACCATATCATACGCCGACTAGGACAAGGGGGCGCAGGTGTAAGCTATGAAGCTGCAGATGGCAAGTTAAAAGATAAAGTTGTCCTCAAGCTTATTCATCCATGGTCAGAGCTCTCATACGCAGTACGACGCCAGTTTTTTCGCGATATGCAAGTTTTGAGTGTTCTCGCACATACTTGCCTTGCAGCGGTACTCAATTATGGTGAATTTGCTGGAAAGCTTTATGTTGTGCGGCGGTACACCAACAAGGGTTCCTTGCTTGGCAACGAAGGGCGAGTAGAGTTCAGTCCACCACTCGTTATTAGAGATGCATTTATCTACACCTATCAGCTCTCTCAGGCACTTCATCTCATTCATAGCTACGACCACGTCCATGGAGCCTTAACGTTCTCAAATATTTTGATATCAGAGCGAGCTGAGGTCGATAGCGCACCGTTGCTCCTAAGCGATGCGGGGCTAGCACAGTTCGTGCGACGTTTTGGCCAGCCGCAGCAGAGTATGCTTCCAATGACTGCGGCACCGGAGCAGTTTAAAGGGCAAGTGACGCCCGCAAGTGATCAATATGCCCTGGCAATTCTGCTCTCTGTCTGGCTTACGGGGCGTCTTCCCTTTGCCGGCCCACCCGCAGAAATAGAGCGACTGAAATCCGCCGGAGTAATACCTGCGCTTCGGTCAGGATTGACAGGAGAGCAAGAGGGCGTTATACGCCGAGCACTCAATACGAAACAGGAGGCTCGCTATCCATCTATTCTTGCGTTCGCCGAGGCTCTTATGGCCTCGCTGCAAACACCACAGCTCCAAACAGAAAAGGTTGAGATAATTAATGGGCAGCAGCAGGAATCTGAGAAGCCAGCAGAGTCAGCACTTAAACAGATAGCAAGAGCGGCAACAGAAGAACAAGAACAGCCGCCTTCACCTCAGGTAGAGCCAGATATCCCTCAGCCCCAGCCAGCTCCACAGCCCATTCCAGAGCCTCAACCTGAGCCAGCAGCCCCACCGGCCCCACCAGCACCTCAACCTGAGGTAGAGCCGGTGATCATTCCAACACCTGCACCTGATATTGCACAGCCTATTCCAGAGCAGACACCATTTCCTCCTGAACCCATACAGCCTCAGCCTACTTCAGAAGGCGATATGCCTGCTGAGGAGATAAAAAGCCGCTACACAGAACCTTTATCATACACGACTGACATCGCTGTGGTCCCTACTGCTTACTTGATTATCACCTCACCATTTCCACGGGAACCACGAAAGCTTCCGCTTCTAAAAGATGAGGTAAACCTTGGACGTGCTGGATCAAGCGACATCTTACTGGATGAAGATACAATTACTTCACGTCACCATGCCCAGATTAAACGCGAAGGGGAGCAATATGTTATCTATGACAAACGCAGCATGTATGGAGTTACGGTGAATGGGCAGAAGCTGGAAGAGAACGTAGGGCAAGTCTTAAAAGAGGGAGATTCTATTCAGATTGGTGACTACAGCCTGCTCTTCTCCTTCCAACTCATCCAAGATACAGACGAAGCACGCATCGAACATGCTTTACTGTAAAAACAAATATAGATAATCATAAATTAATAAGCATAACGATAGTATCAGTAGAGTGCCGATACAGCCAGTTGCCTATGTAACTGGCAATTTCAGCACTCTACTAGCGATCTACCAAAGAGCGCGTCAACGTGACAATTGTCACAAACGTTCGATAGAGATTGAGGAGGTCCTCGTCGACAACTTTTACAGTACGTGAGGAGACTCGTTCAACGCCGCGTATCCACACAGCCATCTCTGCCATATCAGCAACGAGGAAGGTTATTTCAAGTGTGACAGGAAGCTCAAACTGAGGCGCTTGCATTGTTGACAGGTTCTGTACTGCACGCAGAGCCCCTGCCTGCAACAGCTCATGTACTACACCTGGATGGAGGTGTGAGGCGGCAAAACGCCCTATTGACTGCTTTACCACTACTTTTTCAGCACGAGGAGCAATAAGTTCGGCCTCGCTTGCAGTAGCAGCATCTCCACTTACAAAAATGATGGGCACGTTAAAGTGGGCGGCGACAAGAGCATTTATACCCGACTCTCCAACAACCTCGCCGTTGATGCGGACCTCCCAGATCGCTCCAGGATTATATGTATGAGAGAGAACAGCATGTTCTGCTCCAATAGAGCCGTGATAGCTGACAAAACAGATACCATTAAAGCTCGCATTCAGTCCCTCCATCATATACATGGGTTTGTGTTTGCCAGTGATAAGGGTTGCGCGCCCTAGCAGATCTTGTGGGTGCAGGTTGCGCATGGCATGATGTGAATCGTTGACCACAAATTCCGTTACACCGGCATCCATCGCACCTTTGATAACTGCATTCACTTCTTCAGTTAGCAGCCTTCGTCCCTGCTCGTATTCCGCATTTCCTTCGATAATCTGTTCCCACGCAACGATGCCACTGGTGCCTTCAAAGTCAGTCGAGAGAAAAAGTTTCATGGACAATTAACTCCTAAATATCCTATCCTAACTTCTTCTATTTTCTCTGCTTAACTAGTGCTAAAAAGTGTAACCCGGACCTGCTGCGGCGCGACAGATATCGATACTTGCATCACGTCCTGTACGTTGAGGATACCCTTTCTCAACTGCCGTACGCAGAGCCTCCACCGCTTCGTTACGTACAAGGTTAATGGTGCAGCCTCCGAAGCCGCCGCCCATCATACGTGCACCAAGGACGCCGGGCACCGCGTGGGCAATGTCCACAAGCGCATCAAGTTCGACGCTGCTGACTTCGTATTCGTCGCGCAGGCCGGCATGACCCTTCCAGAGAATCTCTCCAGCCGTCTCAATATTCTTCGCTTCATCGCCAGCTTCTAAAAGCTTAACGACCTGCAGCACACGTTCATTTTCAGCAATGACATAGCCCGCACGTTTTTGTAAGAGAGGAGAGAGATGATCTTTATAGTGAGCAAATTGCTCAGGAGAGATATCACGCAACGTCTCAATCTCATGTGCCTGGCTATTTTCTGGCTCATCCTTGAGGATCTGCTCACGAAGTTGCTTGGTAGCGTCTTCACATTGTTGTCGTCGCTCATTGTAGGCAGAGGAGGCCAGTTCACGTCGCACACCTGTATCGATGACGACGACAGAGATTCCGGGATACTCAAAGGGCAGGTAGCGGTACTCAAGAGAGCGGCAGTCGAGCAGAATGGCTTTGCCGGGCTGACCCAGGCACGAGGCAGCCTGATCAAGGATTCCAGAACGCAGGCCCGAAGCAATATGCTCTGCACGCTGGCAGAGGGCAGCAACTTCCATAGGAGATAAACTCGCATTTTGTATGTCAATAGTCAATTTGCCCTGCGAGAAGAGGGCACAGGCATGGACAGTTGAGACCTCAAGAGCTGCAGACGAGCTCATACCACCACCAAGTGGCACATCACCACTCACGACAGCATCAAAACCATTGACGGGCTTATCCGCACGAATCAACTCTGTTGCAACACCCAGGATGAAGCGGGCCCAGTCAGGCAACTGCTCACGCTGCACCTGGAACGTCTCGGGTAAGCCAGTCAGAGAAAACTGCGCATACTCCGAAAAGTGGGTTGACCAGAGACGAACTATAGCATCATTGCGCGTGCGCCCCGCAAATGCCGAAACGCGATCTATGGCAAGGGGCAGAACATAGCCGCCGTTATAGTCTGTATGCTCACCGATGAGGTTTACACGCCCTGGAGCCCATGCCGCGCCTAATGGTCCGATATATGCTGTCTCTTCGCGAAACACATGCTCAAATTGCGCAAGTGCCTCTTTAACAGGTGGTAAAAGCTTCGTTGTATCCATATGCTACTTCTCTTCAGCCTCTTTCTTTTCGATTGCTGCATGCAATTCATCCGCTTTCTTAGCGGGCAACGAATCATTCGTCCATAATCCCCACACCGATTCGGATGACGCAGCATATTTCAGCTTGCCAGGCGCTCGTCCAATGGCAAGAATTTCAACGTGGAAATGGAAACGCTCATCAGCGAGCTGATGTAAACCCATCAAATAGGGCATAGGAGCCATGGCACCGTCAAATAAATCGTTATACCCACGAATTACTGTAAGCAATAGGGCAGCTAGATCACGCAGTTCGTCGTCCTGCATAGCACCGATATTTGCTACATGCCGTCGCGGATAGAGATGGGTCTCATAAGGATAGCGAACGTAAGGCGGCAAAAACGCTTGCCACGTCGCGTTCGCCGCAACCTGATGCTCACCATCGCTCAATTCCTCGCGCACACGACAAAACGGGCAACCCTTGCCAGCGTCATTGTCGATCACCACTGTTTCGAACTCACGCTCAAGTGTCGCGGGAAAGACAGAGACACCATAAGCCTGCCCATGTGGATGAAACTGGGTCTGCCCAATGGCAGTGCCGCTATTCTCAAAAATCATGACCGTACGATAGCGTGAAGACAGATCATTATATAACTCGCGCCACAATTTTGTCACACCGAAGACTTCATCCACCGTTAACTGTGTAAATTTCTTGTCATGATCGCGACTATAGATGACGACGTACGCCTCACCTACCGGCGGCTTAAACGGAGGGAAGTCATTAGGATGCAGCCACACGTTGGTATCAGGACCCACACGCCCACTTGTGATATCGGCACAAAAAGGACACTCCGTCGTTCCCTCACGACGGTTCGCGCGATTTGCAGCATTCACAAGGTACTGACGCAAAATAGGGTTCCAGACCAATGGAGTGGTATTTTCTTTCTTTTCGCTCATAAAAATCTATCCCTACTTAAATATAATGATGCTTTGTTTGGCTGCCCATCAGAACACAGCGTCCTTGTTGAGCAAGCGAGGCAAGCAAATCACCTTTATCGACCCCTTCGTCGTTCTCAGTAAAGAGCCACTCATCCCATGTTTTCTTATCAGTAAAAAGCGCCCAGGCCACCGGAGCCACTTGCGCTCGGGCCACACGCATGAGTTCTAAAGCATGTGGGATACCTGGCTCTAGCTGCTCTACAGGAGGAATATCAGCGAGCGCATCAAAGGTACGAACTGAACAAACTTCGCCATCGAGAACTTCACAGACACACCCAACTATCAAAGTTTCTTGTTCTTGTATATCTTGCTCATACGAAATAAACGACTCTTCTACGTCCCACACACCAATGAGCAACGAGCAATGTATAGGTAAGCTGCGGAGAAAGGCAGCAACAGATGTTTTCTTCCAACCATGCCACACATATGTCTCATCATGTTGCTCAAGCCCGAGCGCTGCATTTAACAACGGTTGCAATGCATTCCAGAGCGGAGAATCGGCATCAAGCACAACTAATTCTTCGGCGAACACAGATCTCTCCTCTAACATAAAGCAGCCTGAGTGAGTACAAAGCAAGCGTTCTTTTTCTCACACGACACTTCAGTATACAATACGGAAAGCCTACATGTTATAATTTCAACCAGGGGAAATCTGGGGGCAAAAACAGAAGAGGGAAGCGATGAACACACATTTTCTTTCATTAAGTCTAGGTATCATCGGGACCACAGGTATTTTCGTTCTTTTATTGCTCACAGGCACAGTGTTCTGGTACTTTCGGGGGTCTTCTACTGGGAGTTTCCGCTGGCATATTCGAAACCTCTATTTGAAGCAACTAGCAGCGCTTGCCAGTCTGTTCTGTATTGCGATGGCAGCAAGCTATGGTATTTTATTTGAAGCATGGGCCTGGCTTTATCTCATAGCTGCATTCAAAACTGGTACATGGTGGCTTCGTCTTGTCATGGCACAAAGATCGTAAATTACAGCCCGAAAGACCTGGAGCAATCAGACCAGGAAAGACTGCGAGAGCATACTATGATAGGGCTTTCTGCAGTTGCTCTGCTATTACATCCCTCAATTGTGCAACAATATTCTGGAGAACCGTTTATTTTGATACGGGGTCAGCATCGCTTTTTGGTCAGAACCCCGACCAAGACCTCGACAACGAACGGACGAAGGGTGTTACCTCATGAACGATATTCCATGGTACGTCACCTTTTTTGGAGAAGACTACCTGCGCCTCTATTCGCCATTTCTCCCCCCCCAGAAAACAGCCCGCGAGGTGAAGGATATTATTCACCTGCTTAACCTACCGGTCGGAAGCGCCATTCTTGACCTCTGCTGTGGATATGGGCGGCATGCAGTTCCACTGGCAATGCAAGGGTACCAGGTCACCGGACTAGACTTGAGCACAATATTCCTCCAGCAAGCACAAGTAACAGCTACACAACAGAACGTCGAAGTACGTTGGATTCAAAGCGATATGCGCAACATTCCTTTTGAAAACGAATTTGATGCAATTATCAATATTTTCACCTCGTTTGGCTATTTGCAAGACGAATATGAAGATCAGCATGTCCTGCAACAGGTACACAAAGCGCTCAAACCTGGTGGCAAATTTCTATTAGAAACTGTTCATCAAGCTCGCGTCGTACGTACAACCTCACCGCATAGCATTACACGCTATAGCGATGACCTGATCGTTCTGGAAGAGCGACATATTGATCTGCTTACCAGTCGTAACGAAGTACGCGTAAGCCTGCTCGATCCTCAAGGAAAACGGACAGAGCATCGCCAATCCATGCGTATTTACACTCTGACAGAACTGGTGCGTATGCTAGAAAATGCAGGGTTACAGATCCAGGCGTATTACGGCGGCCTGGAAGGTGGTCCGCTTACGCTAGATAGTCGTCTCGCCCTCGTTGCTCAGAAGTAGCAGGGTACCCTATGGACTCTCAATGAGGCAATGCGCTATAATGAGCAAAGCTATCAGAGAGGCGTAAGCCTGCGTGAGTAAAGGTGATAGTTATCACACAAGGTCTATTTCATCATTTTACAGAATTATTTCATATTTTACAGAATAAGGAAGGTTTATAACCGTGCCCTGGTGTAGATTTTTTATTCCCAAAATTGCATCACCTGGAGTGAAGCCGGGTGATCCTGACTTAAACGAGCACATATCCTATGCAAAATGCATTAAAGGCCATGTGCTACGCAGCGCCAACGACTGGATTCTCTGTGAGAATTTACCGGCACCAGACGCTAAGTGCTGGCAAGAGGGTGGCGACACTATCTTTTCATTAACAGCACAAGCGCGGAGTGAATTAAAAGAGATAAAAGAGGTGCCAGAGGATACAGAGAGACAAACAACAACAATGCGCACGGGTAAAGTCTGAGGTTCTATGAGTAAGCGTATTTCTTCCTCACTCTTACCAGTTCAACCCGAACCTGATCATCTAGCACAAGTACAATCGTCCCTATTGAATTGGTATGCTCAAGAGCAGCGTGATTTACCCTGGCGAACGACAAGTGATCCGTATGCTATTCTTGTATCAGAGGTCATGCTCCAACAAACACAGGTTGATCGTGTCTTACCAAAGTACAGGCAATTTTTGGCAGCGTTTCCCACGCTTGCAGATCTTGCAAACGCTCCTACAGCGGATGTTATCTCCGCCTGGGTACCATTGGGCTATAACAGAAGAGCAATTAGTCTGCAATCAATAGCAAAACAGGTCATTGCCGACTACCAGGGTCAAATACCAGATAGTATAGACGAACTCCTCAAGCTCAAAGGCATTGGTCGCTATACAGCGGGAGCGATTGCCTGTTTTGCCTACCATAAACAGGTTGCTACGGTAGATACAAATATTCGTCGTGTGATACACCGTATTTTTCTTGGTTTAGAGCAGCCAGAACAGAAAATAAATGATACTCAGATGTTGCTACTAGCCGAACAGGTGTTGCCAGAAGAGCAGGCATACAATTGGAATCAAGCTTTAATGGATCTGGGAGCTACAACGTGTACAAGTAATGATACACGTTGTGGAAGCTGTCCACTACAAGAGACGTGCCAGGCCTACACGCAGATGAGCCAGTATAGTCTCTTTCCATCAGGAATTGTTTTCCGCCAACTCCGCAAAGTGGCAGAAAAGAAGAGTAGCTACCAGGCCCAACCGTTCACCAGCAGCAATCGCTATTTCCGTGGGCGCATCATAGATTTACTTCGTTCAGTTCCGAACCAGCAACGCATCCCTTTTGAAGTATTAGGGGTGCAGATCAAGCCAGAGTTTAGCGATGCAGATCGTCCCTGGCTACAGACAATCATTAATGGACTGGTCAAAGATGGCTTGCTCGATGCAACGGAGGAAGGCGTACGCTTACCATAGCGACCATAGAGACTGGCGCTGTATCATATATACTGAAGCTGATATTTTTCTAAATGGAGTATTGAAGAAAACCCTATATATGGAGGAATAAAGCGTTGCAACTTACAAACGTTAACGAAATCACAACGAAGTATAGGCATATTTTTCTCGCACCACACTTTGATGATATAGTTTATTCCTGTGGTGGCACACTAGGAGTCCAGGTAAGTTCAGGGCTACGTCCATTAGTTATCACTGTTTTTGGTGGCGTACCTACACAAGCTGTCTCACTCAGTCCATTTGCAACACAAGTTGTTCGCAGATGGGGAACCAGCAGCACAAGTGGGATTGGAGCGCTGGTAGAAGAACGACGGAAAGAAGACAGCGCTGCACTCGATTATTTGCAGGTAGACTATCTCTGGCTCGACTACCTGGAAGCTATCTTTCGTGGCAACCCATCTTACTACACAAGTGAAGCTCAAATAATTGGAGGCGAAGTACACGCAGAAGACCAGGATGTCGATAGAGAACTGGCTCAACTGCTGCTTGACCTGCAAGCACGTCTACCTGATGCAGCATGGTATGCCCCACTAGGAGTGGGACGGCATATCGACCATCAAATTGTTTGTTCAGCAGCCGATCGTCTCGTTCAGCGTGGCGCAAAAGTGTATTTCTATGAGGACTATCCCTATGTTCAACGTGAACCTGGGGCACTCCAGGCGCGCATACAAGAACTCGGTGGAGCATATGAGTACGCACTGGTAGAAGTTTCAGAAATGATGCCGCTGAAAATAGAGGCCGCCACTATGTATGCGTCACAAATCAGTTCTAATTTTACTGGTAAGGAAACAATGCACAAAGCGATAGAAGACTACGCAAAAAGCATCCGTCCAGTCGAAACTGTCCGCCTCGAACGTTACTGGACAGCACGTTAAAAAGATTTACTCCATCATGTATTTAAGGCAGGCAGCTTATAGTAGAGCACCTTAGATACATGATGGTATCCAGCGATGAAACGTTGCATACAGATGGGGAAAGTAGGAGTGAGGATAGATGAAGGGGATAGAAGGTTCGAGGCTAGGACGCTATGAACTACGTTTTCGTGTTGCTCAGGGAGGGATGTCAGAAGTTTACCTTGGATATGATCGGCGTGTACGACGGTATGTGGCAGTAAAAGTGCTCTATGGCAGCGACGAGCCTTTCGTACGCCGGTTTGAGCGCGAGGCATTAGCAGTCGGGGCTCTCTCACATGAACACATCCTTCCACTCTACGACTTTGGTGAGCAGCGGCCATGGTACTACCTCGTTATGCCATTTATTGAAGGCGGGACCCTGCGTGACTATTTATATAAACGCGAACGACTTACAGTAGAAGAAGCAGGAAGCTTCCTTGAGCAGATTGCTTCTGCCTTACAGAACGCTCATGACCATGGAGTTGTGCATCGAGACGTTAAACCATCCAATATTTTATTGCGTCCAGATGGACATGCTTATCTCGCTGATTTTGGCCTGGCCAGGGCAAAGCTTGAGGCCAAGTTTCAAACTCACTCAGGAGCTATGATAGGGACGCCAGAGTATATGGCACCCGAGCAGTCAAATGGTCATAACGATCATAGAAGTGACATTTACTCACTTGGTATCATCCTTTATCAAATGCTGACCGGCCATGTTCCGTTCACAGCAGACTCACCGGTAGCAGTTACCCTTAAACATATTCAGTCAACGCCAACTCCGCCGCGTCAGTTGAATAATACAATCCCCTTGACGATTGAAAACATTATGCTCAAGGCGCTAGCCAAAGCACCAGAGGAGCGTTATCAGGAGGCAAAAACCTTTGCCCTGGCCTACAAGAGAGCCTTGCAGCAAGCATGTGGACACGAAACAGGGGATGAACTGCTCGTCCTTGTTACAACGGGAGAGACTACAGCGGTTGTACAACAACAAGGACAGAAGGAAGCGACCCTGGAAACAATAGCACAGATCACAACACAATTGAATCTTCCATTGACTAAACCGCAACTATTCCCGCTAAAAGGTGAAACAACATTTCTACCACTTATCTATGAAAGGCTATATAAGAAAAAACGTATTCGCCCCTATCAGATAGCTTTATTAGGCCTGGTGACTATTCTTAGTGTTAGTGTCACTTTTAGCCTACCACAAAGAAGTGTAAATGATATAAAGCGCCAACCTTCCAAGCTTACCTCCATAGTGATGACAAAACAATGGATAACCGAAACGGCGATAGTGCAGAGCCAGGCCACTCTGGCCGCTCAAGCTCGTATACAAGCTACGACAGGAATAACACCTGCAATAGACGCTGGAAAGACTCTCTACTACGACAGTATGACAAAAAGAGGAGGAGGTTGGATAAACGATGGTACGCAGTGCTATTTTACCCCTCAAGGTTATCACGTCTATACTGGCACAGCCCATGCTGTAGCCTGGTGCTACACAGCACAAATCTCATTTACAGATGCTGTTTTTACAGTTCAGGCACAACTACTCTCTGGAGATTTTTGTGGCCTTGTCTTTCGCCTCGATCCTTATAGTAAAGCCTTTTATGTTCTGGAATTAAATAGTCAGGGTGAGTATCGGTTTCAAAAAGCAATAGGAAATGATCCGGAACATTGGTTAACGCTCATCGATTGGACTCACTCGGCAGCAATACACAAGGGATACCTTCAGACCAATACCTTCCTGGTTCTCGCCACAGGTGCTCATTTTCGCTTTTACATTAACCAGCAATTGATCGTCTCTACTTTTTCAGACCAAGCTTACACCTCTGGTTATTTTGGACTCCTGGTTGGAGGAGATAAAGCAGGTGGGACAGAGGCTAATTTTATACATGCAGGGGTTTTTCAACACGAATGAGAAAATATATAGCACTCCATCACCTGGCAGTTTGAGAGGAAAGTAGCCCATGACAGAGACACTACTCGAAAAGCATACCGTCTATATAGCACTTGGTTCCAATGTAGGGAATCGACAAGAACACCTTGCAGCGGCCATAGCCGGGCTACAGGAGGTTGTAGACCTACATGCTATCTCCTCTATTTATGAAACAGAACCGGTTGGCTATCTTGAACAACCCTACTTTCTCAACATGGTATGTGGTGGGGAGACGCAACTCTCGGCACAAGCGTTATTAAAATATACAAAAGCGCTAGAAAAGGCCAACGGCCGCGAGGCAACGTTTCGCAACGGACCACGGACCATAGACATCGATATCCTGCTGTACGATCATGCAAAAATTGTGCAAGAAGATCTCGTCATACCACACCCGAGAATGTCAACACGAGCTTTTGTCCTCATACCACTGGCCGAAATTGCTCCTGACCTTATCGAGCAAGATAGCGGTAAAACGATTCAAGAGCTCCAAGCGGGCATATCAGAGCAGGGGGTACAAAAGTTCGTTTGAGGACGAGAAAAGGTTCCCTTTCTCGATCTGTAAGAATTGCTAAAATAGCAATTTTCTCTTAACGAGATTGACAGATCACCTATCAGATCTTCTATAATGAACTACTGCTGAACTGAAGATTCAGCGGCTTCTTCGGAAGCTACTGAATCTCTAGTATAAAATACACTCACATGGACTTTAGGATCTCTCTCTACCCTCTTAACAAGACCGGTCTCATCGTGCTATAATGCGGATACAGCAATTAAGAACGATACTTTAGCGCACGTCAATCTTAGATGTGCAAAAATAGGGAGCGCTTGTGGAGGGAGTTCTGTTAGACCCGGGCCAGTTAGCAAAGGCCGTTGTAGATGCAGCATCAGACAAGAAAGCATCGGATATTCTCTTGCTTGATATCAGGGATGTCAGTGTGATCGCCGACTACTTTGTCATTTGTAGTGGCAGCAATTATCGACAAATTCAATCTATCGCGGACGCAATAGACGAAGATTTAAGAGCAGAGGGAGCCTGGCTGCTTCATCGAGAAGGCAGTGCAGATACAGGTTGGCTGCTGCTGGACTTTGGTAGCGTTATTGTTCACGTCTTTGGCCCGCAAGAGAGAGACTATTATCGTCTTGAGCGACTTTGGAATGAAGCAAAAACAGTT